>CAZYHR010000126.1:0-8764 GCA_964647395.1 uncultured Intrasporangiaceae bacterium | reverse complement strand
CAGCGGCGTCGGACGCGCCGCCCGGGGGCGGGGGCGGGGCGGGGGCGGGGGGCCGGGGGGCGGGTGGCGGCCGGGGCGGGGGCGCCGGCGGCGGCGCCGGGGGTGCCGGGGGTGCCGGCGGGGTGGGGACGATCGTCGGGGTGGGCGCCGGGGCCGGGGCGGGCGCCTCGTCCGAGGCGTCCGGGCCCAGCCGCACCGGGCCACCCAGATCCTCGACGGTGGGGGCGGTGCCCGCGAGCCGGTCGACCGCCAGCCCGGCCACGCCGACCAGGCCCAGACCCAGCAGCAACGCGGCGAGCACCAGGACGACCAGCGGCGGCGGGCGGTCCAGCCAGCCGTGCTCGCGCGGGTCGGGCTCGACGGGCTCGGGCAGCACCGACGCCCCACCGGGCTCCGGGGGGCGTCGGGTGCTGGCCGTGAAGGTCATGCCTGGTGTGGGCTCCTGGCTCAGTCGGGGCTGTCCGCGGATGCCGGGCTGGCCGGGCTGTCCGCGCTGTCCGCCTTGGGAGCGGCCGGTTTGGGGGCGGGGGCCGGCGAGTCGGCCGAGTCCGCGGCGGGGACGGCCGGCCGGGGAGCCGGGGCCGGCGCCGGGGCGGGCGCGGGGGCGGCCGGCTGCGGAGCCGGGGCGGGGGCGACCACCGGGGAGTCGGACGCCGACTCGTTGGGGCTGTCCGCGCTCTCCGGGCTCGGGTCGACGTAGTTGGGATCGCCCGGGCTGTCGCTGGCCGAGTCGGCCGACTCCACGGCGGACTCGTTGGGGCTGTCCGCGCTCTCCGGGCTGAGGTCGACGGCCCCGTCGGTGGGGTCGCTGTCCGAGACCAGCAACACCGAGCCACCGGCCGGCTGGGAGGCGGCGTCGTTGACCCGCAGGGCGGCGGTGCCGACCGCGACGGACATCCCGAGGGCGGCGACGGCTCCGACGACGGCCCATTGCTTGCGAGCGTTCATGGCGTTCTCCTTCGTCCTGTCGACGCGTCCTTCGCGTCCATGGCTCCACCGTGCCAGTCGCCGATGAGGCCCGAAGGAGAGCCCGATGAGAGCCCTCTCATGGAACGTTCTCCCCGTCGGTCGCGGGAGCGACGAGGCGATAGCCGACCCCGCGGATCGTCTCGATCCGGTCTGCGCCGAGCTTGCGCCGCAGGTAGCGCACGTAGACGTCGACGACGTTGGAGCCGGGGTCGAAGTCATAGCCCCACACGTGGCTGAGCAGTTGCTCGCGGGACAGCACCAGGTCGACGTTGCGCATCAGGGTCTCGGCCAGCGAGAACTCCCGGGCGGACAGTTCGACGGTCCGGCCGGCGACGTCGGCCCGCCGGGTGCGCAGGTCGAGGGTGAGGTCGCCCACCGTGAGGGTCGTCGTCTCGGGCGCCCGGTCCTGGCGCAGCCGCAACCGGATCCGGGCGAGCAACTCGTCGAAGCGGAACGGCTTGGACATGTAGTCGTCGGCGCCGCCCTCCAGGGCCGCGACGGTGTCGGTGATCGAGTCCCGCGCGGTGAGCACGACGATGGGGATGGTGCTGCCCTGCTCGCGCAGCCGGTGCAGCACGGCATAGCCGTCCAGCAGCGGCAGCCCGATGTCCAGCACGAGCAGGTCGAACTCGCCGCTGAGCGCCAGGTCGACGGCGCCGCGGCCGTCGGCCACCACCGTCGTCGTGAAGCCGTTGGACCGCAGCCCACGCTCGACGAACGACGAGATGCGCTGCTCGTCCTCAGCGACCAGGATCCTGCTCACCACGTCACCGTCCTCACCACGTCACCGTCCTCACCACGTCACCGTCCTCACCACGTCACCATCGTCAACCGTCCTCACAGCCGCTCCGTGCGCTCGTCGGGCCAGTCGGCCAACGGGTCCTCGGCCGTCGCGTCCGGGTCGGCGGGCCACGGCCGGGGACCCGCGGCGGCCTGCCGGGCGGGCAGCACCACGGTGAAGGTCGACCCGGCGGCGGGTTCGGTCTCGACCTCGACCCAGCCCTCGTGCGCCTGGGCGATGGCATCGACGATGGCCAGCCCCAGGCCCGACCCCTCGACCCCGCGGCCCGAGCCGGCCCGGCCCGAACCGCCGGAAGATGCGGTCGAGGTCGTCCGGGTCGATGCCGAGGCCCTGGTCGGTCACCCGGAAGCGCGCCTCGCCGCGGGCGACCTCGCTGGACACGGTGACCCGCGAGCCGGGCGCCGAGTACTTGACGGCGTTCTGCGCCAGGGCCAGGACCGCCTGGACGATCCGTTGCCGGTCCCCGACGAGGTGCCCCTCGCCGATCGCCCCGAGGACCCACTGCCGGTCACCGAGGGCCCGGGCCTTGCCGAACATCTCGTCGGTGAGGTCGGCCACCTCGAGCGGCTCGAGTTGCACGAAGTCGGATCGCTGCGAGGTGGCCAGCACGATGAGGTCCTCGACCAGCCGGCTCATCCGGTCGGTCTCGTCGAGCAGCAGGTCCCGGGTCTCGGCCACCGCGGCCGAGTCGTCGGGGTCGAGCAGCTGCAGGTGCCCCGAGACGATGGTCAACGGGGTCCGCAGCTCGTGGCCGGCGTCGTCGATGAGCTGGCGCTGCGACCCGAAGGCACCCTGCAGCCGGTCCAGCATGGCGTTGAACGACTGGGTGAGCTCGGACACGTCGTCGTCGCCGCGCACCGGGATCCGCTGGTCCAGCTGGCTCTCGTCCAGCCCCGCCGCGGCCTCGCGCAGCAGCCGCAGTGGCCGCAGCAGGTGACCGGCGACGATCCAGCCGCCGATCCCGACGACGACCAGCGCGACGAGCGCCATGACGACGTAGATGCGGGTCAGGTCGGCCAGTTCGGCCCGGCGCTGGTCGAGCATCGCGGCCACGACATAGGTGCCGCTCGTCGGCCGGCCCTGCACGCCGACCTGCACGACGATCATCCGCACGGTGCCGCGTGCCGTCTCGGCCTCGGTGATCACCGCGCCCGCGTCGCGGGGCACCTGCCGGATCACGTCGAGCACGTGCGGCTCGTCGTGCAGCGCGATGGACTGCTCGCCCACCCGAGTGCCCGCCACCTCGCCCCCGAACAGGGTCAGGTGGGTCTCGGTGCTGTCCGGCACGTTGCGTTGCAGGACGACCGCGAGCAACTGCTCGACGCTGGTGAAGGCCGACCCGGTGGCGGGGTCGACGCCATCGGTGGCCAGCGCCCGGAACTCCCGCACCTCCTGCGCCAGCCCCGCGTCGACCTCGCGATGCAGCCGCTCGTCCTGCAGCGCATAGGACGTGGCTCCGGCCACCGCCATCCCCAGGGCCGCCAGCACGAGCACCCAGGTGAGCACCCGGGTGCGCACCGACCGGGTGCGGCGGCCCGGGCTCATCGGGGCGTCCCCGCCCGCTCGACCCAGTCCTGCACCAAGTCGACCCGTCGTCGGGTGCCGTCCGGCCAGCCCGCCTCCTGCACCCGGTGCGGGCCGGTGGCCAGCGACAGCAGCACCCCGGCGACCCGCAGGTCCAGCTCGACCGGGTCGACCCGGCGCCGGAAGTCGGCATGCCACCCGGCCGCCACCGCGTGCAGCCGCGGCGCCTGCTCGGGCCGGCTCAGCCCGAGGACCAGCGCGTGGGCGACCAGGCAGGCCAGGTCGTCGGCGCGCCGGCCCGGGCCGGCCGAGTCGACGTCGAGGACCCCGGTGATCTCGGCGCCGGTGAGCAGCAGCTGGGCCTCGTAGAGGTCGCCGTGCACCAGCCGGTCCGGCGGCTGCGCGGTGCCCGCGGTGATCCGCGCGGCCAGCGCGGCGGCCCGCTCGGCCTGGTCGGGCACCGCGGCGCCGACGACCCGGGCGTAGTGCGCGGCGGCCGAGGTCCACGAGGGGCGGTGCGGCAGGTCCAGCTGCGCGGGCAGCCGGTCCAGCAGCCCCAGCAGGTCGGCGCCGGTGGGCAGCCGGCCGCCGTCGAGCATCCGCACGCGCATCGACTCACCCGGCAGCGCGGCGAGCACGAGCAGCCCGTCGTCGGTCCAGCCCAGGCTGGTGGGCACCGGGAAGCCCTGCGACCCGAGCGCGGTGTGCCGGCGGTGCAGGGCCTGGACCGTGTGCGGGCGGACCACCTTGAGGAACAGCCGGGCGGCCCCGGCCCGGGCCTCGATGACGGCGCGCCGGCCGGGGCGATAGGCCCGCACGGCCAGCCGCACCGTCTGCGGGTCGACGCCCGCCACACCATAGGCGGCCAGCAGGTGGGCCACCGCCCGCGGCGCGAGCGCGGCGGCCAGCGCCGGCAGCCCGGGATCGAGGGGCATCCGCCACACCGCGACGTCGCGGATGCCGTCGTTGAGCCGCAGCACCCCCGGGTGCAGCCCGTCAGCAGCGGTGACCGCGGGCCCGCCGATGGTCGCGGCCAGGGTGTCCTCGCGCTCGCCGTCCGCCCAGCGGACCCGCGCGGCATACGAGACCGTCGTGCTGCGACCGGGCCGATGGTCGACCTGGCGGGCCCGCCAGGACACCAACTGCCCACCGGCGGTGGCGACGGCGGCCGACAACAGGCCCTGCGCCCGGGGTCCGGTGAGCAGCGCGAGGTCCTCGGCGCTGCCCTGCCCGTCGGTCATGACCCGATCCTGCCCGAAGCGGATGAGGACCGGGTGAGCCGTCGATGAGAGTGCTCTCATCCTGCACGCCTGCTCGCGGACCTATGGTGGGGGCATGACGACTGCGCGAGCGCTCCGGGTCCCCCGCACCGGTGGTGGTGAGGTCCTCACCGTCGACACCGTCGAGGTCGCCGATCCCGGGCCGGGCGAGATCCGGGTGCGGGTCGAGGCCTCCGGGGTCAACTTCATCGACGTCTACCACCGCGAGGGCCGCTATCCGCTGCCGCTGCCGTTCACGCTCGGCGTCGAGGGCGCCGGTGTCGTCGAGTCGGTCGGGGCCGGGGTGGCCGGGCCGGCCGTCGGCGACCGGGTCGCCTGGGCGATGCGGCCCGGCAGCGCGTGCGAGCTGGTCGTCCTGCCGGCCGACGCGGTCGTGCCGGTGCCCGACGGGGTGTCCGGCGACCAGGCGGCCGCGGCGATGCTGCAGGGCATGACCGCCCACTTCCTGCTCAACAGCGCCTACGCCGTGCAGCCGGGCGACCCGATCCTCGTGCACGCCGCCGCCGGCGGCGTCGGCCAGTGGCTGGTCCAGCTCGGCGCCGCCAAGGGTGCCGTCATCGTGGCCACGGCGGGCAGCGACGACAAGCTCGCCAAGGCCGCTGACCTGGGCGCCACCCACACGATCAACTACCGCGAGACCGACGACCTGGCCGCGGCGGTGCGCGCCGCGCTCGGCGGCGCCGGGGTCGCGGTCGCCTACGACGGGGTCGGCAAGGACACCTTCGACGCGTCGCTGGCGGCCACCCGCCCGCGCGGGCTGGTCGTGTTGTTCGGCGCCGCGAGCGGCGCCGTGCCGCCCTTCGACCTGCAGCGCCTCAACAGCGGCGGGTCGTTGTTCGTCACCCGTCCCACCCTCGGGCACTACATCGCCGACCGCGACGAACTGCTGTGGCGGTCGGGCGACATCTTCACCGCCCTGGCCGAGGGCACCGTGCGGCTGGAGATCGGCGGCCGCTACCCGCTCGAGGACGCCGCCGCGGCCTATCAGGCGCTCGAGGGCCGGCAGACCACCGGCAAGCTCGTGCTGACCCTGTGACCGGTCAGCCGTAGGACCGCCACATCACCGCGACGAGCACGTTGAGGACGGTGAGCCAGGCGGCGGCGTCCACCAGGCTGCCGACGCTGCCGAAGCCGTCGTCGGGCACCTGGCCATGGGTGGCGGCGACCCGCTTCTTCTGGCCGACCGCGGCCATCTCGGTGCAGGCGACGACGGCGACGGCGATGCCGAGCTTGACGCCGATCTTGAGGTGGTTGGGGGCGCGCTCCCCCATCTCGGCGAAGGCGACCAGGACCAGACCGGTGAGGATCTGGGCGCGGGCGCCCCAGACCATGACCGGGTCGATCCGGCCGTGCGCCCGGACCAGCAGATAGGGCCCGACGATCGCCGCCATGCCCAGCAGATGCAGCACGACGACGAACTCCTTGAGCACGGCCATGCGGCCACTCTAACCGGGCCGCACGGGTCGTTAGGCTGCCGCCCATGGTGACGGCGGCGCAGCTCGGGGTGGTGGCCGCACCGGTCGTCAACCACGCGATGGCGCACAATGGCATCCGCTTCGTCCACCGTCTGGTGCTCGCGGCGGGGGCCGAGCCGCTGACCGACGTCACGCTCTCGGCGGTGCTGCGCGACGCGCACGGCACGGCGTTGACCCGCCCCTGGCAGCACCACGTCGACGGCATCGACGCCGGTGGCCGGCTGGTGCTGGACACCCCCGGCATCGAACCGGAGCCGGGCGCGATGGCGGCCGTGCAGGAGCAGACCGGCGCCGACCTCGTGGTCACCGCGACCGCCGGGGGTATGCCGCTGGTGGAGTCCCGCACGCCGGTGCGGGTGCTGGCCGCCCGGCAGTGGGTGTTCGACCCGGCGGCGCCGCTGCTGTCGCTGGAGCTGCTGGCGGCCTTCGTGCAGCCCAACCACCCGGCCGTGGCCCGGGTGGTCGCCGCCGCCGCGGCGGTGCTCGAGCGGCGCACCCGCAGCGGGTCGCTGGCGGTCAGCCACGTCTCGCCCGAGCGGATCGACCAGATCGTCGAGGCGATCTGCCGGGCCGTCCACGAGGGCGGGGTCTACTACGCCGAACCGCCCGCCTCCTGGGGCTACGGCCAGCAGGTCCGCACGCCCGGCGATGTCGTCGACGGGCAGCTGGGCACCTGCCTGGACACCACGCTGCTGGTCGCGGCGGCCCTGGAGCACGTGGGCATCCATCCGGTCGTGTGGCTGGCCCGCGGCCACGCCTTCGCCGGGTGGTGGCGCGACGAGGAGCACGCCCTGCCCGACGCGGCGTCGCTGCAGACCGCGCAGGCCGTCAACGCCGTCGGGCTCGGGCTGCTCGGCGTGGTCGAGACGACGATGCTCACCCAGGAGCGCACCCCGCCGCGCGACCTGTTCCGCCGGGCCGCCCAGGCACCCAAGGACAGCTACCTGCACACCGCCACCGCCGAGCTGCTCGGGGTCCTCGACGTGCGCATGGCCCGGCTCATGCGGGTCTATCCGGTGCCGGCCCGCCAGGTGCGGGCCGACGGCACGGTCGAGGTCGTCGCCTACACCCCGGCGACGCAACCGGACCTGATCGGCGGTCCGCCGGACGGCCGGCCACCCGCGGACCGCACCGGCCGGCCGGGCGGGCCGGGCGCCGAAGCCGCGCCACGCGGCATACCGGAGCGGGCGCAGCCACCGCCGCGGGTGCGGGCCTGGCAGAACTCCCTGCTCGACCTGACCCTGCGCAACAAGCTGCTCAACTTCGGGCCGGGCCTGACCCAGCTGCCGCTCGTCATGCCCGGCGAGCACCTCGGCCTGCTGACCGGGCTGCTGCAGGACGGGCGCACCGTCGCACTGCGGGCCGTCGACGACATCGCCGGCGCCGTGGCGGCCCAGGGGGTGCGGGACGCCTACGGGCTGCCGGCCGACATCCTGCGGACCATGCTGCGCGACCGGGCCACGCTCTACACCCAGGCCGACACCGACTCCCACAAGGCGCTGGTCGACCGGCTGCGCTACCGCGCCCGCACCGGCCTGCAGGAGACCGGCGCCAACCCGCTCGCGGTGACCCTGGGGCGGCTGGACTGGCAGCTGGGCGACCGCGAACTCTCCGCCCCGCTGTTGCTGGCCCCCGTCGTCATCAAGGGGGTGATCCAGCCGTGGAAGATCGAGTTCGACGAGACCGGCTCGGTCACCGTGAACCGCTCGCTGCTGGAGAAGTTGCGCCTCGAGTTCGGGCTGACCGTGCCCGCCCTGGACGACCCGCCGCAGCGCGCCGACGGCGAGGGGGTCGACGTGGACGCCGCGATCCGCGCCGTCCGCGAGGCGGTGGCCACCGCGGGACTGCCGTTCACGGTGGTCACCGAGGCCCGGCTGGCCATCGTCGGCTTCACCGGCTATCTGCTGTGGCGCGACCTGGACGAGCACTGGGAGAGCTTCCTGCAGCGCCCGGCGGCCCGGCACCTCGCACTCACCCCGACCGCGCGGTTCACGGACCCGGACGCGACCCCGGTCGACACCGCCGTGGCCACCCTGGACGGCATCGTCGCGGACCTGCCGGTGCTGTGCGACGGGTCGCAGGCCCAGGCGGTCGCGCACGCCCGGGCGGGCCGGACCTTCGTGCTCGAGGGGCCGCCGGGCACCGGCAAGTCGCAGACCATCACCAACATCCTGGCCGACCAGATGGTGCTGGGGCGGCGGGTGCTGTTCGTCGCCGAGAAGGGCGCCGCGCTCGACGTGGTGCGCCGCCGGCTCGGCGACGTCGGCCTGCTGCCCTTCGCCCTCGACCTGCACGACGAGCACGCCCGGCCGGCGCAGGTCCGCGCCCGGCTCAAGGCCGCGCTGGCCCACCTGCCCCGGGCCGACGTCGACGGCCACCGCGCAGCCGCCGCCGACGTCACCACGAGCGCCCGGTCACTGGCCTCGTATGCCGCCCGGCTGCACGAGCGCAACGCGGCCGGGCTGTCGCTCTACGGCGCCCGGGGGCAGCAACTCGCCCGGGGGGCCGGGCCGACCCTGCCGGTGGCGCCGGAGTCGTTGGCCGAGCAGGCCGCCGGGGCCGACGCCGTGCGCCGCGCGGTGCTGGCCGCCTCCGGGCTGCTCGCCGGGCTGGGGCCCGGGACGGTGCCGGCCTGGGGCTTCGCCCGGGCCTGGCCGGACGACCCCGCGGCCCTCGCGCCCGGCCCCTCAGGAGGAAACCCATGGCCCAGACCG
>CAZYHR010000125.1:0-8957 GCA_964647395.1 uncultured Intrasporangiaceae bacterium | reverse complement strand
GCTCGCCCCAGAACACCTCGCCGGTCGCGGTGGTCACCGGCGAGCCGTCCCAGCGCACCGACTTGC
Source organism: uncultured Intrasporangiaceae bacterium (assembly GCA_964647395.1). Lineage (GTDB taxonomy): Bacteria > Actinomycetota > Actinomycetes > Actinomycetales > Dermatophilaceae > Phosphoribacter. The sequence goes on along the minus strand of CAZYHR010000125.1, from coordinate 8,891 downwards.
CGTTGGACTCCATGGTCAGCTGCTGCAGGTATGCCGCGAAGCGGTGCAACTGCTGGGCGTAGGGCAGCACCGCGTGCGAGCGCGCGTCGAGGAAGTTGACGTACCAGACGTTGAGCAGCCCCATGAGGGCCGGCACGTTGCGCTCGAGCGGCTCGGTGCGGAAGTGCTCGTCGACCGCGTGGAAGCCGGCCAGCAGCTCGGCGAAACGCTCGGGCCCGATCGCCACGCACACCGAGGTGCCGATCGCCGAGTCGACCGAGTAGCGCCCGCCGACCCAGTCCCAGAAGCCGAACATGTTGGCCGGATCGATGCCGAACTCGGCGACCCGGTCCAGCGCGGTCGACACGGCGACGAAGTGTTTGGCGACCGCCTCGGCGCGCGACGCGTCGGACCCGTCGATGGCGCCGTTGGCCGCCAGGGTGTCCAGCAGCCAGGCGCGCACCAGGCGGGCGTTGGTCAGCGTCTCGAGGGTCGTGAAGGTCTTGCTCGCGACGATGACCAGGGTCGTCTCCGGGTCGAGGTCGGCGGTCTTCTGCGCCGAGTCGGTCGGGTCGATGTTGGAGATGAACCGGCACGCGAGCCCGGGCTGCACATAGGGGGCCAGCGCCTCGTAGATCATCACCGGACCGAGGTCGGAGCCGCCGATGCCGATGTTGACGACCGTGTCGATGCGCTTGCCGGTCACCCCGACCCACTCGCCGGAGCGGACCCGCTCGGCGAAGGCGTAGACCCGCTGCAGCGTCTCGTGCACGTCCTGGTCGACCTGCTGGCCGTCGACGACCAGCGCCGGCGCGGCACCGCTCGGCCGCCGCAGCGCGGTGTGCAGCACCGCGCGGTCCTCGGTGACGTTGATGTGCTCGCCGGAGAACATCGCGTCCCGCCGGCCGGTGAGGTCCACCTGCTCCCCGAGCTCGACGAGCGCGGCGAGGATGTCGTCGGTCAGCAGGTTCTTGGACAGGTCGACGTACAGGTCGGCGCAGCCGAACGCGAAGCGCTCGGCCCGGGCCGGGTCGGCCGCGAACCAGCCGCCCAGATCGGGCGTGAGCCCGGCGGCGAGGGTCTGCAACCGACCCCAGGCAGCGGTGGAGGTGGCATCGACAGGCGTGGGCGCGGACATGGGTCACCTTCCTCGAGCGGTCGGGTCCACCCTATTGCCGACCGGCCGGGTGCGGCCGGGCCCGGGGTCCCGTGGCGCGGCATTCCGCGCCCAAGCCCCGCCGCGCCGGGTCGGCCGGCTACCGCGGCGAGATGCGTCTGACCCACTTCGGCGACAGCTGGCGGCTCGTCGAGGCCGCCGACCGGCGCCTGCTCATCGATCCCGGCGGCTTCTCGGCCGGCTTCGAGCAGCTCACCGGTCTCGATGCGATCCTCGTGACCCACCAGCACGCCGACCACCTGGACCAGCAGCGGATCGGCCCGCTGGTGCGGGCCAACCCCGGCGTGCAGGTCCACACCGACCCGCAGACGGCCGAGATCCTGCAGGGCCAGGGCATCGAGGTGGGGGTGCTGGCGGCCGGCGACGACCTGGTCATCGGGGACGTCACGGTCAGCCCGCGCGGCGCGCTGCACGCCTTCAACCACAACTGGATCCCGACGGTGGCCAACGTGGGGGTGCGCATCGAGGCCGACGGCGAGCCCAGCCTGTTCCACCCCGGCGACGCCTATGACGCCGACCCCGGCTCGGTCGACCTGCTGGCCGTCCCGGTCAACGCGCCGTGGTGTGCGGTGCGCGACTCCATCGACTTCGTGCGCCGCATCGGGCCGGCCCGCGGCGTGGTGCCGATCCACGACGCGCTGCTGGCCGCCCCCGGCCGCAACCTCTACGTCACGCACATCGTCACCAACGGCGGCGACGACCTGACCCTGCACGACCTGGCCGGCCAGGGCTCGGTCCAGGTCGGCTGACCCCGGCCCGGGCCGGAACGGCTCAGCCGGCGGCCAGCGCCGCGGCGCCGATGATGCCCGCCGCGTTGCGCAGCGCGGCCGGGATGATCGGGGTGCGCAGGTCCAGCAGGGGCAGGAACTTGTCGGATTTGCGCGAGACTCCGCCGCCGACGACGAACAGGTCCGGCCAGAGCAGGTCCTCCAGCACCCGGTAGTAGCGCTGCAGGCGGGGGGCCCACTGGGCGTAGGACAGGCCCTCGCGTTCGCGGATGCTGGCCGCCGCGCGGGTCTCGGCGTCGTGGCCGTCGATCTCCACGTGGCCGAGTTCCGCGTTGGGGACCAGCACCCCGTTGTGCAGCAGCGCCACGCCGATGCCGGTGCCCAGGGTGGTGAGCACGACCAGGCCGCGCTGGCCCTGAGCCGCGCCGTAGCGCACCTCGGCGACCCCGGCGGCGTCGGCGTCATTGACCAGCAGGCACCGGCGGCCGAGCACCTCGCTGAAGATGCGCTCGCCCTCGGCGTCGATCCACGACTTGTCGATGTTGGCGGCGGTGCGCACCACCCCGCGCTGCACGACGCCGGGGATGGTCACCCCGATCGGGGCGTCCTGCGGCAGGTCGTCGGTGAACTGCTCGGCGATCCGGTCGACGATCTCGGCCACCGCTTCGGGGGTCGACGCCGCGGGGGTGGCGAACTTGACCCGGTCGTGCAGCAGTTGTCCGGAGTCGAGGTCGACCGGAGCGCCCTTGATCCCGGATCCGCCGATGTCGATGCCGAGCGCCACCCGCGCCGTTGCAGCCATGGCTCTCATCCTGCCTTACGGCAGGGTGAGGATCTCCGCTCCGCGCTCGGTGACCAGGATCGTGTGCTCGAACTGGGCCGACCGGCGCCGGTCCTTGGTCACCACGGTCCAGCCGTCGTCCCACATGTCCCACTCGTGGGTGCCGAGGTTGAGCATCGGCTCGATGGTGAAGGTCATGCCGGGCTCGATGACCGTGGCGTAGGAGGGGGCCGCGTCGAAGTGCGGGATGATCAGGCCGCTGTGGAAGGCCTCGCCGATGCCGTGCCCGGTGAAGTCGCGGACCACGCCGTAGCCGAACCGCTTGGCATAGGCCGAGATCACCCGGCCGATGACGTTGATCTCGCGCCCCGGCGCGACCGCGTTGATGCCCCGCTGCATGGCCTCCCGGGTGCGCTCGACCAGCAACCGGGACTCCTCGTCGACCTCGCCGACCAGATAGGTGGCGTCGGTGTCGCCGTGCACCCCCCCGATGAACGCGGTGATGTCGATGTTGACGATGTCACCGTCCTCCAGCGGACGGGCATCGGGTATGCCGTGGCACACCACCTCGTTGACCGACGTGCACAGCGACTTGGGGAAGCCGCGGTAGCCGAGGGTCGAGGGATAGGCACCGTGGTCGAGCAGGAACTCGTGACCGACCCGGTCGATCTCGTCGGTGGTCACCCCCGGGGCGATGACGGCGGCGGCGGCGGCCATCGCCTGCGCGGCGATGCGCCCGGCCACCCGCATGCGCTCGATCGTCTCGGCGTCCTTGACCTCCGCGCCGGTCCACCGGGCGGGGGCGGGTCGGTCGACGTACTCGGGGCGGGGGATGCTGGCCGGCACCGGCCGGCGCGGGCTGACACGATGGGGACGGACCGGCATGACGGCGAGTCTATGCACGCCACCGGGCGCGCGAGACGGCCTACGGTGGGGACGACGGGCGAACCTAGGAGGATCTCGTGCAGTACTGGTACAACATCACGACGGGCCGGGTCGAGAGCGACGAGGACCGGGGACCGGGCGACGACGTCATGGGCCCCTACGCCACCGCCGACGAGGCCGGCCACGCGCTGGAGACGGCGCGGCGGCGCACCGAGGAGTGGGACCAGGCCGACCGGGAGTGGGCCGAGCGGGGAGCCGCCCCCGGCCGGTCCGAGGCCGAGCCGGACTGACCACACCAACGGGTCGAGGCCGGGCGGGGCACCGGCCGGGCGCCGCGCGGCATACCGTCCGGACGACCGACCAGCCGGAAAGCACGGCGGGGGGCCGGTGGCCGTACGCCACCAGCCCCCCGCCGCCGTCATCCTGGACTGTCAGACCGCGGCGGCCTCCAGTTCTTGGAGGCTCGCCGTCCGGACGACGCCGATCAGCCGCTGGATCGATGCCGACAGCATCGCCGCACGCTCCGGGCTGACCGGGGCTCGGCCTTGCAGCATGGCCGAGACCAGCAGGGTGCAGATGGCCTCGGCGACCGCCTCGTCGGTGAGGGAGTTCTCCATGAGCGCCTCCACCGCGGGGTTGGCCGAGTTGAGCACGAGGGTGGCCGTGTGGGCCGGCTTGCCCTTGCTGTTCTCCTCGTCGAAGCGGTGGATCGTCGGCCACCACAGGGCGGCGCGCTCGACCGGCTCGAAGGAGCTCACCTGGACGTCGACATCGGTGATGCCGCGGCCCTGCAGGATCTCGACGGCGGTGCCGGCCAGGCGCATCGCGGCCCGGCGGTCCGAGGCCGGGGTCGGCTTGATCATCGCGACGAGGGCGTCGATGTCGACCTCGTGGAAGGCGTGACCGGACTCGGCCAGCTTGCGCATCAGCGGGCCGTCGTGCGGGCCGCTGGCGTTGACGACCATGGCGCCGGTGTGCGCGGCGATGTCGGCCATCGCGTCGTACTTGTCGCCGTCCACGACGTAGTGCACCGGGTCGCCGCTCTGGGCCAGGTCGACCAGGGTGCGGTCGCCGACCGTGGTCGGGAAGGACAGCGTGGAGACGACCAGGTCGCGCAGGTCGCGGTCCTCGACGGCCAGCGCCTTGAGGCCGGTGGCGTGCAGCCGGGCGATGTCGAAGTAGACCTCGGGGTGGGTGCCGTAGACCATGATGAGTTCGGACAGGATCCGCTGGCCCAACTGCTCGCGGACCAGCCGCAGCGAGGTGGTCTCCTGCAGCGACTCACGCGAGGCGGTCAGCGGCAGGTCGCCGGCGTCGAGCACCGCGCGGCAGAAGAACGCCCAGTCCGGCAGCAGTTGGTTGTCCTGGTCGGCCACCAGCATGCCGCGGGCATAGATCCGGTCACCGGTGCGGTGACCCGGCTGCGCGGTGTAGGGCAGCACGAAGCCCAGGCCCTTGACGTCGAGCATCGACACGTTGAGCTGGATGATGCCCATCGGCTCGAAGCCCATGTTCTCGCGGCACCAGGCCACCTGCTCCTCGACCGGGAGCTCCCAGGGGGCGGTGCGCTGCGAGACCAGCCGGCCGGCCACCCGGACCGGCACGTCGAGCAGCTCGGCGAAGTCGTGGGTCAGCTGCAGCAGCGTCTCCTCGCTGCACCACCAGCCCTCGCCGTGGCGGGGCTTGACCCGGACCTCGGTGCCGGGCGAGTCCAGCGGCTCGTCGCACTCGGAGATGTCGAAGGTGCCCTCGGCGTGGCCGATCCACTTGATCGTCGGGGCGTTGGGGTCCTTGGCGGAGCGGGACCGCACCTCGATGGTGTCGGCGATGAGGAAGCAGGAGAGCAGACCGATACCGAACTGGCCGAGGAACTTGCGCCGGGCAGCGTTGAAGTCCTTGCGCTTGCTCGACGAGCCGATGGTGGCCAGCAGCTGGCGCATGTTGTCGTCGGTGAGGCCGACCCCGTTGTCGCGCAGGATCATCGGCTCGTTGCCCTGGGAGGGGGTGATGAGGATCTCGCCCTGCACGTCCGGCTCGAGCCGGATGCGGGCCTCGATGGCGTCCCGGGCGTTCTGCAGCAGCTCGCGCAGGTAGACCTTCTCGCTGCTGTAGAGGTGGTGGCTGAGGATGTCGACGATGCCACGCAGGTCGACCTTGAACTGCTCGCGGGACTCGGTCATCGACGGTCCGTTCTCGTTGGTTCCGCTCATCGGAAACGCTACTTACCCTTCTGTGTCCCCGTAAGACATGTGAGGCGAGGCCCGTTGGAACCCGCACGGTTGACTAGAGGAGAGCCGCTCCCGTGGAGAGGTTCCGCCACGAGCGCCGGCCGCCGGCTGCACCTGCTCGACGACACTTGCCCGCAGATATGAAGTCTCCCGCTCGGGGGCTCCAGGGGCTATCGGCTGTTCCTCTCGCGCGTCTCTGGCCGAAAGGACGATAGTGGCGGTTTGTCGGATCGCCCTAGTCTGATGTGTCGTCAGACCCGTGCCGAACCAGACACGGAATCATCACCAGCGCGCTTCGGGGGCGGCACGCGAAAACCCTCAGAAGGAAGTAATCCCAAAATGGCAGACTACAACACCGCCCTGAACGAGGCCATGCAGATCGACGGCGCCATGGGTGTTGCGCTCGTCGAGACCGCCACGGGCATGGCGCTCGCCACGGCTGGCAACCCGCAGGGTGTCGACCTCACCGTCGCCGCCGCCGGCAACGCCAACGTCATCCAGGCCAAGCTGCGCACCATGAAGGACCTGGGCATCAAGGAGAAGCTCGAGGACGTGCTCATCACCCTCGACTCGCAGTACCACATCCTGCGCACCTTCGGCCGCGAGGACGGCATCTTCCTGTACCTCGTGCTCGACAAGTCCAAGGCCAACCTGGCCATGGCCCGCTTCCGCCTGGCCAAGATCGAGGGCGCGCTGCAGCTGTGATCCCGGCCGTCAGCACCACAAGTGACTGACGGATCGCTTCACCCTCGTGGCCCCCGCGAGCCCAATAGGCTCGCGGGGGCCACTGCATTTCCCGGCGGCCGGCAATGGTGACCGGGAGCCGCTTTTCTCACCGGCCGGAGGTGCCTTGTGCAGCGCTATGACGACGTCGTGGTCGGCGGCGGACACAACGGGCTGACCGCCGCGGCCTACCTGTCCCGGGCCGGGCGCCGGGTGCTCGTCCTCGAGGCGCTCGACCGGGTCGGCGGGGCAGCGGTCTCGGCGCCGGTCTTCACCGGGGTCGACGTGCGGCTGTCGCGCTACTCCTATCTGGTGTCGCTGCTGCCCCGGCGGATCGTCGAGGACCTGGCCCTGCCGCTCACCCTGCGGCGCCGGACCTACGGCTCCTATACGCCGGTCCCGGCCGATCCGCGCCGCGGGCTGCTCGTCGGTGGGCCCGACCCGGCCGCCGCGGACGCGCGGTTCGCCGCCGTCGCGGGCGGCGACGCGGCCGGCTGGACCGAGTTCTACCAGCGGGTCGGCGGGCTGGCCCGGGGGATCTGGCCGACCGTGCTGCAGCCGCTGCGCCCGGCCGACGAGGTCCGCGCGGCGTCGGGGGACCCGGAGCTGTTCGACCTGCTGACGACGGTGCCGCTCGGCGAGGTGCTGCGGCGCTTCCTGACCGACGATCTCACCGTGGGCATCGCCGCGACCGACGGCCTGATCGGCACCTTCGCCTCGCTGGCCGACCCGTCGCTGGTTCAGAACGTCTGCTTCCTCTACCACGTCGTCGGTGGCGGCACCGGCGACTGGGACGTCCCGGTCGGCGGCATGGGTGCGCTGGCCGCGGCGCTGGAGCGCGCGGCATACCGGGGCGGCGCCGAACTGCGCACCGGCTGCCCGGTGGTGGCGGTGACCCCCGACGGGGAGGTGAGCTTCGTCGACGACGGCACGGTATGCCGCGTGCGCGCCTCCCGCGTGGTCGCCGGCTGCGCGCCCACCACCCTGGACGGGCTGCTGGCCGCGGCCGGGGCGCCGCCGGCGGGCGGGCCGGCCGAGGCGCCCGAGGGCGCCCAGCTCAAGGTCAACATGGTGCTGACCCGGCTGCCGCGGCTGCGCGACCGGCAGGTCAGCGCGGAGCAGGCGTTCGCCGGGACGCTGCACGTCAACGAGTCGGCGAGCCAGCTCGAGGCCGCCTACCGGGCCGCGCTGGCCGGGCGGCTGCCCGACCCGGTGCCGTGCGAGGTCTACTGCCACACGCTGGCCGACCGGTCGATCCTCGGCCCGGGCCTGGCTGCGAGCGGGGCGCAGACGCTGACCCTGTTCGCGCTGCAGCTGCCGGCCCGACTGTTCGCGACCGACCACGACGCGATGCGCGCCCGGGCGCTGGCCGGGTGCCTGCGGTCGCTGGAGTCCGTGCTGGCCGAACCGGTCGAGCCGCTGCTGCTGCGCGGGCCGGACGGCCGCCCCTGCATCGAGGCGCGCACCCCCCTGGACCTGCAGGCCGACCTCGGACTGCCCGGCGGCCACATCTTCCACCGGGCGCTGCGCTGGCCCTGGGCCCAGACCCCGGCCGAGGTCGGCACCTGGGGCGTCGAGACCGCGCACCCGGCGATCCGGCTCGCCTGCGCCGGCGCCCGGCGCGGTGGCGGCGTCAGCGGCATACCGGGTCACCTTGCTGCGCAGTCGATCCTGGCCGAACAGCCCCCTCGGCCGGCCACGTAACCCCCCCGAAACACCCGTGCGGCAGGATCGGCCCCATGGACCGTCAGCAAGAGTTCGTCCTGCGCACCATCGAGGAGCGGGACATCCGATTCATCCGGCTGTGGTTCACCGATGTGGTCGGCGCGCTCAAGTCGGTGGCGATCGCGCCGGCCGAGCTGGAGGGGGCCTTCGCGGAGGGCATCGGCTTCGACGGCTCGGCGATCGAGGGTTTCGCGCGCATCTTCGAGGCCGACATGCTGGCCAAGCCCGACCCGACGACGTTCCAGGTGCTGCCCTGGCGCGGGGACAACCCGGCGACCGCCCGGATGTTCTGCGACATCCGCACCCCGGACGGCCAACCCAGCTTCGCCGACCCGCGACATGTGCTGCGCCGCGCCCTGGCCAAGGCCAGCGATCGGGGCTTCACCTTCTACACCCACCCGGAGATCGAGTTCTTCCTGCTCGAGCAGCAGGCCCGCGGCGAACTGGTCCGCCCGATCCCGGTCGACCAGGGCGGCTACTTCGACCACGTCCCGCACGGCTCGTCGCACGACTTCCGGCGGGCCGCGATCACCCTGCTGGAGAGCATGGGCATCTCGGTCGAGTTCAGCCACCACGAGGGCGCGCCGGGCCAGAACGAGATCGACCTGCGCTACGCCGACGCGCTGTCGACCGCCGACAACATCATGACCTTCCGCACCGTCATC
>CAZYHR010000124.1:8437-8976 GCA_964647395.1 uncultured Intrasporangiaceae bacterium | reverse complement strand
GAACAGCAGCACATCCTGCTTCTGCACGTCGCGGAAGTACTCGGCCATGGTCAGCGCCGACAGCGCCACCCGCAGCCGGGTGCCCGGCGGCTCGTCCATCTGGCCGAAGACCAACGCGGTCTGGCCCATGACGCCGGTCTCGGTCATCTCCTGGATGAGGTCGTTGCCCTCACGGGTGCGCTCGCCGACGCCGGCGAACACCGACACACCACCGTGGTCGCGGGCGACCCGGGCGATCATCTCCTGGATGAGCACGGTCTTGCCCACGCCGGCGCCGCCGAACAGGCCGATCTTGCCGCCCTGCAGGTACGGGGTGAGGAGGTCGAGCACCTTCACGCCGGTCTCGAACATCTGCGCCTTCGGCTCGAGGGAGTCGAACGACGGTGCCTGACGGTGGATGTCCCACCGGTTGGACAGGTCGAGCGTGTCGGCGGCGACGTCGAGCGGCTCACCGATCACGTTGAACACGTGGCCGAGGGTCACGTCGCCGACGGGCACGTTGATGCCACGACCGGTGTTGTGCACCACGGTGCCGCGAG
>CAZYHR010000124.1:0-8427 GCA_964647395.1 uncultured Intrasporangiaceae bacterium | reverse complement strand
GGTGGATGCCCCAGCGCTCGGTGATGTCGAGGGTCTCGCCGGGCTCGAGGTTGAGGCACTCGCCCGTCGTGTTGAAGACGTGGCCGAGCGTGACGTTGCCGACCGGGACGCTGATCGGGCCGCCGGAGTCCTGCACCGGCAGGCCGCGGACCAGGCCGTCGGTGGGCTGCAGCGAGATGGCCCGCACCATGTTGTCGCCGATGTGCTGGGCGACCTCGAGGTTGAGCCGCTTGCGCTCGCCGGCCAGTTCGACCTCGGTGGTCAGCAGGTTGTAGGGCTCGGGCATCGCGTCAGCGGGGAACTCCACGTCGACGACCGGGCCGATGATGCGCGAGATCCGGCCGACGCCACCGGCCTGGGTCTGCTCGGTCTTCTCTGCAACAGCAGTCATGTCCTGTCCTTCTCCTAGGCGGACGCGAGCGCGCTGGCGCCGCCCACGATCTCACTGATCTCTTGGGTGATCTCGGCCTGGCGGGCCTGGTTCGCCAGCCGGGTGTAGGTCTTGATGAGCGCGTCGGCGTTGTCGGTGGCCGACTTCATGGCCCGCTGCTGGGCGGCCATCTGCGAGGCGGCCGACCCGAGCAGGCAGGTGTAGAGCCGGTTGAAGACGTACTTCGGCAGCAGCGCGTTGAGCACGTCGTCGGCGCTGGGCTCGAAGGCGTAGAGCGGCAGCACCGCATGGTCGGCGGTTGCTCCCTCGCCCTCGATGACCTCGATCGGGGCCAGCCGCAGCACCCGCGGCTCCTGGGTCACCATCGAGGAGAACCGGGTGTAGACGATGTGGATCTCGTCGAGCCCGCCCTCGTCATAGGGGCTGAGGAAGTCGTCGAGCAGTCGCTGGCCGATCTCGCGCGCGTGCTCGAACTGCGGCGCGTCGGAGAAGCCGGACCATTCCGCGGCGTACTCGCGGTGCCGGAACTTGTAGAAGTTCACCGCGCGCTGGCCGACCAGATAGGTGGCGATCTCCTTGCCCTCGCCGCGCAGTCGGTGCACGAGCGCCTCGCTCTCCTTGATGACCGAGGAGTTGTAGGCGCCGGACAGGCCGCGGTCGCCGGCGATGAGCACGACGCCGGCGCGGCGCACCTCGTCGGGCTCGGTGGTCAGCGGGTGCGGCTCGTTGGAGTGCGTCGCCAGCGCCGACAACGCCTTGGTCAGCGCGTGCGTGTACGGCCCGGACTCCTGCACCCGCTGGCGTGCCTTGACGACCCGGGAGGCCGCGATGAGTTCCATGGCCCGGGTGATCTTCTTGGTCGCCTGGACCGAGCGGATGCGCTGGCGGTAGACCCGCATCTGCGCTCCCATAGCGCTGTCCTTCCGTCTGTGAGGTCGATGGGTATGCCGCGGGGGCCGCCCCCCGCGGCCGGGTGCCGGGCCCGCGGGTGGCGGGCGGGCGGCATACCGGCCGGGGGGTCGAGCGTCAGCGGCCCTTGACGATCTGCGCCTGCTCGATGTCCTCGTCCTGCAGGTCCTCCGGCACGGCCTCGGTGCCGACCTCGACGAGCCGGTCGGAGCCTTCGCCGAAGAAGCCCTGCTTGAACTTGCCGACGGCCTGCTCGAGCGCCTCGCGGGTGGAGTCCTCGAGCTTGCCGGTCTCGCGGATGCCGGACAGGATGCCGGCCTCGTTGCGGCGCAGGTGCTCGAGGAACTCGGTCTCGAAGCGGCGCACGTCCTCGACCGGGATGTCGTCGAGCTTGCCGGTGGTGCCGGCCCAGACCGCGACCACCTGCTCCTCGACCGGGTAGGGGTTGCTCTGGCGCTGCTTGAGCAACTCGACCAGGCGGGCACCGCGGGCCAACTGGGCCCGGGACGCGGCGTCCAGGTCGGAGGCGAACATCGCGAACGCCTCCATCGCGCGGAACTGCGCGAGGTCGAGCTTGAGCCGGCCGGCGACGTCCTTCATGGCCTTGATCTGGGCGGCACCGCCGACCCGGGACACCGAGACACCCACGTCGATGGCGGGACGCACGTTGGCGTTGAACAGGTCGGCCTGCAGGTAGATCTGGCCGTCGGTGATCGAGATGACGTTGGTCGGGATGTAGGCCGACACGTCACCGGCCTTGGTCTCGATGATCGGCAGGCCGGTCATCGACCCGGCGCCCATGTCGTCGGACAGCTTGGCGCAGCGCTCGAGCAGGCGGCTGTGCAGGTAGAAGACGTCGCCGGGGTAGGCCTCGCGGCCCGGCGGGCGGCGCAGCAGCAGCGAGACCGCGCGGTAGGCCTCGGCCTGCTTGGACAGGTCGTCGAAGACGATGAGCACGTGCTTGCCCTGGTACATCCAGTGCTGGCCGATGGCCGAGCCGGTGTAGGGGGCGAGGTACTTGAAGCCGGCGGCGTCGGAGGCCGGGGCGGCGACGATCGTCGTGTACTCCAGCGCGCCGGCCTCCTCGAGGGTGCCGCGCACGGCCGCGATGGTCGAGCCCTTCTGGCCGATCGCGACGTAGATGCAGCGGACCTGCTGCACCGGGTCGCCGGACTCCCAGTTGCGCTTCTGGTTGATGATCGTGTCGACCGCCACGGTCGTCTTGCCGGTCTGCCGGTCGCCGATGATGAGCTGGCGCTGGCCGCGCCCGATGGGGGTCATCGCGTCGACCGCCTTGAGGCCGGTCTGCAGGGGCTCGTGGACCGACTTGCGCTGGACCACGGTGGGGGCCTGCAGCTCGAGCGCGCGGCGGGTGTCGCTGGCGATCTCGCCGAGGCCGTCGATGGGCTGGCCGAGCGGGTTGACGACCCGGCCGAGGAAGCCGTCGCCGACCGGCACCGAGAGCACCTCGCCGGTGCGCTTGACCGTCTGGCCCTCCTCGATGCCGGCGAAGTCGCCGAGCACGACGACACCGATCTCGTGGACGTCGAGGTTGAGCGCGATGCCGAGGGTGCCGTCCTCGAACTGCAGCAGCTCGTTGGTCATCGCGGAGGGCAGGCCCTCGACGTGGGCGATGCCGTCGGCGGCGTCCGCGACCCGGCCGACCTCCTCGCGGCTGGCGGTGCCCGGGTCGTAGGACTTCACGAACTGGTCCAGCGCGGCCCGGATCTCCTCCGGACGGATCGACAGCTCCGTCATGTTGTCGTCGTCTCCTGCTCTTGGTGGCAGCGGTGGCAGGTGCCGTGGCAGCTGCCCTTTGGGGTGGCGTGCGGGTGATGAAGTTGTCTGCCGGTCGGCCGGCGTGGGCGGCCGGGCCGGCGGGGCGGGGCTAGGTGCCGAGGTGGCGGCGGGCTCCCTCGAGCCGGCGCAGCACGGTGCCGTCGACGACCTCGTCGCCGACCTCGATGCGGATGCCGCCGACGACCGAGGGGTCGACGACGACGTTGAGGTGGACGGGTTTGCCGTAGATGCGTTGCAGGGCCGCGCCCAGCCGCACCCGCTGGGGGGTGGCGAGTTCGACGGCCGAGGTGACCGTGGCCGAGAGCTGCTCGCGCCGGGTGGCGATGATCTGCAGGTACTGGCCGACCACGTCGGCGAACCGGCGCCCGCGAGGCGCGGCAGCGGCCTGGGTGGCCAGGGTGAGCGTCTCGGGCGAGACCTTGTCGGCCAGCAGCCCCTCGACCAGGGCGCGGCGCTGGTCGGCCGGGCGGTTGCGGTCGGTGACCGCGTCGCGCAGCGCCGGGTCGCCGGCGACGATGCGTTCGAAGCGGAACAGTTCGTCCTCGACCGCGTCGACCCGCCGGGCGGTCTCGGCGCCGGCCGCGACGGCCTGCACCGCGAAGCCCTCGATGGTGTCGGTCAGGTCGCGTTCGCTGGACCAGCGCTCGCTGACCAGGGCGGCGACGACGCCGACGGCCGGGGAGCCGACCTTGCCCAGCAGCAGCGTCGAGGCCAGCTGCGACTTGGCCCGGCCCTCGCGGGTGGGGTCGGTCAGGGCCCGGCGCAGCGTCGCGTTGCCATCGATCGCCGCGGCGACCGCGAACAGATCGCCGGCCAGGGCGGTGAGGTCGGGACGCGCGGCCAGGGCCGCGTCGAGAGCCCGCTGGCCCGCGGCGGCCGCTGCCCGCGAGGAACCCTGCATCACGACTCCTGGGTGCTCGCGCCGGCCGAGCCGGCCCGCTCGGGACGCAGGTCGCCGGACTCCAGCTCGGCGAGGAACCGCTCGACGATGCCCTTCTGGCGCACCTCGTCCTGCAGCGACTCGCCGACGATGCGGCTGGCCAGGTCGGTCGACAGGGCGCCGACGTCGTGGCGCAGCGACACATAGGCCTGCTGGCGCTCGGCCTCGATCTGCTTGTGCGCGCTGTCGGTGATGCGGGCTGCCTCGGCCTGGGCCTGGGCGCGCATCTCCTGCACGATCTGGGCGCCCTCGGCGCGGGCGTCCTCGCGGATCTTGTTGGCCTCGCCGTGGGCGTCCTTGAGCTGCGCGCGGTATTCCTCGCGGGCTGCGTTGGCCTCGGCCTGAGCCTGCTCGGCCGCCTGCATGCCGCCCTCGATGGCCGCGGTGCGCTCGGCGTACAGGCGCTCCATGTTGGGCACGACCTTGCTGGAGTAGATCCAGTAGAGGATCGCGAAGGCGATGAGGCCGATGATCATCTCGGCCGGGTGCGGCAGCAACGGCAGCTGCTGCGGCCAGCCGGGACCACCTTCGCCGGCTGTCGCCAAGGTTGCGATGCTCACGGCGCTTCCCTTCTAGTCGTCACTGACAGGTCTGAGATGGGCCCTGATCAACCCCTGAAGACGAAGGCGAACACCAGACCGAGGATGGCCAGCGCCTCGGTGATCGCCATACCGGTGAAGGCGATCGTCTGCAGCATGCCGCGGGCCTCGGGCTGGCGGGCGACGCCGTTGATGTAGGCCGCGAAGATCAGACCCACGCCGATGCCGGGGCCGATGGCCGCGAGACCGTAGCCGAGGTAGGCGATGTTGCCGGTCATGTTGCTGTCCTTTCCGTGGCACCGGTGGCCCGGTGTCGATGGGTTTGCGAACTCAGTGGTGCTCGGACACTGCGTCGCCGATGTAGAGCGCGGCGAGCAGGGTGAAGATGAAGGCCTGCAGGAACTCGATGAGGATCTCGAAGAACGTCATGAAGATCGCGAAGGCGAACGACAGCACGCCGGAGACCTTGAGGATCGGGTTGTCGCCGTGCAGCAGCAGGTACTCACCGCCGAGGATGAACACCAGCAGCATGAGGTGACCGGCGAGCATGTTGCCGAAGAGCCGCAACGCCAGGGTCAGCGGCCGGATGAAGAAGTAGGTGATGAACTCCAGCACGAACAGGATCGGCTTGAGCCAGCCGGGCAGGCCCGGCGGGACGAGCGACTTGAGATAGCCGATGAGGCCGTGCTTCCGGCGCAGCGCGGTCGCGTGGTAGACGATGTAGACGATGATCGTCAGCACGATGGGGAAGGCGACCCGGCTCATCGTCGGGTACTGGATGAACGGGATGACCCCGAAGAGGTTGTTGAGCAGGATCATCGTGAACAGCGTGAACAGCAGCGGCAGGAAGGGCCGGAAGTCCTTGGCGCCGATGATGTCGCGGGCGATGGTGTTGCGGACGAACCCGTAGACCCCCTCGGCCATCCACTGGGTCTTGCTCGGCACCAGGGTCAGCCGCCGCGAGACGCTGAGGTAGAAGAAGCCCAGGACGAACACCGAGATGAGCAGGAAGGCGGCCGGGCGGGTGAACGCCCAGTTGCTGTCGCCGCCGATGATCGGCCAGTAGAAGTCGGAGGTCCCCGGGGACTGGAAGCTGTCACCGTCTCCGGCGGCGACGTAACCCGTCGGCACGCTGAGGATCACTGGCACTCCTTGCGCGGTTGATGAGCACCAGGCACCGGCGCTCGGGGGATCGACACGTACGCTACCGGACCCCGGCGGCCGCCGAGCACGTGGGCGCGCGTGAGGCGCGGCATCTCCGGCGCGCTCACCGTGGCCCCTCGCCGGGCCCGTCGGTGCCCTCGTCGCCCGGCTCGGGCTGGGGGTCGTAGACCGGGATGTGCCGCATCGCCCGGATCGCGGCGACCTGCCAGACGACGACGACGACCCCGGCCGTCACCCCGAAGGCCAGGCCGTCCAGCCACGCCGCGTCGAGGAACACGATGAGGAACAGCAGCAGCGCGATGACCTGGGCGAAGTAGACCGACATGGCCACGGCGAAGAAGGCCAGCGGGCTGGCGCTGCGCACCAGCCGACTCATGAGCACCATGCCCGAGACGAAGACGGCCAGCGCCACGGCCAGGCCGAGCAGCGCCCCGGCCCAGGCGCCCGAGCCGCGCCACAGCCCGACGCCGACCACCGCGAGGGCCCCCGCGATCGTCGAGGGCGGCAGGGCGGCGCGCAGCATGATGACGAAGGGGGCGGCGACCGGCGCGACCCTGGGTCCACCACCGAGGCCGCCTGGCCCCGTTCCGCCGTGGCCCGATCCGCCTGAGCCCGCCGACAGCCCTGCCCCGCCGCCTGGCTGGCCCGCGGGGTTCGTCATCGAAGGGGTGGCACCTGTCCGGTCGAGGTCGGTCGGATGGGTCTCGCGCCGCCCACGGGCGCTTGTGAAAGGTATCACAAGCGATCCGGATACAGCCAGCGCGGCAGGTAGACGGTCAGCCCGGCGGCCACGACCGAGGCCGCGCCGAGCCCGATGAACGTCGTGCCCGGCGGGAACAGCGCGAACGCGACGGTGCCGAACGCCC
This sequence comes from uncultured Intrasporangiaceae bacterium, assembly GCA_964647395.1. Classification (GTDB taxonomy): domain Bacteria; phylum Actinomycetota; class Actinomycetes; order Actinomycetales; family Dermatophilaceae; genus Phosphoribacter. The sequence goes on along the minus strand of CAZYHR010000124.1, from coordinate 1,818 downwards.
CGACCGCGGCCCACAGATAGAGGATGAGCACGGCGGCCCGGTGCCCGTGCCCGATCCGCAGCATCCGGTGGTGCAGGTGCTTGCTGTCCGGCTGCCAGGGCTTGCGGCCCTCCCGGGTCCGGCGCACGACGGCCAGGAGCATGTCCAGGAAGGGCAGCGACAGCACCGCCAGCGGCGCGGCGATCGGCAGCAGGGCCGCGGTGACCGAGTCGCCCGAGACGGCGCTCGGGTCGACGTTGCCGGTCAGCGAGATCATCGCGGCGGCCAGCAGCAGCCCGAGCAGCAGCGCCCCGGAGTCGCCCATGAACAGCCGGGCGTGGTTGAAGTTGTGCGGCAGGAAGCCCAGGCAGCAGCCGAAGGTCGCGATCGACACGAAGGTCGCGGTGGAGAAGACGTTGGGCGGGTTGTAGCTCTGGCTGACGACGTAGCAGTAGACGAAGAAGGCGAACGCCGCGATCGCGCACACCCCGGCGGCCAGCCCGTCGAGCCCGTCGATGAAGTTCACCGCGTTGGTCGCGGCCAGCACGATGAGCACCGTCACCGCGACGAGCACCGGCTGGGGCAGCACCGTGCTGGTGCCGAAGAACGGCACCTGGAGCATGACGACACCCTTGTAGGCCATCACCCCGGCGGCCAGGATCTGCCCGGCCATCTTGGTCGTCCAGTCCAGTTCGCGGATGTCGTCGAGCGCCCCGACCAGGCAGATGATCGCGGCTCCGAGCAGCACCCCGGTCATCTGGCCGCTGCTGTAGACCCCCTTGAGGAAGGGCAGCTGCCGGGCCACGAGCACCGCCGCCGCGAAGCCGACGAGGATCGCCACGCCCCCCAGCCGCGGGGTCGGCACGGTGTGCACGTCCCGCTCCCGGATCGGGGTGACCGCCTTGACGACGACGGCCACGGCGCGGGCGAACGGGGTCGCCAGATAGGTCACGGCCATCGCCATCACGGCGATCAGGAAGTACTCCCGCACGCGCCTCGCCTCGCGTCCTCGCTCGGGTCAGCGGGGGTATGCCGGGTGGCGGGTGACCAGGTCGGTCACCTCGGCCCGGACCTCCTTGGACACCGGGTGGTCCGGATCGGCGTCGCCCTGGGTCACGGCCGTGGCGATGAGGCGGGCGATGGTCCGCATCTCGTCCTCGCCCATGCCCTGGGTGGTCACGCACGGCGTGCCGACCCGCACCCCCGAGGCGACGCTGGGCGGCTGCGGGTCGAAGGGGATGGCGTTCTTGTTGAGCACGATGCCGGCCGCGTCGGCGCGGGCCTCGGCGTCCTTGCCGGTCACCCCGACGCCCTGCAGGTCGTGCAGCGACAGGTGGGTGTCGGTACCGCCGGTCGTCGGACGGATGCCGTGCTCACCGAGCGAGGTCGCCAGGACGGCCGCATTGCGGACGACCTGCGCGGCGTACGAGGCGTATTCGTCGGTCATGCACTCCTTGAAGTTGACCGCCTTGGCGGCCACGGTCTCGGCCCCGCGGTGCACCGTTTCGACCAGCGTAACGCCGGCCCCCTCGGCCACCTTGGCCCGGCCCGCGGGAGCGAGCGACTTGTCGGGCCACACGCCCAGGTCGCGCACCACGTGCAGATAGCCGGTACCGGCGGCCTGGCGGAAGTCGAAGTGATGGGTGCCGTCGGGCTCGGTCACCAGATCGAGTTCCAGCTCGGGCCTGCCTACGTAGCCGCGCACGCTGCCGTCGCGGCCCGCATCCACCATCAGGCCCCGCAGCGGCCCATCCGACTGGATGCGCAGGTTCACGCGGCCGTGCTGCACCTTCATCGAGCTGGCCAGTAGCAGGCCCGCAGTCATCGCCCGGCCCAGCA
>CAZYHR010000123.1:7057-9216 GCA_964647395.1 uncultured Intrasporangiaceae bacterium | reverse complement strand
CGTTCATGCCCAAGCCGTTCCGGGAGTACCCGGGCTCGGGCATGCACACCCACCTGTCGCTGTTCGAGGGCGACGCCAACGCCTTCCACGAGGCCGGCGCCCCCTATCAGCTCTCCCGCACCGGGCGGCAGTTCATCGCCGGCCTGCTGCGCCACGGCGCCGAGATCACCGCCGTGACCAACCAGTGGGTCAACTCCTACAAGCGGCTCTGGGGCGGCGGCGAGGCGCCGGCCTACCTCACCTGGGGGCACAACAACCGCTCCGCCCTGGTGCGGGTCCCGATGTACAAGCCGGACAAGGGCAACTCGACCCGCGTCGAGGTGCGCTCGATCGACTCCGCCTGCAATCCCTACCTGGCGCTCGCGGTGCTGCTCGCCGCCGGACTGAAGGGGATCGAGGACGGCTACGAGCTGCCGCCCGAGGCCGAGGACGACGTCTGGCAGCTCACCGACGCCGAGCGCCGGGCCATGGGCATCGAGCCGCTGCCCTCCTCGCTCGGTCGGGCCCTGGAGCTCATGGAGCGCAGCGAGCTGGTCGCCGAGACGCTCGGCGAGCACGTCTTCGACTTCTTCCTGCGCAACAAGCGGGCCGAATGGCGCGAATACCGCCAGCAGATCACCCAGTTCGAGCTCGACCGTTACCTCACCCGGCTGTGACCGGCCGCGACCGACCCGGTGGCCCGCGGCGCCGCTGACCAGGGTCGGCTCTCAGCGGCGGTTCGACGAAGGAGTGACTCGTGACCCGCGCCCGCAGCATCGACGCCCGGCTGGCCCGGCTGGGCTTCGCCGAGCCGGACCGGTCGGTGGCCCTGCTGCGCGAGCCGGCCCTGGTGCGGGTGCTCACCGACGAGCCCGACTCCCGGCTCGCGCTCGAGCAGACCAGCGCCCTGCGCACCTCGATCGCCGAGGCGATGTCGGCGGTCGCCGACCCCGACCTGGCCGCGCTGGGCCTGACCCGGCTGGCCGAGGCGCTCGACGGTATGCCGCCCGCGCACCCCGCCGCCGCCCCCCACCTGCGCGCGGTGCTCGCCACCGACACCTCCGCCCGGCACCGGCTGCTCGCGGTCCTCGGCGGCTCCCGGGCGCTGGTCGACCATCTGGTCGCCCACCCCGACCACTGGCCGGCCGCCGCCGACGCCCGGCTCCGCACCGCCGACGACCTGCGGGCCGAGCTGGTCGGCGCGGTCGGCCCGCAGCGGCGCGGGCAGCGCTCAGCCGAGGACGCGCTGCGGCTGGCCTATCGCCGTGAGCTGGTCCAGATCGCGGCGCTCGACCTGGCCTGCGACGACCCGGTGACCCGGCTGCCGCAGGTCGCCGAGTCACTCGCGCAGCTCGCCGAGGCGGCGCTGGAGGCGGCCCTGACGATCGCCCGGGAGCGGCACGGGCCCGGACACGAGCAGTGCCGGCTGGCGATCATCGGCATGGGCAAGACCGGCGGCGGCGAGCTCAACTACGTCTCCGACGTCGACGTCATCTTCGTCGCCGAGCCGGCCGACGGGGCCGACGAGGACGAGGCGCTGCGGGTCGGTGCGCTGCTGGCGACCGCGACGATGCGCGCCTGCTCCGCATCCACCGGCGAGGGCACGCTGTGGCCGGTCGACGCGGCGCTGCGCCCCGAGGGCAAGGCCGGCCCGCTGGTGCGCACGGTGGCCAGCCACCGCGCCTACTACGAGCGGTGGGCCAAGACCTGGGAGTTCCAGGCGCTGCTCAAGGCCTGGGTGTCGGCGGGGGACCTCGAGCTGGGCAAGGCCTACAAGAGCGCGATCGCCCCCTTCGTGTGGGGCGCCGCCGGCCGCGACAACTTCGTCGAGGACGTCCAAGCGATGCGCCGGCGGGTCGAGCAGCACGTGCCCGACCGGGAGGCCGCCCGTCAGCTCAAGCTCGGCGCGGGCGGTCTGCGCGACATCGAGTTCAGCGTCCAGTTGCTGCAACTCGTGCACGGCCGCACCGACCCGTCGCTGCGCTCGGCGACCACGCTCGAGGCGCTGCACGCCCTGGCTGCCGGGGGTTATGTGGCGCGCGACGACGCGGCGAAGCGCCAACTGCTGGCCGCGATCACGGGCTTCATCGGGGAAAGTGGGTTGTCGTCGGCACACGTCAATTTCCATGAGGAAGCCGACGAGCCCGCGTTCGATGCGCACTGGCTGCTGCGCGAGGACA
>CAZYHR010000123.1:0-7047 GCA_964647395.1 uncultured Intrasporangiaceae bacterium | reverse complement strand
CGGCGACGACTTTGCAGGCCCTGCACGCCCTGGCCTCGGGGGGCTACGTCGGGCGCGAAGACGCGGCGACCCTCGACGCGGCATACCGGCTGCTGCGCACCCTGGAGCACCGCATCCAGCTCTACCGGCTGCGCCGCACCCACCTCATGCCGACCTCGCCGGACGAGCTGCGCGTCCTGGGCCGCGCCCTGCACCTGTGGACGGACCCCGCGGCGGCGGTCGTCGACCGCTGGCAGCGGATGGCCCGCGAGGTCCGCCGGATCCACGAACGGCTCTTCTACCGGCCGCTGCTGGCCGCCGCGGCGCGGCTGTCCGGCGACGACACCAGCCTCTCGCCCGAGCAGGCGCGGGCCCGGTTCGCCGCGCTCGGCTTCCGCGACCCGGCCGGGGCGATGCGCCACCTCGAGGCGCTCACCGCGGGCGTCTCCCGGCGGGCCTCGATCCAGCGCACCCTGCTGCCGGTCATGCTCGGCTGGTTCGCCGACGAGGCCGACCCGGACGCCGGGTTGCTCGCCTTCCGTCGGGTCAGCGACGAACTCGGCGCGATCCACTGGTATCTCAAGATGCTGCGTGACGAGGGCAGCGCCGCGGAACGGCTGGCCCACGTGCTCGGCCGCAGCCGGTATGCCGCGGACCTGCTGATCCGCGCCCCCGACTCGGTCGCCATCCTCGGCGACCGCGACGGCCTGCGGCCGCGCACCGAGGAGCAGCTGGACCTGCTGCTGGGCAGCGCCGCCCGCCGGCACGACCCGGACAAGGCGATGGCCAGCGTCGGGGCGCTGCGCCGGCACGAGATCCTGCGGATCGCCATGGCCGACCTCACCGGCGCCATCGACGTGCCCACCGTGGGCGCCGCGCTGGCCGACCTGGCCACCGCCACCATCGCGGTCGCGCTCGAGGTCGCCACGTCGGTGGTCAGCGAGCAGGAGGGCGGGCCGCTCGGCATCGAGCTGGCCGTCATCGGCATGGGCAGTTTCGGCGGCCGCGAGCTGGGCTACGGGTCGGACGCCGACGCGATCGTCGTGCACCGCCCGCACCAGGGTGTGCCCGACGACGTGGCGCAGCGCCGGGCGGTGGCCGTCGTGCAGGAGTTGGTCCGCCAACTGGCCGCCTGCGGCCCGGACGCCGTCGTGCTCGACCTCGACCTGCGACCCGAGGGCAAGAACGGCCCGCTGTCGCGCAGCCTGGCCGCCTACGACAGTTATCTGCAGCGGTGGGCCAAGACCTGGGAGTTCCAGGCGCTGCTGCGCGCCCGGCTCATCGCCGGCGACCCCGAGCTCGGCGAGGACTTCGCCGCGCTCGTCGAGCCCCGGCGCTACCCGGCCGACGGGATCACCGACGCGCAGGTCCGCGAGGTGCGCCGGATGAAGGCCCGGGTCGAAGCCGAGCGGCTGCCCCGGGGGGCCGACCCGCGCACCCACCTCAAGCTCGGCCGCGGCGGGCTCACCGACATCGAGTGGGTCGTCCAGCTGCTGCAGCTGCGACACGCCGGCCGCGTGCCGGCGCTGCGGGTCACCGGGACCCTCGAGGGGCTGCGGGCGGCCGCCGACGCCGGGTTGGTGCGCCCCGAGGACGCCGCCGTGCTGGAGGCGACCTACCGGTGTGCCGCCCACCTGCGCAACGCGGTGCTGCTGTGGCGGGGCCGGGCCGGCGACGCCGTCCCGACCGACGTGCGCGAGGCCGACGGGGTGGGCCGCATCGTCGGGCGCGAGCCGGGCACCGGTGCCGAGCTGCACGAGGCCTACCTGCGCCAGGCCAGGCGCGCCCGTGGCGTCATGGAGGCGCTGTTCTACGAGTCTTGCTGACCGGCCGGCCCCATCGTGTGGTTTTCTGTGCAGGTGACCGTGAAAGTCTTCCTGCTCGACGACCACGAGATCGTCCGCCGGGGCCTCAAGGAGCTGCTCGAGCTCGAGAGCGACATCGAGGTCATCGGCGAGTCCGGGCTGGCCCAGGAGGCCGAACGCCGCATCCCCGCGCTGCGGCCGGACGTCTGCGTCCTGGACGCCCGGCTGCCCGACGGCTCCGGCATCGACGTCTGCCGCCAGGTGCGCGCCATCGACCCCAAGCTGCAGGCCCTGATCCTCACCTCCTACGACGACGAGCAGGCGCTGCGGGCCGCCGTCCTGGCCGGCGCGGCCGGCTACGTGCTCAAGGACATCAAGGGCACCGACCTGGTCGCCGCGATCCGCCGGGTCGCGGCGGGGGAGCGGTTGATCTCCGACGAGGTGCTGGCCCGGGTGCGCACCAGCCTGACCGAGGCCTCCGTCGACCCCCGGCTGCGCTCGCTGACCCCCCAGGAGCGGCGCATCCTCGAGCACATCGCCCAGGGCATGACCAACCGGCAGATCGCCGAGGACATGTTCCTGGCCGAGAAGACCGTGAAGAACTACGTCACCTCCATCCTGGACAAGCTCGGCATGGAGAGCCGCACCCAGGCGGCCGTGTATGCCGCCACCCACCCCTCCCGTCACCGCCCGCCCCGGCAGCCCTGACCGGGGCCGGCCCCGCCCGGCGGGTCGGGCCCCGGGGGAGGGCCACGGGGACCTTTGGCCCTGCACCCGTTGCACCCCCCGGCGGACCATGAAGGCGTGATCGTCCGACCTCGACAGACGTTGGCCTATACCCCGGGCCTGTCCGCCGACGTCGTCGCCGGTCTGCTCAACGACGGGCAGGCCGACGCCGTCGCCGAGGCCGCCGTCAACGAGGCCATCGCCCGCGGTGCCCGGCTGCGCTTCGTGCAGGTGGTCGACGAGGGACTGTCCCCCCAGCAGCGCACCGAGGCCGACCGGGCCACCTTCCGCAGCGCGGTGCGGGCGTTGCAGGGGGTGCGCGGCATACCGTGCCGGTTCGAGGTGGTCACCGGCGACCCCACCGACACCCTGCTGGAACTGTCGCACTCGGCGGCGGCGATCATCCTGGGCGTCGACGGTGCCGAGCGGCCGGTCGCGGCTTTCCTCTGCGCCCATGCGACCTGCCCCGTGGTCACCGTGGGGGCTCACAGCGCCGCCTAGCCGGCCGTCGGCTCACGCGTTCCGCGGTCCGATTTGCCAATAGGCTGCCTGGGTGTCGTCCTCCGCGAACGATCCCCAGGAGCCCCTGAGGCTGGCGCGATCCAACCGGTCGGCGGAGGCGCTGCTGCACGCGGTGCTCACCGTCGGCCAGGACCTCGACCTGCGCGAGATGCTCACCCGCATCGTGCGCAGCGCCTGCGACATGGTCGGCGCCCGGTACGGCGCGCTCGGGGTGATCCGGCCCGACCTGGACGGACTACTGGAGTTCATCGCGGTCGGCCTCACCGAGCAGGAGGCCGCCGCCATCGGGCCGCTGCCGCGCGGCGCCGGCCTGCTGGGCACCGTCGTGCGCGAGGCGCGCTCGATCCGGTGCGACGACATCGCCCGGCACCCCGACTCGGTCGGTTTCCCGCCCGGCCACCCGCCGATGCGCACCTTCCTGGGGGTGCCGGTGCTGGTGCGTGGCGAGGCCTTCGCCAACCTCTACCTCACCGACAAGGTCGGCGGGTTGGACTTCTCCGAGGAGGACCAGGCCCTGGTCGAGGCGCTCGCCGCGGCGGCCGGCATCGCCATCGACAACGCCCGGCTCTACGAGATGGCCCGCCGCCAACAGCAGTGGTCCGAGGCGCTCGCCGCGATGAGCCAGGCGCTGATGTCCGGCACCGACCCGCGCGAGGCGCTCGGCCAACTCGTCGAGCGGGCCTGCGCCGCGGCCGAGGCGGACCTCGCCACCGTCGCGCTGCTCGGTGAGGACGGCTCGCTGGTCGTCGAGGCGGCCACCGGCAGCAACCCCGCGGCCCGCACCGTCGTCGGCACCCCCTTCACCGAGAGCCACTGGCGGGCGGTCCTGGAGACCGGCGAGCCGCTCATGCTGCTGTCCAACGAGGGTGAGCCGACCGCCGACCCGGTCGCCGGGGTGCTGCGCACCGCGGCCGGCCTGTCGTTGCACGGCCAGACCGTCCTGGTGCCGATGACCGTGGGCGAGGAGAGCATCGGGCTGCTCGTGGTGGCCTGGGAGGGCGCCGAGGGCCACGTGGCCTACGCCGCCGCCGAGCCGCTCAAGCAGTATGCCGACCAGGCGGCCGTCACCCTCACCGCCGCCACCGCGCAGCGCGACCGCGAGCTCGTGGGGGTGCTGGAGGACCGCGAGCGGATCGCCCGGGACATGCACGACGTCGTCATCCAACGGCTGTTCGCCACCGGGCTGGGGCTGCAGGCGGCGCTGCGGCTGGCCGTCCACCCCTACGTGCAGAGCCGGCTGCTGGAGGCGGTCGACGAGCTCGACATCGCGATCCGGGACATCCGCCGGTCGATCTTCGCGCTGCAGCAGCCGGTGGTGACCTCCCTGGAGGAGGAGCTCATGCGGCTGGCCCACGGCTTCGTCGAGCCGTTGCGGTTCGAGCCCGGCATCGTCGTCGAGGGAGACCCCGTCGGTCTGGACGAGGAACTGCGCATGGACGTGCTCGCCGTCGTGCGCGAGGGCCTGTCCAACGTCGCCCGGCACGCCGAGGCCACCGCGGTCACCGTGCGGGTCATCGTCAAGCCCGAGCTCACCCGGGTCGTCGTCGAGGACAACGGCCGGGGCTTCATCGAGACCGGCCGGCGCAGCGGCCTGTCCAATCTGCGCGAACGGGCCGTCCGCCGCGCCGGCTCCTGCTCGATCGGGCTGGCCACGCTGGGCGGCAGCCGGCTGGAGTGGGAGGTGCCGCGCAGCAGAGGCTGAGCCGCGCGGCATGCCGGTCGTGGGTGGTCGTGGCCGATCGCGCGGTGCCGACCCGGTCAGCGGCTAGGTTCAGCAGGTGACCGATCGCAAACTCCATCTCGACGGCCTCGGGCTCGGCCTGGTGCTCACCCTCACGGTCGTGTGGGGTCTCGGTCAGGTGGCCAGCAAGGTGGCGCTGAGCCAGGTGCCGCCGCTCATCCAGGGGGGGCTGCGCTCGGTCGGTGCCGTGGCGCTCGTCTACGCTTGGGCCAGGTGGCGACGGATCCCGTTGTGGGACAAGGACGGCACCCTGTGGCCGGGCATCATCGCCGGGCTGCTGTTCACGGTGGAGTTCGCGGCGATCTTCACCGGTCTGCGCTACACCACGGCGGGCCGCATGACAGTGTTCCTCTATCTCGCGCCGTTCGTCGTGGCGATCGGCATGGTCTTCATCGCCCGAGCCGAGCGGCTGACCCGGCGCGCGCTGGCGGGGCTGCTCGTCGCCTTCGTCGGGGTGGTCGTGGCGTTCTCCGACGGGTTCACCGCCGGGGCGCTGCCGCTGCAGTGGCTCGGTGACGCGCTCGGCATCTTCGCGGCCATCGGGTGGGGGGCGACGACGCTGGTGATCCGCGGGTCCGCGTTGGCTCCGGTGCACCCGGCCAAGACCCTGATCTACCAGCTCGGCCTGTCGGTGCTCCTGCTGCCGGCGGGCCTGCTCATCGGCGAGCGAGTCGCCATGCCGTGGACCCCGACCGTGACCTTCGCGATGGTGTTCCAGATCGTCGGGATCGCCTCGACGAGCTATCTGGTGTGGTTCTGGCTGATCCGCAACTACGCCGCCCCGCGGCTGTCGGCCTTCACCCTGCTCACGCCGGTCATCTCGCTGTTCGCCGGGGCCTGGCTGCTGCACGAGCCGCTGACCCCACGGATCCTCATCGGCACCGCCTGCGTGCTCGTCGGCCTGGCGGCGGTCAACGAGCGGCCGTCGGCCAGGAAGCGGTGAGCCGGCAGCGCTGCGGCCTCGTCGGTCACTCCGGCATCGACCCCGCGGATCAGGGCTGCTGGGCGGGGCCGGTCCGCCGACGGATGTAGACCTGCTTGCGCACCCGCGCGACGACCCGGCCGCCGGTGTCGAGCAGTTCGCACTCGAACCAGTGCAGCACCTTGCCGCCCGGCCCCGCCGCATCGCGGATCTGCCGGAGGTCGTGCTCGGTGATGGCCAGGTCGGCGGTCACGGCGGTGCGCCCCGGCGCGACGAAGTCGATCTCGCCGCGCTGGTCCCACACCACGTAGTCCGGCCCGAGGTTGCGGACGAGCATGATGACCCAGAAGGGGTCGACCATGGCGAACAGCGTTCCGCCGAACTGGGTGCCGAAGTAGTTGGTGGTCAACGGGGTCCGCGCCAGCCGGACCTGGACCCGGCGCCAGTCGTCGGAGATGTGCCGCACCCGCACCCCGGTGAACAGATAGGGCGGCCACAGGCTCAGCCCCCGCCGCATCCCCGCGGGCGTGGACAGCAGCGCCTTGAACCGGCCGATCCGTTGGGTCATGGCGCGAGCGTAGACGTCCGCGGGGAGCGCACCGACAGGTTGCGGACCAGGACGAAACGAACCGGCCCCTGACCTGCTCGTGTGCAGGATCAGGGGCCCTTCCAGGCTCGGGCGAGTGACCTAGATGTCGAAGTACATCTCGAACTCGTGGGGGTGCGGACGGAATCGGATCGGGTCGACCTCGTTCTTGCGCTTCCACTCGATCCAGGTCTCGATGAGGTCCTTGGTGAAGACGTCACCCTCGAGCAGGAAGTCGTGGTCGGCCTCGAGGGCGTTGAGCACCTCGGGCAGCGAGCCGGGCACCTGCTTGATCTCGGCGTGCTCCTCCGGGGGCAACTCGTAGAGGTCCTTGTCGATCGGCTCCGGCGGCTCGATGCGGTTCTTGATGCCGTCCAGGCCGGCCATGAGCTGGGCGGCGAAGGACAGGTAGGGGTTGGCCGACGGGTCGGGGATGCGGAACTCGATCCGCTTGGCCTTGGGGGAGGTGCCGGCGATCGGGATCCGCACGCAGGCCGAGCGGTTGCGCGCCGAGTAGACGAGGTTGACCGGCGCCTCGTAGCCGGGCACCAGGCGGTGGTAGGAGTTGACCGTCGGGTTGGTGAAGGCCAGCAGGGCGGGGGCGTGGGTGAGCAGGCCGCCGATGTACCAGCGGGCCAGGTCGGACAGGCCGCCGTAGCCGCTCTCGTCGTAGAACAGCGGCTTGCCGTCCTTCCACAGCGACTGGTGGGTGTGCATGCCCGAGCCGTTGTCGCCGAAGATCGGCTTCGGCATGAAGGTCGCGGTC
>CAZYHR010000122.1:0-9220 GCA_964647395.1 uncultured Intrasporangiaceae bacterium | reverse complement strand
CCGTCGCGTCGGGGGCGACCCCCGACGAGTGCGTCGAGCAGATCGACATCGGCGGTCCGGCCATGGTGCGCGCCGCGGCCAAGAACCACCCGAGCGTCGCGATCGTCACCGACCCCGCGGCATACCCTGTCGTGCTCGACGCGGTGCGCGGCGGCGGCTTCACCTTCGAGCAGCGTAAAACTTTTGCGGCGCAGGCTTTTTCGCACACCGCGGCCTACGACACCGCGGTGGCGACCTGGCTGGCCGACGGCTACGCCGACACCACCGGGGGCACCGGCTTCCCGGCCTTCGCCGGGCTGACCTTCGAGCGCGTCCAGGGGCTGCGCTACGGCGAGAATCCGCACCAGCGCGCCGCCCTCTATCGCAGCGACGCCGGCGCCCCGGGCATCGCCGCGGCCACCCTGCTGCACGGCAAGGAGATGTCCTACAACAACTACGTCGACGCCGACGCCGCGCTGCGGGCCGCCGGCGACCACGGCGACCAGCCCACCTGCGCCGTCGTCAAGCACGCCAACCCGTGCGGCATCGCGGTCGGCGCCGACATCGCCCAGGCGCACCACCGGGCGCACGCCTGCGACCCGGTCTCGGCGTTCGGCGGCGTCATCGCGGTCAACCGGCCGGTCACCGCGGCGCTGGCCGAGGTCGTCAAGGACATCTTCACCGAGGTTGTCGTCGCCCCCGCCTTCGACGACGACGCGCTGGCCATCCTCACCGGCAAGAAGAACATCCGGCTGCTGCAGGTCGACCCCGGCGCCTTCCACGACACCCGCGACCGGCTCGAGCGCCGCCCGATCTCCGGCGGCCTGCTGGTGCAGCAGGCCGACCGCCTCGACGCGGTCGTCGAGCCGCAGCCCAACGAGAAGCCGACCGCCGGTCATGGCGACGACCCCTCCCGCTGGACCCTCGTGACCGGGGCGCCGGCCGACGGCGCGACGCTGGCCGACCTGGCCTTCGCCTGGCGGGCGGTCCGGGCGGTCAAGTCCAACGCGATCCTGCTGGCCCGCGACGGCGCCTCGGTCGGCATCGGCATGGGCCAGGTCAACCGGGTCGACTCGTGTCGGCTCGCGGTCGAGCGGGCCGGGGTGCCGTTCCAGATCGGCTTCCAGCGCCGCTTCGACCCGAACTTCGCCCGGATCAAGCAGGCCATCGTCAGCGGTGAGATCGGCCCGCCCCACCTCGCGCCTCGGACGCCTTCTTCCCCTTCTCCGATGGTCCGCACCTGCTCATCGAGGCCGGGGTCCGAGCCATCGTCGCCCCGGGCGGCTCGCTGCGCGACCAGGAGACCATCGACGCCTGCGCCCGCGCCGGCGTCACGCTGTACTTCACCGGTGCCCGCCACTTCGCCCACTGAGGCGACCCGCCCGGTCGCGACCCACGACAGCATCTGGTCGTGGGCGGGCCTGGCGGGGTTCGCCATCGGCGCCCTGTCGGCGGCCCAGTCCCGGATGAACGGCCAGTTGTCGGTGTCGCTCGGCGAGCCGATGTATGCCGCCCTGTGGAGCTTCGGGTCCGGCTGGGTGCTGCTCACCCTGATCTTGGCCGCGACGCCGAGCACCCGCGCCGGCCTGCGCCGGCTGCGCGCCGCGGTCCGGGCCCGCGCGCTGGCCTGGTGGCTCACCCTCGGCGGGCTGCTCGGGGCGACCTACGTCCTGGTCCAGGTCTTCGCCGTGCCGATCGCCGGGGTGGCGGTGTTCACCGTCGCCGTCGTCGCGGGCCAGACCGCCAGCGCGCTGGTCGTCGACCGCTTCGGCCTGGGCCCGTCCGGTCCGGCACCGGTGACCGGGCTGCGGGTGTTCGCCGCCGCGCTCGCCACCGTGGGGGTCGTCGTCGCCGTGCAGGGCCGGGTCACCTCCCTGACCCCCAGCCCCGGGCTGGTGCTGGCCGTGCTGCTGGCCCTGTTCGTCGGCGGCCTGCACGCGGTGCAGTCCGCGACCAACGGCCGGGTCAACGTCGTCACCGGCACGCCCTGGGCCACGGTCTGGCTCAACTTCATGCTCGGCGTCACCCTGCTGGCCGCGGTGGCGCTCGGGCGCCTGGTCACCGGCCACCTCGAGGCGCCCCGGCTGGCCGGGGCCCAGGATGCCCTGCCCTGGTGGGTGTGGTTCGGGGGCTTGGCCGGCGTGGTCTTCATCGGGGTGTCCGCGGTCGTCGTGCGCCACCTCGGGGTGCTGCACACGATGCTCGTCGTCCTGCTCGGCCAACTGAGCTCGGCGGCGGTGCTCGACCTGGCCAACCCGGCCACCCGGCATACCGTCACCCCGGTCGTGCTGCTCGGGCTGGTCGTCACGGCGGTCGCCGCCGGCACGACGACCCTGCCCTCGGTGCGGCGGTGCCGGCCCCCGCACCGTGCGCCTCACTCGTAGAGGACGTACTCCGGGCGGGGGGTCAGCGCGAGCACCTGGGCGGGCGTCATGAGCGGCCCGGCCCGCCGGTCCTCCTCGTAGAACAGCTTGAACCCGCGGTAGACGTGCGGCGGGGTCTCGGCCAGCACCTGGCGCCAGGTGTCGGTCTTCTGGCTTGCCGTGCCGATGCCGTCGACCGAGACGATGGGCACGACGCCCGGGTGCCGGCGCAGTTGCTCGGGGTGGTCGACGATGCGCGGGTGCAGTTGGTGATAGACCATGACCTTCTCGGGCAGCCCGTGCTCGGCGACCAGTGCCGACAGATAGGCCGCGACGGCGTCCAGTTCGGCCCCGCTGGTGCGCCCGTAGACCCGGCCGGGGATCTGCCCGGGACCGATCGCCCACTCGGGGTCCAGGGCGACGCCGACGTCCGGCTGCACCAGCCAGCGCTCGTAGGCCTTGACCTCGTCGAGGAAGTCGGCGCGCCCGGGCTGGATGTTGAGCAGCAGCAGACCCCGAGCGTCCCGGGCGGCGGCCAGATAGCGGTCCACGGTGGTCGCTGGCTGCCGGAAGCGGTGCAGGCCGTCCGGTCCCGGCGAGGCCGTGACGACCGTGGCGATGAGCTCCAGGACCGGCATCGGCCGGCGACCATCGGTCGTGTATGCCGCGCCGAGCGGCTCGATCTCGGCGGCCCGGTCGGCGAGTGATCCCACCCCCAGCCGGCCGAGCGCCGGGGCTCCCGGCGCCCCGCAGTAGCCGACCAGGCGATAGGTGGGGAAGATCGTCGTCCCGCCGCGCGGCAGCGACCGGGCGTCGGTCGGGGCGCCGGTGGCCGGGCTGCCGGACGGGGCGAGCGAGGTCGGGCCGGCCGACGCCGAGGGCGCGGCGGGCGGGGTGGGCCGGCCGGTCTCCGGGGGCGAGCTCGACCGCGGCGTCGACGTCACGGACGTCGCAGCCGTCGCAGCCGGTGGCCCGCTGGTCACCGGCCCGGGCTGCGTCGACGCAACCGGTGCGGTGGTGCCGGGTGGGGTGGTCTGCCCCGGGGCCGAGCAGGCGGCCACCAGAGCGGGGCCCAGCAGGAGGGCGGCCGCCCGCAGGCGGGTCGGCTGGCGTGGCACGGGGCGGACCCTTCCGGTGGGGGACGGGCGCCTGGGCTCGACGCACTCCCGCCACCGTAGCCGAGCCCTCGAGACGGGCGTGGCAGGATGGCGGCCGTGACCGCGCAGATCCTCGACGGCAGGGCCACCCTCGACCAGGTCAAGACCGAGCTGGCCGCGCGGGTGGCGGCGCTGGCCGAGCGGGGCGTCGTGCCCGGACTGGGCACCGTGCTGGTCGGCGACGACCCCGGCAGCCGCTGGTACGTCTCGGCCAAGCACCAGGATTGCGCCGAGATCGGCATCCGGTCGTTGCGCCACGACCTGCCGGCGACCGCGACCCAGGAGCAGGTGGAGGCGGTCGTCGACGAACTCAACGCCGACCCGGCCTGCACCGGGTTCATCGTCCAGCAGCCCACCGGGCTGGACGAGTTCGCGCTGCTGTCCCGGGTCGACCCGGCCAAGGACGTCGACGGCCTGCACCCGACCAACCTCGGCTGGCTGGTGCTGGGCCGGGCCGCCCCGCTGCCGTGTACGCCGATGGGCTGCCTGGACCTGCTGCGCCGCTTCGGGGTGCCGATCGCCGGCGCCAAGGTCGTCGTCGTCGGTCGCGGGCTGACCGTCGGCCGGCCGCTCGGGCTGATCCTCACCCGGCGCAGCGAGAACGCCACGGTGACGTTGTGTCACACCGGCACCCGCGACCTGGCCGCCGAGGTGCGCCGGGCCGACATCGTCGTGGCCGCCGCCGGGGTGCCCGACCTCGTCACCGCCGAGATGGTCAAGCCGGGCGCGGCCGTCCTGGACGTCGGGGTGAGCCGCCGGGTCGACCCGGTGACCGGCCGGAGCCGGGTCGCCGGCGACGTCGCCGCCGAGGTGGCCGAGGTCGCCGGGTGGCTCAGTCCCAACCCCGGCGGGGTGGGCCCGATGACCCGGGCCCGGCTGCTGACCAACGTCGTCGAGATCGCCGAGCGGCAGGCTGCGGCCCGGCCGGAGGCCGCAGCCCGGTGACCCCGGTGGCCGACTGGCTGCGGCTGCGACGCCTCGGGGTGTGGTGGCTGGTTGCCGTGCTGGCCGGCGTCGGCCTCGCGGTGGCGGCCTACGGCCAGATCCGGGTCGGCGGGTATCTCATGGCGTTCGCGTTCGTGCTCGGCGGCCTGATCCGGTGGGTCTCGCCCAAGCACAGCGGGCTGGGGGTGCGCCGGCGCTGGGTCGACGCGCTGTGCCTCATCGGCCTGGGCCTGGCCCTGGCCCTGGCCTTCACCCTGGTGCGCCTGGACGGGTGAGGTGCGGCGGGCAACGGTATGCCGCCCGCTGCGGTGAGCGGGCGGCATACCGGGGATGTGGGTGGGCTCAGATGAGCCCGAGCTCCTTGACCTGGTCGCGCTCACCCTGCAGGCGGGCCACCGACGCCATGATCCGCTCCTTGGAGAAGTCGGACAGCTCGATGTCCTGGACGATCTGGTACTCGCCGCCGGAGACGGTGCACGGGAAGGACGAGACGACACCCTCGGGGATGCCGTAGGAGCCGTCGGTCGGCACCGACATCGACACCCAGTCGTCGCTGCCGAGCACCCAGTCGCGCAGGTGGTCGATCGTCGCGTTGGCCGCCGAGGCCGCCGACGACAGGCCACGGGCCTTGATGATGGCCCCGCCGCGGGTGGCGACGGTGGGGATGTAACTGCCGGTGATCCACTCCTGGTCGACCAGGTCCGCGGCGATCTTGCCGTCGACCTTGGTGTTGTAGAGGTCGGGGTACATCGAGTCGTCGTGGTTGCCCCAGATCGCCAGGTTGGTGATCGAGGTCACCGGGACGCCGAGCTTCTGGGCCAGCTGGGTCTTGGCCCGGTTGTGGTCCAGCCGGGTCAGCGCGTTGAAGCGCTCGCGCGGGATGTCCGGGGCGTTGCTCATGGCGATGAGCGCGTTGGTGTTGGCCGGGTTGCCGGTGACCAGGATCTTGACGTCGCTCGCGGCGACCTTGTTGAGCGCGGCGCCCTGGCCGGTGAAGATCTTGCCGTTGGCGGCGAGCAGGTCGGCCCGGTCCATGCCCTCCTTGCGCGGCATGGCGCCGACGAGCATGGCCAGGTTGGTGCCGTCGAAGACCTTTTCGGCGTCGTCGCCGATCTCCACGCCGGCCAGGGTCGGGAAGGCGCAGTCGTCCAGTTCCATGACGACCCCCTCGAGGGCCTTGAGGGCCGGCGTGATCTCCAGCAGCCGCAGCTGCACGGGGGTGTCGGGGCCGAGCAGCGCCCCGCTGGCGATGCGGAAGAGCAGGCTGTAGCCGATCTGGCCGGCAGCTCCGGTGACGGCGACCTTGACGGGGGTGGGGCTCACGCTGACTCCCTTGGCGACGGTGGGTTGGGGGGCTGCTCCCACCCTAGCGGTCCGGCCCCGGCCCGGCCCGGTCAGCCCGCGTGGACGACGGCCAGCCGGGCCAGCCCGCCGAGCAGGCTCGCCCAGAGCAGGCTGGCGAACGACCCGATGATGAACCGCTCGGCGGTGCCCTCGGTCGCGCTGCGCAGCTCGGCGAACCGGCCGAGCCCCTTGAGCGCGATGACCGCCGCAAGCACCTCCGGGTAGCCGGTCGCGAGCCCGACGAAGGTCGCGGTGCGCTCCAGCTGGCCGATCATCGCGCCGCCGCGCAGCACGACGGCGGCCGCCTGGATCCGCGGCACCTGGGCGGCGCCGGAGCGGCGCTCGACGTGCCGGAACACCCACAGGGTCAGCGGGCCGCCGAGGAAGACGGCGAGGATCCCGAGCAGCAGCACGGCGACCGCCGCGAAGGCCCAGGGGATGGTCATGGGTCAGTTCTACCCGCTGGCCCGCCGCCGCGCCCGGTCACTCAGTGCGTGTCGACGGTCGCGTCGTGCGCGGCCTGCAGATGGTATGCCGCGAGTTCGGCCGCCCGCTGCTGCTCCACCCAGCCCGCGCGCCGGACCCGCTGGCTGACCGCGGACGGGGAGATGCCCAGCAGTTCGGCGGCGGCGCGCTGACTGTGGCCCTCGGCGAGCAGGTCGCACACCTGCCAGCCCTGCGCGCTGCGGGCGCGCAGGATCTGGGCCCACAGCAGCAGCGCGCCCTCGGCCAGGGCGGCGTGCCGGCTGCCCGGGGTGACCCGGTCGGCGGGCTGCTGCTCGACCCGAACGGCGACGCCGCCCGCAGCCGGGGAGCGGGAGGCCTCCACGGCGGCGCGGGCGGCCACGAAGGCCGGGCCCCGGCCCTCGCGGGGTGAGGCCGGCAGCGGTTGCTCGACCGGTCCGACCCCCACTCCGGCCCGCCAGCGGCCGTCCCGGACCAGAGTGAACAGGCTCTCCAACACGGCTTCGGGCTTGTCGGCCACGCCCTGCACCTCGTCGCCGACGGTGCGCTCGAAGCCGGCCACCGGAGCCGGCCGCACCTGCGCCAGCGCGTGCAGCGCCTGCGGCACCCGGTCCGGGCTGCGCCGGCTGGCGATCTGGTCCGCGGTGACGACGTACATGACGTCTCCCTTCATCCGGCTAGATGAAGGGTAACATCTTCACCGATACGAGTGAAGTGTTAAGACTTCACGTCGTCCGGGCGCAGCTCGCCGGAGACGTCCTCGTTCGACGCGTCGATGCCGGTGATCGCCTCGTAGGAGAAGCCCGCGATGATCGCCCCGAGGATCGGGGCGACCCAGAACAGCCACAACTGCTCGGGGGCCCCGGCGCCGTTGAAGAAGGCCACGGCGGTCGACCGCGCGGGGTTGACCGAGGTGTTGGAGATCGGGATCGAGATGAGGTGGATCAGGGTCAGCGTCAGCCCGATGGCCAGCGGCCCGAAGCCGGCCGGCGCGTGCCGGGTCGTCACCCCGAGGATGACGAAGAGGAAGAACGCGGTGAGCAGCACCTCGGCGAGCAGGACCGCGACCATCGAGTAGCCGCCCGGCGAGTTGGCCCCGTAGCCGTTGGCGGCCATGCCGCCGACCACCGAGTGCCCCTTGACCGACCGGGCCAGGCCCCACAGGCAGGCGCCGGCGGTCAGGCCGCCCACGACCTGGGCCAGGATGTAGGCACCGACCTCCGGGACCTTGTCGAAGCGCCGGGCCGCCCACAGCCCCAGGGTCACGGCCGGGTTGAAGTGCCCGCCGGAGACGTGCCCCACGGCATACACCATCGTCACGACGGTGAGCCCGAAGGCCAGCGCGACCCCGATCAGGCCGACCCCGATCTGCTGCGGCGACCCACCGGTCACCCCGGGGTTGGTGAAGAAGACCGCCGAGAAGATCGCCGTCCCGCATCCACCGAAGACGAGCCAGAAGGTCCCGAGGAACTCCGCTCCGAGACGCTTGCTGAGGGCAGGCTGCATGGTCACTCCTTGATCGTGGTTCCCCCGGCACGCACGGTATGCCGCGGCCGCGCGGGGTCCACGGTATCTGCTCCCCGGCGCGTGGTCACTGGTCGGTCCTTGAGTCCGTCGGTGAAGGCGGCGAGGATCTGGTTCTTGAAGTCCGGGCGGGGGTGCGCCTGCACGACGGCGGAGCGCTGTTCCTCGGTCAGGGCGTGGTAGCCGATGCCCAGGACGTCGAGTTCGACCCCGCGAGTGACGAGGGCGACCCGGAGTCGGTGTGCGACACGCCACCGCAGTCCTGAGGACCCACCGGACCGGGCCGGCCGGACGCTGGCGTTCCGCCGGGCCCTATCCTGGGCACGCCAGGTGCCAAGGACCGGCGCCGGAACGACTCGAAGTGGAGAGGGCCAATGACCTCACAGATCGTGTGGACCGCAATCGACGAGGCGCCGGCGCTGGCGACCCACTCGCTGCTGCCCATCGTCCAGGCGTTCACCGCGGGCACCGGCGTCGAGGTCGTCACCCGGGACATCTCCCTGGCCGGGCGCATCCTCGCGGCGTTCCCCGAGCGGCTCACCGAGCAGCAGCGGGTCGAGGACAACCTCGCCGCGCTGGGGGAGCTGGCCACCACCCCCGAGGCCAACATCATCAAGCTGCCGAACATCTCGGCGTCGGTGCCGCAGCTCAAGGCGGCGATCAAGGAGTTGCAGGACAAGGGGTATGCCGTCCCGGACTACCCGGAGTCCCCGGCGACCGAGGACGAGAAGGCCGTGCAGGCGGCATACGCCAAGGTCCTCGGCTCGGCCGTCAACCCGGTGCTGCGCGAGGGCAACTCCGACCGGCGGGCTCCCCAGTCGGTGAAGAACTTCGCCAAGAAGCACCCGCACCGCCTCTCGGCCTGGGACCCGCAGACCAAGGCGCGCGTCGAGACCATGACCTCGGGCGACTTCTACGGCAACGAGCAGTCGGTCGTCGTCGAACAGGGCGGCGACCTGCGCATCGAGTTGGTCGCCGTCAACGGCTCCGGCGAGTCCGACGAGGTCCTGGCCGAGCGGGTCAGCACGCTGCCGGGCGAGATCGTCGACGCCACGTTCATGTCCGTCGAGGCGCTGCGCGACTTCTACCGCGCGCAGATCGACGCGGCCAAGGCCGACGACCTGCTGCTGTCGCTGCACCTCAAGGCGACCATGATGAAGGTCTCCGACCCGGTGCTGTTCGGGCACGCGGTGTCGGTGTTCTACGAGGACTTCTTCGCCGCGCACGACGCCGCGCTGCAGCAACTCGGCGTCAACCCCAACCTCGGCATCGGCGACATGTATGCCAAGACGGCGTCGCTGCCGGCCGACCAGCGGGCCCGGATCGAGCAGGAGATGGCCGCGATCTACGCCGAGCGGCCGGCGCTGGCGATGGTCAACTCGGACAAGGGGATCACCAACCTGCACGTGCCCAGCGACGTGATCATCGACGCGTCGATGCCGG
>CAZYHR010000121.1:0-9238 GCA_964647395.1 uncultured Intrasporangiaceae bacterium | reverse complement strand
ATGCCGTTCCACTCCTGGTCGGTGCCGGGCAGGAGGCCGGGCACGTCGACGAAGGTCACCACCGGCACGTTGAACGCGTCGCAGGTGCGCACGAAGCGGGCCGCCTTCTCGGACGCCTCGATGTCCAGGCAGCCGGCGAACTGCATCGGCTGGTTGGCGACCACGCCGACCGGCATCCCGTCGATGCGGGCGAAGCCGACGACGATGTTGGGTGCGAACAGGGCGTGCACCTCGAGGAAGTCACCGTCGTCGACGACGTGGCCGATGACCTCGAGCATGTCGTAGGGCTGGTTGGGTGAGTCGGGGATGCAGGTGTCCAGCCACCCGTCGGTCTCGGTGGGGGTCAGGTCGGCGTCCTGGTCGCCGAAGACCGGCGGCAGTTCCATGTTGTTGGCCGGCAGGTAGGACAGCAGCGCCTTGACGTAGTCGATCGCGTCGGCCTCGTCCAGGCCCATGTAGTGCGCGACGCCGGACTTGGTGTTGTGCGCCCGGGCCCCGCCGAGTTCCTCGAAGCCGACCTCCTCACCGGTGACCGTCTTGATGACGTCGGGACCGGTGATGAACATGTGCGAGGTCTGGTCGACCATGACGGTGAAGTCGGTGATGGCGGGGGAGTAGACCGCCCCGCCGGCGCAGGGGCCCATGATGACCGAGATCTGCGGGATCACCCCCGAGGAGCGGACGTTGCGGAAGAAGATCTCGCCGTAGAGACCCAGCGAGACCACGCCCTCCTGGATGCGGGCCCCGCCGGAGTCGTTGAGCCCGATGACCGGCACACCGATCTTGGCCGCCCAGTCCATGACCTTGACGATCTTCTCGCCGAACACCTCGCCCAGCGACCCGCCGAACACGGTGAAGTCCTGGGCGAACACCGCCACCTGCCGCCCGTCGATCTGGCCGTAGCCGGTGACCACCCCGTCGCCGTAGGGCCGCTCCTTCTCCTGCCCGAACTGGTTGCTGCGGTGCCGGGCGTACTTGTCCATCTCGATGAACGTGCCCTCGTCGAGCAGCATCTCGATGCGCTCACGGGCGGTCTTCTTGCCCTTGGCGTGCTGCTTCTCGACCGCCCGGCTCGACCCGGCACCCGCCACCTCGGCGACCCGGCGCCGGAGTTCGGCGAGCTTGCCCGCCGTGGTCGACAGGTCGGGCTGATCAGTCGGGGTGGCAGCGGCGGCACCGGTCGTCGACATGGTCGAACTCTAGCCTTGTCCCCATGACGAACACGATGGACCCGACCCGCCTGGACCGGCTGCTGCGCCCACCGGTCGGGCCGTGGCGGCAGGTGGAGTTGCACGCGACGCTCGGCTCGACCAACGGGCGCGCCGCCGCGCTCGGCCAGCCGTATGCCGTCGTGGTCGCCGAGCAGCAGACCGCCGGCCGAGGGCGGCTGACCCGCAGTTGGCAGGCCCCAGCGGGCACGGCGCTGACCGTGTCGGCCACCCTGCCGGCGCCGCCGGGGGCGCCCGGCTGGATGCCGCTGGTGGCGGGCCTGGCGGTCGTCGACGCGGTGCGCGAGCACACCGGGCTCGATGCCGTGCTCAAGTGGCCGAACGACGTGCTGCTGCCCGCCGACGGCGACCGCAAGGTCTGCGGCATCCTGTGCGAGTGGCTGCCCGGCAGCGAGCCACCGGCCGGCAAGCTGCTGCCGGCCGGCGCGCCCGGCGGGGTCGTCGTGGTCGGTATCGGCCTCAACGTCAGTCAGGGCCGCGCCGAACTGCCGGTCGACACGGCGACCTCGCTGGCCCTGGCCGGGGCACCGGACCCGGACCGTACTGACCTGCTCGTCACCCTGCTGGCCCGGCTGCACGACTGGCACGCAACGCTGCTCGGTGAGCCGACCGCGGCGGGAGCGCGGGCGGCATACCGGTCCAGGTGCGTGACGATCGGCGCTCGGGTGCGCCTGGAGCGGCCCGACCGGGCCGTCGAGGGGGTGGCCACCGGCGTCGACGACCAGGGCGCGCTGCTGCTCGACGCCGGGGACGGGCGCGGGCCGGTGCCGCACGCCGCCGGCGACGTCGGGCACCTGCGGGTCGCCGACTGACCGGGGGCGACGACGCCGGGGCGGTGCGGGCATGATGCGAGCATGACCGATGGGCCGCTGGACCAGGACGCGGTGACCGAGCGGCTGCTGGGCCGGTCCCGCGAGCTGTCGCGCACCGAGGTCAGCCGGCTGGCCGGGGTGTCGGTGCTGGCCGCCCGGCGCTTCTGGCACGCCCTCGGCTTCCCGATGACCAGTTCGGCGGAGCGGCCGTTCGCCGAGGCCGACCTGCAGGCGCTGCGGCGCGCCACCGCGCTGGTGCGCACCGGCACCATCGACGAGGCCACCGCCCTGTCGCTGACCCGGGCGCTGGCCCGCACCGTCGACCGGCTGGCCTCCTGGCAGGTGCAGTTGCTCGCCGAGGCGATCTCGGCCCCCGAGGGCGACGGGCTGGACCACCCGCTGGACCCGCAGACCGCCGAGGCCACCGCCCGGCTCGTGCTCGAACTCGCCGACGACGTCGAGCCGATGCTCGTCTACGCCTGGCGCCGCCACCTCACCGACGCGGTCGGGCGGATGCTGGCCGACGCGACCCCCGGCCACGAAGGAGTCGTGCGGGCAGTCGGATTCGCCGACCTGGTCAACTTCTCCGGCCTGGTGCGCCAGCTGTCCGAGCGCGACCTGGCCCGCACCGTCGAGCGGTTCGAGGCGATGGTCACCGACGTCGTCACCGCGCACGGGGGCCGGGTCATCAAGACCGTGGGCGACGAGGTGCTCTTCGCCACCCGCCTGGCGGTGCCCGCCGCCTGGATCGCGCTCGATTTGGTCGACGCGCTGCAGGACGACCGGCTGCTGCCCTCGGTGCGCATCGGCTGCGCCTTCGGCCCGGTCGTGTCGCGGCTGGGCGATGTCTTCGGCACCACGGTCAACCGCGCCGCCCGGCTCACCCCGCTCGCCGAGCCCGGCAGCGCGCTCGTCGACGGACCGCTCGCCGACGCGCTGGCCACCCACCCCCGCTTCACCCTGCGGCCGCTGCGCCGCCGCACCCTGCGCGGCGTGGGCACGGTCCACCCGCACGTCCTGACCCGCTCGAGCCCAAGGAGTCACCCATGACCGGTATGCCGCCCGCCCCCGGCCCGGACCGGCCCGCTGCGGCGCGCCCGCTGGTGCGGGTCGAGCGACACGGCGACGGCGGCCACGTCGCCGAGCTCGTGCTCGACCGGCCCGAAGCGATGAACGCGATCTCCACCGAGCTCGCCGGGGCGCTGGCCCGGGCCACCGGCGAACTCGCCGCCGACCCGCAGGTCCGGTGCGTCGTGCTCACCTCCGCGCACGAGCGGGCCTTCTGCGTCGGCGCCGACCTCAAGGAGCGCAACTCGCTGACCGACGCCGAGCTGGTGCGGCAACGGCCGCTGGCCCGGGCGGCCTACGGCGGGGTGCTCAACCTGCCGATGCCGGCCGTCGCGGCCGTCGACGGCTTCGCCTACGGCGGCGGGCTGGAGCTGGCCCTCGCCTGCGACGTCATCGTCTGCGGCGACGCCGCCGGGGTCGGCCTGCCCGAGGTGTCGGTCGGCGTCATCCCCGGCGGGGGCGGCACCCAGCTGCTCGGCCGCCGGATCGGCTGGTCGCGCGCGGCCCGGCTCATCTTCAGCGCCGCCAAGATCGGTGCCGCCGAGGCGCACGCCCTCGGGGTCGTCGACGAGCTGGTCCCGGCCGGCACCGCCCGGGCCCGGGCCCTGGAGCTGGCCGCCGAGATCGCCGCCCACTCGCCGGTCGGGCTGCGCTCGGCCAAGCGGGCCATGCGGCTCGGTCTGGACGTCGATCTGGCGGCCGGGCTGGAGATCGAGGACGCGTGCTGGCGGGCCACGGCGTTCAGCGGGGACCGCGCCGAGGGGGTCGCCGCCTTCGCCGAGAAACGGCCACCCCGCTGGCCGGGAGCCTGAGGGGATTATCCTCCCCACATGACCCGGGTACTGCTCGTCGAGGACGACCCGGACATCTCCGAGCTACTGGCCCGGGCGCTGCGGCGCGAGGGCTACGAGGTCGACGTCCGGTCCGACGGTCACGCGGCCCTCGAGGGGGTCCGGCAGGGACCGGACCTGGTCGTGCTCGACATCGGGCTGCCGCTCATGGACGGCCTGGACGTGTGCCGCCGACTGCGCGAGGACGGCCGGACCGTGCCGGTCATCATGCTCACCGCCCGCGCCGACGAGCTGGACACCGTCGTCGGGCTCGACGCCGGGGCCGACGACTACGTCGCCAAGCCGATCCGGCTCGCCGAGCTGCTGGCCCGGGTGCGGGCGCTGCTGCGCCGCTCGCCGGGTGACGCGACGACGACCAACGACACCGCGGAGGTCTGGCTCGACCTCGAGGGGCGTCGCGCCTGGTTCCGCGGCGAGCTGCTGCGGCTGACCGCCAAGGAGTTCGACCTGCTGCGGGTGCTGCTGCGCGAGCAGGGCCGGGTGGTCACCCGCGAGCAGCTCATGCGCGAGGTCTGGGGCACCGAGTGGTACCAGGCGAGCAAGACCGTCGACATGCACATCTCGATGCTGCGCAAGAAGTTCGGCGACGACGTCGCCCAGCCCCGCTTCATCTCGACGGTCCGCGGCCTGGGGTTCCGGTTCGAGCGCTCACCCTCGGGTCAGGCCGCCGAGCGTGGCGGTGACCGGCCCGGCGGTGACCCGCCGCCCGCGTCGGGCCCCGGTTAGGACGCCGCGGTGCGGCAGAGCATCCTGCGCGCGACCCGGATGATGATCCTCTCCTCGATCATCGTGCTGGGCATCCCGCTGTTCAGCACGACGCTGTGGCTGTCCTCGGAGCGGCACGACCTCATCGACGCGTGGCTGGCCCGCTCCACCTGGGAGCGGGCCGTCGACCTGGCGCTCGTGCTGCTCGGGCTGATCGTCGCGGGAGCGGTCGCCGCCTATCTGGTCGCCCGGGCCGAGATCGCCCGGTTGATGGCACCGGTCGGGCAGATCACCGCCAACGCCGAGCGTCTCAGCCGCGGCGAGAGCCACATCCCGCCGATGGAGTGCGGCATCGACGAGATCGACCGGATCTCCCGGGTGCTCAGCCGCGCGGCATACCAGCAGAGCCGGGCCCTGGCGGCCGAGCGCAGCTTCGCCTCCGACGCGTCCCACCAGTTGCGCACGCCGCTCACCGCGCTGCTCATGCGGATCGAGGAGATCGCCGACACCGACGACCTCGCCACCGCCAAGGAGGAGGCGACGGTCGCCATCGCACAGGTCGAGCGGCTCACCGCGGTCGTCGACGACCTGCTGCACCGCCGCCGCACCGAGCCGCAGGACGCGCTGACCGACGTGCCGCTGGACTCGGTCATCGCGGGGCTGCAGCGGGAGTGGCAGCCGGCCTTCGAGACGGCCCGGCGCAGCGTGCGGGTCGACGGCGAGCGCGGCCTGGTCGTGCGGACCACCCCGGTCGCCGTCTCCGAGGTGCTCTCGACGTTGCTGGAGAACTCGCTGGTCCACGGGGGCGGCACGGTGACGATCACCGTGCGGCGCAGCGGGCCCTCGGTCGTCGTCGAACTGCGCGACGAGGGCACCGGGGTGAGCGGCGCGGTGGCACCGCACATCTTCGAACGCTCGGTCAGCGGCGTGTCCGGCGGCAGCGGCGTCGGGCTGGCCGTGGCCCGGGACCTGGCCGAGGCCTCCGGCGGGCGGCTCGACCTGCTGTCCCGGCAGCCGGCGACCTTCGCGCTGTTCCTGTCCGAGGCCGCCCACCCCGGTCCGCGGGCCGATGCTCGTAGCGCGAACGGGTAGGCTCCCGGGACTGTGAGTGGTCGCCCGCTGCCGAAGTTCGGGCGCCGCCATGTCAGGCAGTTCGTCAAGTTCGGCATCGTCGGCGCGTCGGGGGTGCTGGTCAACCTCGCCGTGGCGATCGTGCTGCACAAGCTCAACGGCGGCACCGTCAACGCCCGCCGGGCCCTGCTGCCGCTGCCGTTGGGCTACAACGTCCGCTACGTCCACCTGGTCTGGATCGGGTCCTTCCTCGTGGCGAACCTGTGGAACTTCCAGCTCAACCGGGGCTGGACCTTCCGGGCCCGCCTGCACGGGTCCTGGTGGCGGCAGTTCTGGCCGTTCCTCGCGGTCGGCAGCGTCGCGGCCTTCGTCGGCATCTTCGTCATCACCGTGCTGACCCACCCGGAGTCGGCGTTGCAACTGCCCGATCCCTATTTCACCGAGCAGGTCGGGCTGCGGTCGCGCTACTACTGGGCGCAGCTCATCACCATCGTGCTCACCATGCCGATCAACTTCATCGTCAACAAGCTGTGGACCTTCCGTGCGGTCCGGCACCACGCGCGCGAGGAGGACCTGCCGCTGGTCGCCCCGGTCGTCGCCGGCGACATCGTCGACGAGGACGGGCACCTGGACCCCGACGGCGTGCACCGCCGGAGGATGGACCGGTGAGCGCGCCGCGCCGGGCCCCCGGCGGCTTCCCGGTGGTCGGCGTCATCGGCGGCGGCCAGCTGGCCCGGATGATGCAGCCGCCGGCGATCGCCCTCGGGGTGCAGCTGTCGGTGCTGGCCGAGGCACCGGACGCCTCGGCGGCCCTCGTGGTGCCCTCCGCGCCGGTCGGGGCGCACGACGACCTCGAGGCGGTATGCCGCTTCGCCGCCGAGTGCGACGTCGTCACCTTCGACCACGAGCACGTCCCGGCCCCGGTGCTCGCGGCGCTCCTCGAGCAGGGGGTGGCGCTACACCCGTCGCCGCAGGCGCTGGTCTTCGCCCAGGACAAGCTCGCCATGCGAGCCCGGCTGCGCGCGGCCGGGGTGCCGTGCCCGGTGTGGGCCGCGGCCGACCAGGTGAGCGAGGTCGCCGACTTCGGCGCGACCCACGGCTGGCCGGTGGTCGCCAAGACCCCGCGCGGCGGCTACGACGGCAAGGGCGTGCTCGTGCTGCGCGGCCCGCACGAGCTGGCCCAGGTCGAGCCGTGGCTGGCCCGCGGGCCGGTGCTCGTCGAGCAACTCGTGCCGTTCGAGCGCGAGCTGGCTGCGCTCGTCGCGCGCAGCCCGTCCGGGCAGGCGGCCGCCTGGCCGGTCGTGCAGACCGTGCAGACCGACGGCATCTGCACCGAGGTCACGGCGCCGGCGCCGGGGCTGCCCGAGGCCGAGGCGATCGAGGCGGCCCGGATCGCGCTGACCATCGCCGGCGAGCTCGGGGTGACCGGGGTGCTGGCCGTCGAACTGTTCGACGTCGGCGGCCAGGTGCTGGTCAACGAGCTGGCCATGCGCCCGCACAACAGCGGGCACTGGACCATCGACGGCTCGGTGACCAGCCAGTTCGAGCAGCACCTGCGGGCGGTGCTCGACCTGCCGCTCGGCGACCCGGCGGCGCTGACGCCGTGGTCGGTCATGGCCAACGTGCTCGGCGGCGGCCACCCCGAGCTCTACCCCGCCTATCGGCACGTCATGGCCCGCGACCCCGGGGCCAAGGTGCACCTCTACGGCAAGGGCGTGCGGCCGGGACGCAAGATCGGGCACGTCACCGTGTCCGGCCCGGACCTGGCCGACGCGCAGGCCCGGGCCCGGCACGCCGCCGACTATCTGGCAGGAGTCATCGATGAGTGAGCCGCCCGCCGACCGGATCCGGCCCGGCGACGACGACCCGGTGGTCGGCGTCGTCATGGGCAGCGACAGCGACTGGCCGGTGCTGGGCCAGGCCGCCGACGCGCTGGACGAACTGGCCATCCCCTACGAGGTCGACGTCGTCTCGGCGCACCGGATGCCGCTGGAGATGATCGACTACGGCCGGCGGGCCGCCGCCCGCGGGCTGCGGGTCATCGTCGCCGGCGCCGGTGGGGCGGCCCACCTGCCCGGCATGCTCGCCTCGGTGACCCCGCTGCCGGTCATCGGGGTGCCGGTGCCGCTGCGCCAGCTCGACGGCCTCGACTCGCTGCTGTCGATCGTCCAGATGCCCGCCGGCGTGCCGGTGGCCACCGTCTCGATCGGCGGCGCCCGCAACGCCGGCCTGCTCGCCGCCCGCATCCTCGGCGCCGGCCAGGGGCCGGAGGCGCACCGGATCCGCGCCGCCCTGGAGCAGGCCCAGGCCGCGCTCACCGAGCAGGCCCGGGCCAAGGGCGCCGCGCTGCGGGCGTCTCGCCAGGAGCGCCAGGAGCGCCAGCGGCATACCCGGTGAAAACGGTTGCCTGGAACGCTCCCCGCCTGTTTTGTCAGCATTCAGGGCGGCTGCCGCCCCTGCCGCGCCCCTCCCGCGCCCGTGCCGCGCCCCTGCCGTGCTGACCCCGGTCAGTCGCCGGGACGCAGCCTCGGGTACTCGATCCGGGGGCAGGTGTCCATGACCACGTCGAGGCCGGCGCCGCGGGCCCGCTGGGCGGCCGCCTCGTCGATGACGCCGAGCTGCAGCCACACCAGCTTGATGCCCAGTCGCTCGCGCTGCTCGATGGCCTCGTCGACGACCGCGCCGACCAGCGCGGAGTTGACGAAGCAGTCGACGACCTCGACGTGCGTGCCGTCGGGGATGTCGGCCAGCCGCTGGTAGCCCTGCTCGCCGAACACCGTGGCCGCGCTCGGGTGGACCGGGATGATCCGCTTGTCCAACTCGACCTGCAGCCAGTGCGCGATCCGGTGGGCGGTGCGGGACGAGTTCTCGGACAGGCCGACCACGGCCCACGTTCCGGGGTTGGCCAGGGCGTCTCGGATGACCTCAGGGTCGTTGGCGTATGCCGTCATCCGGCCAGTCTCACACGCTCCGGACGGGCTCGGGGCCGGTGTTCACGGGTGGCAGGATGGAGCCATGAGCATCCGCTTCGGAGTCTTCGTCCCGCAGGGCTGGCGGCTGGACCTCGTCGGCATCGACCCGGCCATGCACTGGGGGGTCATGGACGGGCTGGCGCACCGCTTCGACGAGGTCGAGCAGTGGGAGTCGCTGTGGGTCTACGACCACTTCCACACCACCCCGACGCCGACCGACGAGGCCACCCACGAGGCGTGGACGCTCATGGCCGCGTTCGCCGCGAGCACCAGCCGGATCCGGCTCGGCCAGATGTGCACGTGCATGAGCTATCGCAACCCCGCCTATCTGGCCAAGGTCGCGGCGACCGTCGACATCATCAGCGGCGGCCGGGTCGAGATGGGCATCGGCGCGGGCTGGTACGAGCACGAGTGGCGGGCCTACGGCTACGGCTTCCCCGAGGCGCGCGACCGGCTCGGCCGGCTGCGCGAGGGCGTCGAGATCTTCCGCCAGCTGTGGACCGAGGGCCGGGCGACGCTGGACGGCCGGC
>CAZYHR010000120.1:0-9288 GCA_964647395.1 uncultured Intrasporangiaceae bacterium | reverse complement strand
CGATCCGCGGGTGTTCAATCGCCACGGCCGTTTTCGTGCCGGTCGCGAGATCCACCTCACGCTCACCGAGTACAGGTTGCTCCGGTTCCTGTTGCTCAACGCCGAGGTCGTCGTCACGAAGCAGGTGATCATCGACCACGTCTGGAACCACGACATCGACGACGACTCGACGGTCGTCGAGACCTTCATCAGCCACCTGCGGCGCAAGATCGACCTCGACGACCCGGCCCTCATCCACACGATCCGCGGGGTGGGATACAGCCTGCGCGACGCCTCACCGCCGGAGCCGCGCTGACCACGTCAGACCGTCGCACCGGAGGCCGCGGTCGCGGTCGGGGGCCCGGGCGCGGGCCCGGACCAGGGCGGCGGTGAGCCGGGCCTCGAGCAGCGGCAGCAGGGCGCGGTTGGCCGGGTCGCGCGCCCAGGCCGGCACCCCGTCGGCGCCGCCGACCCGCTCGGGGTGCGCGGCGATGACCTGCGCCTGCCCAGCCGGGCCCAGCGCGGCGAACCAGCCGGCGACCAGCGCCGGGTCGCCCGCCGGTGGGGGCCCGGGCGGCCAGACCCCGGCCGCCGGTGCACCGGGCGGGGCCGGCAGCGGCCCGGGCAGCCGGACGGGTGGCAGCGGGGGCACCAGCAGGGCGGGGACCGCGGCGTAGCGGGCCAACGCCGCTGTGACCAGCCCGCCCAGGGCGCGGGGCACCGCCGGGTCGTCGAGCAGGCCCTGCAGCCCGGCGGCGGGTAGCACCGCACCGTCGGCCCGGATGGTCAGCGCGTGCTGGGCCGCGAGCGTCTCAGCCCGGCGCAGCTGGGCCTGGGCTGCCTCGACCTCGGCGGCCGCCCGGCGCAGTGCGCCGGCCCGGCTGACCAGTCTGGCGGCCAGCACGACACCCTGGCCGGCCAGCTCGTCGTGCCGGGCCCGAGCCTGCTCGGCGGTGCGGTCCGAGCCAGTCGTCGCCGAGCACCCCGGCGACCCGGGCGGCCCGGTCGCGCAGCGCATCGCCGCACCGGTCCAGGTCGGCGGCGGCCCGCCGCAGGGCCGCCGGGTCACTGCGACGCAGGTCGGCCACCTCGGGGGCCGTCACGGCGACCCCCCGTCGAGCCGGGCGTAGCGCTCGCCCGCGAGGGTCAGCCGGGTCGCCAGGTCGAGCGTGCGGTCCCGCCAGTCGCCGACGAGGGCGGCGTCGGTGCGGGCCAGGTCGGCGGCAGCGCCGACCGGCAGGCCGGGCAGCGCGGCCGGCACGCCGGCGGCGAGCAGCACCGGCCCGACCTCGACGCCGGCCGCCGTGGCCGCCAGCACCCGGGCCGCCTCGGCGAGGGCCGGTGGCGCGACCGCTATCCGCATGTCCCCTCCTGCGCGGCGCCCGGCCCTCGACCGCTGCGTGGGCACGACGGGCGCTTGCGGCCGAGCGTAGGCGCCGACCAGGGTCGGCGTCGGACGTTATCCACAGGTTGCCGTTGCCTGCCGGGCCGGCGCGGGTGGATGGCGGCGGCGCCGGGCCGGCCGCCGATATCCGGAAGCGGGGCACTTGCGCCGGCCGGCGCGGGGCGGATCGGCGGTGGGGCAAGGCCGGCCGCCACCGGCGACGGCCGCCGCGGGCGATGGCCGGGTCATCGCCCGCCCGACCGGGTCGGGCGGGCGACGGGCCCGGCTGGGCCGACGTCACGGGGTCGAGGCGTGACGCCGTCATCGGACCAGGTCACGGGCGGGGTGGACGCCCGGTCCGGGCCGAGTCGAGGGGCGCGGCGCCGAGCTGAGCCGGCGCCCGGAATCGGCGATCGAGTTCAGCAACCGGCGCGGCTCAGCGTGGAGCCAGCCGGCCGGCGGGATCAGCGCGCGCAGTCAGCACCGGCATCAGCGCCCGGCATCAGCGCCCGGTGGGGATCACCAACCGCTGGCCGGCGCGGATCTGGGTGGTGCTCAGGTCGTTGGCCAACTGCAGTTGCGCGACCCCCTCGGCGATGCTCAGCTGCGGCAGCTCGACGAGGGCGATCTCGGACAGGGTCTGGCCGGCCTGCACGGTGACCGACCGCTCGGGTCCGGTCGCCCCGGCCGGGGCGCCGAGCCGGGTCATCGGGACTGCGACGAGCAGGGCCAGGGCGACCACGGTCAGCAACAGCCGACCGGCTCGGGTCGGGCGCAGGCCGGCGGTCGGCAGCGCCGCGGGCTGCGCCCGGTCGGACCCGGTGTCGGCGACGGCCACCGCGCCGGCCACCGCGCAGCGGCAGGGCCGGCCGTCGAGCGCGGCACCGAGCCGCGGCCGGTCCCGTCGGGCGGGGCCGGGGGTCGCGGGGACGAGCTGCCAGCTCGCGATTGCGCTCATGATGCTCTCCTTGCCGGCCGCGGTTGCGGCCCCTCGGGCGACCGTCGGGCTCGAACTCCTGTCCGACGATCGACTATGCTGATGTGTAGCACGTCCGTTCGAAAAAGTCGAGACACGCATCGAACTGGTGTTTGGCAACACTGTTCGAACCGCATAGGGTGTGCTCATGGGCGCAAGTCCAGCAGAGACCACTGACAGGGGTCCCCGGGAGCCGGTGGCGCCCCCATCGAAGGAGGCAGGCCATGGCCCGCGTGACGCATCTCCCCGACCGTGAGGGCGACGGGCTGACGGTCCGCCAACGCCGCGTCCTGGAATTCATCCGCAACTCGGTCGACCGCCGGGGCTACCCGCCGAGCATGCGCGAGATCGGTGACGCCGTCGGGTTGACCAGCCCGTCCAGCGTCGCCCACCAACTCGGGGCGCTGGAGCGCAAGGGCTTCCTGCGCCGCGACCCCAACCGCCCGCGGGCCCTGGAGGTCGTCTCCCCGGACACCGGGGCCAGCGCACGGGGCTATCGGGCCGGCGACGCGGCGCGCGCGGCCGCGGCATACGGACTGGACGTGGGCGAGGACGAGACCGGATCCGGGGACGTGCGCCCCGAGCCGTCCTTCGTCCCGGTGGTCGGCCGGATCGCGGCCGGCGGCCCGATCCTGGCCGAGGAGCTCGTCGAGGACGTCTTCCCGCTGCCCCGCCAACTGGTCGGGGAGGGCGAGCTGTTCCTGCTCAAGGTCGTCGGTGACTCGATGGTCGAGGTGGCGATCTGCGACGGCGACTGGGTCGTGGTACGCCAGCAGCCGACCGCCGACAACGGCGACATCGTCGCGGCGATGATCGACGGCGAGGCCACGGTCAAGACCTTCCAGCGGCACGGCGGCCGGGTCTGGCTGGTCCCGCAGAACCAGGACTACTCCCCCATCGACGGCCGCGAGGCCACCGTGCTGGGAAAGGTGACGGCAGTCCTACGCCGGGTCTGACCCGCGGTGCCATGCTGTCGGCATGACCGCGACGACGGCGCCGACCAGGCTGCCCTACGACAGCTACCTGCGGCACCTGCGCCGCGAGTCGACGCGGTTCGCCGACGTCCTGGAGCTCGCCGATCCGGGCGGCCCGGTGCCCACCTGCCCCGAGTGGCGGGTCGGCGACCTGGTCCACCACCTGGTGTGCGTCCAGTCGTTCTGGGCGGCAGTGGTGCGGGGCGCGGTCGTCGAGGACGCCGACGCCGAGCGCATCCGCGAGCCCGAGCGCGCCTCCGATCTGGCCTCCCAGCTGGGCCAGCTGCGGGCCGCCAGCCTGCGCCTCGAGAAGGCCCTCGAGCAGACCCCGCCGACCGCCGCGGCCTGGACCTGGTCGAGCGACCGCACGGTCGGCTTCATCTACCGGCGCCAGGCGCTGGAGGCGCTGGTGCACCGCCTGGACGCCGAGATCGCCGTCGGCGCGCGCACCCCGTGCGATGCCGCCCTGGCGGCCGACGGCGTCGACGAGGGCCTGCGGATCATGATCGGCGGCTGCCCGCCCTGGGGCACCATCACCGCTGACCCGACCCGCGGCGTGCTCGTCGAGACCACCGACACCGCTCAGCGTTGGCTGGTGCGTCCGGCGCGGTTCACCGGGACCGACCCCGACGGGCAACTCCACGACGAGGCCGACATCGCGATCGACGACAGCGGGCAGGCCGAGCCGGACGCGAGGATCGCGGGCACGGCCGAGGACCTGCTGTGCTGGATCTGGGGGCGGCCGACCACCGGCGAGATCGCCCGGTCCGGGGACGAGGCCGCGCTGGAGGCCGTGACGACGCTGGTCGGCCGACCGATCAACTGACCGGCACCGACAGCCCCAACCGGGCCGCGACCTCGACCAGCGTCGGGGTCAGCGGCGCGTCGACCCGCACCGTGGCCTGCGGATCACCGCGGGAGCCGCCCCGGGTGACGATGGCCACCGGGATGCCCGCCGCGGCCGCCCGGCGCACGAACCGGTAGCCCGACATCACGGCCAGCGACGAGCCGAGCACGAGCACCGAGCGGGCCCGGTCGACCGCGCCCAGGCAGCGCTGCACCCGAGCGGGCGGCACCGACTCGCCGAAGAACACGACGTCCGGCTTGAGGGTGTCGGCACCGCACGCGTGGCACACCGGCAGGCGGAACGACTCGATCGACGCGTCGTCGAGCACGATGTCCCCGTCCGGCCGGATCTGGCTGCTGACCTGCGATCCGTCCGGGGCGCTGGCCCGGACCAGTTCCAGGAAGCCCGGATTCTGCTGCCGCAGCCGATGCTGCAGCGGTTCGCGCGGGACGACATCGCGGCAGGTCAGGCAGACGACCTCGGCCAGGCTGCCGTGCAACTCGACGACCTCGCTGGCCCCGGCCCGTTGGTGCAGCCCGTCGACGTTCTGGGTGACCAACTCGCTGACCAGGCCACCAGCCTGCAGGGCGGCCACCGCCCGGTGCCCGTCGTTGGGGTCCGCCGCCCGGAACCGCTCCCAGCCGACATAGGACCGGGCCCAGGAACGGCGGCGCGCCCGGCTCGTCGCGACGAACTCGCCGAACTGCATCGGCAGGACCCGGCGCACGCCGTCCCGGCCCCGGTAGTCGGGGATCCCGGAGTCGGTCGACAGCCCGGCGCCGGTGAGGACGAACACCCCACCGTCGGAGACGAGTTCGACGAGCCGGTCCACCCGCCCAGTATCCCCGGTGCCGCGCTGCCCCGCTCACCCGGAACGTCGTTCAGGCGGCGTATGCCATCGCGCCGGCGGGTATGCCGCGGGTCCGGCACCGCGCGGGCGCGACCGCGGCACAACGGCGCGGCCCGCCCCGAGGGTGGCGGCGCAGCGGCATACGCTTCGTGCGGAACTGATCGGCAAGCATAAGTTCCGGTTATACTTCGCAGATGATCGATGCTGCGGGGCTTCGGGTCATGCGAGCGATCGCCGACGAGGGCAGTTTCACGGCCGCTGCCGCTTCGCTGGGCTACACCCAGCCGGCCGTCTCCCAGATGGTCCGCCGGCTGGAACAGCGCACCGGGACGGCGCTGGTCGAGCGGATGGGTCGTGCCGTGCGGCTCACCGAGGCCGGCGAGGTGCTGGCCCGGCACGCGGTGACCGTGCTGACCGCCCTCGACGCGGCCGAGGAGGAGGTCGCGGCGATCGCCGGACTGCGCTCCGGCCGGGTGCGGCTCATGGCCTTCCCCTCGTCGTCGGCGTCCCTGGTGCCCCGGGCGCTGGCCTCGCTCAAGCGCCGGTTCCCGGAGGTCACGGTGCGGTTCAGCGAGGCCGAGCCGCCGGAGTCGCTCGCGGCGCTACGGGCCGGCGAGTGCGACCTGGCTGTCGCCTTCGCCTATGACGACGTCGACGTGGGCCGCGGCGAGGACCTCGACCACTTCGTCATCCGGCCCCTCATCGACGACGAGGTGCGCATCGCGCTGCCGGCCGACCACCCGCAGGCCGGCCAGCCGGTGGTCAACCTGTCGCTGCTGGCGAACGACGAGTGGATCGCCGGCTGTCCGCGCTGCCGCGGCCACCTGCTGTCCCTGGCGCGGGCCGCCGACTTCACCCCGAACGTCGCGTTCGAGACCGAGGACTACGTGGCCGTGCTCGGCCTGGTCCGGGCCGGGCTCGGGGTGGCCCTGGTGCCGGACCTCATCCTGCAGGCCGCCCACGAGGACGGCATCGCCACCCGGCCGCTGACGCCCCGATCGCGCCGTCAGATCCACGCCGTGACGACCGCGGACCTGCAGCGGGTGCCGGCGGTCGCGGCGACCCTCGACGCGCTCGTGGACAGCGCCCGCAGCCACGCGCGCGGTGATGTCCCGGATCCTGGGCACGGTGGATAACTCGCCGTTATCAAGGTCATAATCGTGGCATGGCTCGGTTCGGCTTCCCGTTGGTCGTCGACGAGGTGACCGTGCGGGTCATCGCCGTCTGCGTGCTGGTCGTCGGCGTGGCCGCCCTGCTCACCGGAGCCTGGTGGCTGTATGCCGCCCTGGCGGTCGACTTCGTCCTGCGCTGCGGCCTCGGCCCGCGTTACAGCCCGCTCGCCCAGCTCGCGTCCCGGGTGATCCGCCCCCGCCTGGCGCTGCATCCGCGGCCCACGCCGGGCACGCCCAAGCGCTTCGCTGCCGGGATCGGCGTGGTCCTGGCCGGCGCCGCGGCCGTGGCCGCAGCCCTGGCGCCCGGCTCGGCCCCGGCGGCGGCGCTGAGTTTCGCGCTGGGCACCCTGCTGGTCGTCGTGCCGGCGATGGAGGGCGCCGCCGGGCTGTGCCTGGGCTGCGTGATCTTCGCCCGCCTGATGAGCTGGGGCCTGGTGCCGGCCCGGATCTGCGCGGAGTGCGCGGACATCACCCGCCGCACCGCCATGGTGCAGGCCTGAGCGAGGCTCACCCGGGCGGCGGCCCCCGGCTGGTGCCGACC
The DNA here is from genome assembly GCA_964647395.1 of uncultured Intrasporangiaceae bacterium. GTDB lineage: Bacteria > Actinomycetota > Actinomycetes > Actinomycetales > Dermatophilaceae > Phosphoribacter. The sequence continues at coordinate 2,565 of CAZYHR010000120.1, read as the reverse complement.
CGCACCTGGCCCGAGCCCGGCCCGGCGACCGCGATGTCGCCGACCTGGTCGGTGCGCAGCACCGGGATGCCGCGCCGCCGCAGCGCCAGCAGGGTCGCGGGGGCGGGGTGACCGTAGTCGTTGTCGGCTCCGACGCTGATCACGGCCAGCACCGGCTGGAGCAGGTCGAGCAGGTCGTCGTCCCGGTTGGCCGAGCCGTGGTGGGCGACCTTGACGACATCCGGGCGCTCTGCCGGACCACCCAACTCGGCGCGTAGCGCGGCATCCACCAGGGCGGCGGACTCCCGCTCGATGTCCCCGAGCAGCACCGCGCGCAGGTCGCCCCAGGTCACGCTCAGCACGACCGATCCGTTGTTCGCGACCGACCCGGCCAACACGGTCCGGGCCGGCCACCAGACCCGCGCCTGCAGATCCGGCCAGACCAGCCGGTCGCCGGCGCGGACGACCGAGACCGGCACCTCGGCGCGAGCCGTCCAGGCCCGCACCTGCTCGACCTGGTCGCGGGGCTCGGACACCGGGCTGACCAGCACCTCGCCCACCGGCACCGAGCGCAGCACCCCCGGCAGTCCGGCGACGTGGTCGGCGTGGAAGTGGGTGAGCACCACGGCGTCGACGACCCGCACTGCGAGCCGGCGCAGACACGCGGCCACCAGCGCGGGCTCCGGGCCGACGTCGACGAGCACCGCCCGGCCCGGGCCGTTGGCCAGCACCAGCGCGTCACCCTGACCGACGTCGCAGGCCACCAGCCGCCACCCGGCGGGTGGCCAGCCGGACCGGCCGACCGGGGCGGCCGCACCTGCGACGACCAGCACGATCACCAGCGCGGCGACCGGCGACCGGATCGAGCCGGCCAGCAGCCACGGCCCGAGCAGCACCGCTGCGGCGGTGAGCGCCGCCAACAGCAGCGCACCCGTCGGGCCGGCGGGCCACGGGATCTGGGCCCAGGACAACTCGGCCGCCCACCGGGCCACCAGAGCGATGCCCCAGGCCGGCAGCCCGGCCCCCCAGGCCAGCAACTGGGCGGCCGGCGCCCAGACCAGCGCGGTCAACGCGGTGCCGACCCCAACCACCGTGGCCGGTGCGACCAGCGGCCCGGCGACCAGGTTGGCGGGGACGGCCACCAGCGACACCGAGCCCTGCAGCAGGACCACCACCGGGGCGCACATGACCTGCGCGGCGACCGGCACGGCCAGCGCCGGACCCCACGAGCGCACCGGCCGGGGCAGCAGGCGGCCCAGGCGCTCACCCCACGGCCGGGCCAGCAGCAGCAGTCCCAGCGTGGCGAGCACGCTCAGCGCGAAGCCGTGCGACCGGGCCAGCCAGGGGTCCCAGCACAGCAGCGCGACGACGGCCGTCGACAGGGCCGGCACCCCCGCGGTCGAGCGGGTCGCACCGAGGGCGAGCAGGCCGACCAGGCCCATCGCGGTGGCCCGCACCACGCTGGGCTCCGGACGCACCAGCACGACGAACGCCACCAGCGCGCCGCCGGCCACCAGCGGCCGGGCCCGACGCGGCAGCCCGACGAGGCGGCAGCACCCCAGCACCAGCGCCAACACGATCGAGATGTTCGCCCCGCTCACAGCCGACAGATGTGACAACCCGGAGACAGCCATCGCCTCGGTGAGGTCGGCGGGCACCTCCGCGGTGTCGCCGAGCACGAGGGCCGGCACGAGCCCGGCGGGGTCCTCGGGCAGGGCCGCGGTGGCTGCGCGGAAGCGCTCCCGGGCGTGATCGGCGGCCCGGGCCCAGAACGGGGGCTCGGCCACGGAGACCATCGGCCGGGTGACCCGCAGCACCGCGACGACATCGTCGCCGGGTTGGGCCGGGCCCAGCCGACCGGTGATCCGGACCCGGGCCAGCCAGGCCGGGGACGGATGACGGGCGTCGGCGATGACCAGCACCGGAGCCGAGACGGCGCTGCTGCCACCCCGGCCGGTCACCGAGTCTACGTGCACCCGCAGCACGACCTGCGCCTCGCTCTCCGGCCGGGCGGTCGACCGGACCGGCCGGGGCTCGGTGGCCACGGTCGCCTCCACGACGACCGCGGCCCGGTCGTCGGCCAGCGCCTCGAGCGTGCCGGCCGAGCGCACCGCGTCGTGCCCGGCCAGGCAGGTGGTCGCCAGGGCCACCGCGGCCAGCGACAGGGCCACGACCCCGGCGGCACCCGGTCCGGCCCGCCGGGCCGCTCCGGGAGAGCCGCCCCGGCGGGCCGGCCGCCGGGACACCGCGACGACAGCCCCCAGCAGCAGCGTCCCGAGCGCCACCCCGGCGACCACCGTCGTCGGCGCGCCGCCCCACAGCAGCGCCACGTCCGCCGACCAGGCGGCCAGCGCCGGTCCGAGCAGCCGCAGGTCGGGTCGCGCGACGCCCGGCTGGCGCCACGCCGGACGCCCGGTCACACGGTGACCCGGGCGGCTAGCTGGGCGAGCAGGCGCTCGCCGATGCCGCTGACCTCACCCAGCTCGTCGACCGTGGTGAACCGGCCGTGCTCGGCGCGCCAGTCGAGGATCCGCTGGGCCAGCACCGGGCCCACGCCGGGAAGGCTGTCCAGGGCGGCCAGGTCGG
>CAZYHR010000119.1:0-9451 GCA_964647395.1 uncultured Intrasporangiaceae bacterium | reverse complement strand
CGCGCAGCGGCTCTACGAGAACGGCTACATCACCTATATGCGCACCGACTCGGTGACGCTCTCGCAGGCGGCGATCACCGCCGCCCGGCGCCAGGCCCGCGACCTCTACGGCGCGCAGTACGTGCCGCAGGAGGCCCGGATCTACACCGCCAAGGTCAAGAACGCCCAGGAGGCGCACGAGGCGATCCGGCCCGCCGGCGACAGTTTCCGCACCCCGGCGCAGGTCGCCGGTGAGCTGCGCGGCGAGGAGTTCGCGCTCTACGAGCTGATCTGGAAGCGCACGGTCGCCTCGCAGATGGCCGATGCGGTCGGCTCCACGGCGACGGTCCGGTTGCGCGCCGAGCTCGGGCTGCCGGCCGCCGGCGTGGTCGAACTGTCCGCGAGCGGCACCGTCATCACCTTCCGTGGCTTCCTCGCGGCCTACGAGGAGGGGCAGGACGAGCAGCGCATCGCCAAGGCGCGCGAGGACGAGCAGGAGCGGCGGCTGCCGCGGCTGTCCCAGGGCGTGGCGATCGAGGTCCTCAAGGCGCGTCCGGACGGGCACGAGACGACTCCGCCGCCGCGCTACACCGAGGCGACCCTGGTCAAGGCCATGGAGGAGAAGGGCATCGGCCGGCCCTCCACGTATGCCGCGACCGTCGGCACCATCCAGGACCGTGGCTACGTGCGCACCCGCGGGTCGGCGCTCATCCCGACCTGGCTGGCGTTCGCGGTGACCCGGTTGCTCGAGGAGCACTTCACCGATCTGGTCGACTACGACTTCACGGCGTCCATGGAGGAGGACCTGGACCGCATCGCCAACGGTGACGAGCAGCGGGTCGACTGGCTGCAGCGGTTCTACTTCGGTGACCAGGCGACCTCCCTGGAGGGGCTGCGGCACCTCGTCGACGATCTGGGCGAGATCGACGCCCGGGAGATCTCGACGATCCCGCTCGGCGACGGCATGGTCGTGCGGGTCGGCCGCTACGGGCCGTACGTCGAGGAACTCGTGCCGGCCGGCGTCGACCCGGCGACCGGCGAGGTCTCCGACGGCGCTGCGCCGCCGCAGCCGCGCCGGGCCACCATCGCCGACGACCTGGCCCCGGACGAGATGACCCCGGCCAAGGCGCGCGAGCTGCTCGACGTCGCCTCCGACGACGGCCGGGTGCTGGGCCGCGACCCGGGCTCCGGGCACGAGATCGTCGCTCGCGCAGGCCGCTACGGGCCCTATGTCGCCGAGGTCCGCCCCGAGGCCCCGGAGGGCGCCGGCAAGAAGAAGGCCGCCAAGGTCCGCCCGCGGACCGCCTCCCTCTTCGCGGACATGGATCTGGCGACCATCGACCTGGCCACCGCGCTGCGGCTGCTGTCGCTGCCCCGGGTCGTCGGGGTCGATCCCGAGGGCCAGGAGATCACCGCCCAGAACGGCCGCTACGGGCCCTATCTCAAGCGCGGCACCGACTCCCGCTCGTTGACCACCGAGCAGCAGCTGTTCGACATCACCCTCGAGGAGGCGCTGGCGATCTATGCCCAGCCCCGCACCAGGGGTGGCCGCACCGCCGCGGCACCGCTCAAGGAGCTCGGGACCGACCCGGTGTCCGGCAAGCCGGTCGTCGTCAAGGACGGTCGCTTCGGCCCCTATGTCACCGACGGCGAGACCAACGCGACGCTGCGCAAGGGCGACGAGCCCGAGTCGATCACCCCGGAGCGTGGCTTCGAGCTGTTGGCGGAGAAGCGGGCTCGCGGCCCGGTGACCCGCAAGCGCGCTGCGAAGAAGACGACGGCCAAGAAGACCACCGCCAAGAAGACCACCGCCAAGATGACCGCCAAGACGACGGCCAAGACGACGGCCAAGACGGCGGCCAAGACGACGGCCGCCAAGAAGACCACGGCCAAGACGACGGCGGCCAAGGCGGCGACGACCGAGCAGGCTGCCGCCTCCGGCAGCCGGACGTGACCGCGGCGACCCACGCGGCGCTGGAGCGCTGGCTGGCAACCACCCAGGCCACGACGCGACAGCCGTCGCTGGCCGCCGCCCTGGCCCGGGACGGCGAGCTGGTCTGGTCGGGTGGGGCCGGGTCGCGCGACGGGCGCGGCGGCCCGCCGCCGGGGCCGGACACGGCATACCGGATCGCGTCGGTGACCAAGACCTTCGTCGCGGTGGCCGTCCTGCGGCTCGTCGAAACCGGCCGGATCTCGTTGGACGACAGTGTCTCCGGCTGGCTCCCCGATGCGCCGTGCGCCGATGCGACGGTGGCGCAACTGCTCTCGCACACCAGCGGACTGCAGGCCGAGACCGACGGCGACTGGTGGGAGCGCAGCACCGGGTCGAGCTGGGAGCAGCTCGTCGCGCAGGGGATGACCCGTCGGTTCGCCCCGGGGCGCCGCCATCACTACTCCAACGTCGGGTATGCCGTCCTCGGCCGCCTGCTCGAACACCTGCACGGCGCGCCGTGGGACCAGGTGCTGCGAGATGAGCTGCTCGACCCGCTCGGGCTGCACCGCACCGGCCGGCTCCGGCCCGCGGGTGACGCCGCGACCGGCTGGGCGGTGCACCCGCACGCTGCTCTGCTGCACGCCGAGCCGGTGCCGGACTACCGGGCCATGGGGGCGGCCGGCGAGCTGTGGTCGACCGGCCGGGACCTCGCCGTGTGGGGGTCCTTCCTGGCCGGGGTGAGCGACGGGCCGCTGGGCCGCGACCTGCTCGAGCAGATGCGCGAGCCGTGGTGCGTCAACGACCTGCCGGGCCAACCGTGGCTGTCCGGTCACGGTCTGGGCCTGCAGGTCTGGAACACCCCGGTGCCCGCCGCGATCCCGGCCCCGGGACCGGCGGGGGCCTGGACCGGCCGGCGGCACGTGGGGCACGGTGGCTCGGTGCCCGGCTTCACCGGCGAGTTGCGGATCGACCCCGAGGCCGGCGACGTCGTCGTCACCCTGGGCAGCGCGACCTCCGGATTCGGCGGCGGGGCAACGCTGCTCGCGGCCTACCAGGAGGCCGAGCCGAAGCCGCCCCGACCCTGGACGGCGGACGGCAGCCAGGCCGCGGTGCTCGACCTGGTCGGCCCCTGGTATTGGGGCAGCACGCCCTATGTCGTCGCCGGGGCCACCGAGGGACGCCTCGAGGTCGCGATGGCCGGTGGGCCGCGCTCGGCGGTCTTCGTCCCCGACGGGCCGGACCGCTGGATCGGGCTGACCGGCTACTTCGGCGGTGAGCCCCTCGTGGTCCACCGGTCCGCGGACGGGGCCGCCACCTGGCTCGACATCGCGAGCTTCCGGCTGAGCCGGCTGCCCTATCAGGCCGACGCCGCGCTGCCCGGGGGCCCCGACCCGGCCGGCTGGCACTAGCGACGCGGTCTGCGCGCCGCGCGGGCGCGGCGTCGGCAGGGGTGCCGCGACGTGCCGTCCGGAGCACCCTGCGGCACCGTCACCGGGCGCCGGCCGGTTCGGATCAGCCCTCCCGGGCGTCGGCGTTGGCGTGGATCGCGTCCCGGACGAACTGCGCCAGGCCGGGCCGGATCTGCTCGTAGCTCGCCGTGAAACGCGGGTCGGCCAGGTACAGGTCCGCGAGCCCGCGCTGCATCGCGTACGAACAGTCGTAGAAGCGCTCGATGCTCTCGCGGTGCAGTTCGGCCGCCGCACCAGCGGCTTCGCCGGCCGCGCCGTCGCCGGCCAGCATCGCGGCCACGAACGCGTCGTTGACGGCCTGCTGCTGCGCCCGGACGGCCTCCCAGTCGGCCTTGGTGTAGCGGCTGGTCCGCTCCCTCGACTGGCGCCAGGCGTCGGTCTGGCCCCAACGGGCCTCGGCCTCGGCGGCGTAGTCCTCGGAGTAGCCGTCGCCGAAGAGCTCCTTGAGCTCCTGCTCGGTCGCGGGTCGGTCGTTCATCACTGCCTCCAATGCGGTGTCGATGGCCGCGACGAGCTGGGTCAGCTCGTCCAGCCGGGTCTGGACCGCCTGCCGCTGCCGCTGCAGGTGGCTGACCCGGTCGCCGTCGGCGAGCAGTTCGGCCACCTGCTCGAGCGGGATCTCGAGCCGGCGGTAGACGACGATCTGCGCGAGCCGCGCGAGGTCGGCCTCGGTGTAGCGCCGATAGCCGGCGCGGGATCGCTCGCTCGGCACGAGCAGGCCGATCCGGTCGTAGTGGTGCAGGGTGCGCACCGTCACCCCGAAGGTGTCGGCCACCTGCCCCACCGACCAGGTCTGCTCGCTCACGGTCCTCGCGTCCGTCGTCATGTCCACCAGCGTCGGGCCTCACGTCGGGTGAGGGTCAACCCCCTTTTCGACAGCGTATGCCGCCCGCTCACCGGCCGCGGCGCCTCACGACGCGACCCAGCGCATCGGGTCGCCCCAACCCAGGTCGCGGACGCCGGCCTGGTCCAGGGCGAGGGCCACGAGGGTGCGCCGGTGCGCCGCGAAGGTCAGCACGTGCGCGATCATCCCGCCATAGGTGAACACCTCGGCCGGCTCGCACAGCGCGTCGACGAAGGTGTCGTCCAGCCGGTTGCCCGCGGCCACTCGGCGGACCTCCTCGAGATAGGCCGGCCCCTCGGTCGCCAGCCGCGAGCGCAGCGACAGGATCGACTCGTGGTCCTCCACCGACCAGTCGTAATCCCGTTGTGCCACAGCGGCATTCCACATGCCCATCTGGCCGACGAGCCGGGACAGCAAGGACCGGATGGTCTGCCGTTCGTCGTCGACCGACAGTTCGATCGGGGCGTCCAGGACGGCGTCGTCCAACCGCGCCGCCCGCTCGATCATCTCGCCGACCAGCCAGACGTGGTGCTCGACCATCTTGACCATGAGATCCATGGAACTCTCCTCTCGGATGCCCGGCAGGCGGATGCCCGCCGGGGGGTGGAAGTGGATGCCGTTGGACGACTCGACCCGCACCGTGGTCGGCGCCCCGCGGAAGGCGCTGGGCGGCCTGCCGAAGGCCCGGGCGAACGCCCGGGTGAACGCCTCGTGTGAGCCGTAGCCGGCCTCGACCGCGACGTCGAGCAGGCTCGCCCGGGTCGTCACGAGCCGGTAGGCCGCCCGCTCCAGCAGGATGCGCCGGCGCAGCGCCCCGGGGGGCTCGCCGGCCGCGGCGGCGACGATCCGGTCGGCGTGGAAGCGCGACAGGTGCAGCCGGGCGGCCAGGTCGTCGGCGCTGACGTCGGGTGCGTCGAGAGTCTCGGTCAGCACGTCGACGAAGCGGGCCAGCGTGTCGGTCTGCGTCGTCATGCTTGGCAGCATGCCCGGCCCGCGGCGGTGCCGGCTTGATCGCGCTTGCTCAGTCGGTGGCCGGGCTGCGGTCAGCGGCCGGCCAGCCGCCTGGGCCACCAGAAGCGCTCGCCGAGCAGCAGCGCGATGGCCGGCACGAGCACGGTGCGCACGACCAGCGTGTCGAGCAGCACCCCGATGCAGATGATGACCCCGACCTGGGCGAGCACGACCAGCGGCAGCACCCCGAGCACGGCGAACACGGCGGCCAGCAGCACCCCCGCGCTGGTGATCACCCCGCCGGTCGCCCCGAGCGCGCGCAGCATGCCCTCGCGCGGCCCGTGCTCGGCCCCCTCCTCCCGGGCGCGGGTGACCAGGAAGATGTTGTAGTCGACCCCGAGCGCCACGGAGAACAGGAAGGTCAGCAGCGGCGCGGTGACGTCGAGCGCCGCGAACCCGAAGACGCCGGTGAAGATCCACCACGAGATGCCCAGCGAGGCGGCATACGTGGCGACCACGGTGAGCACGAGCAGCACCGGCGCGACGAGCGAGCGCAGCAGCACCAGCAGCACACCGAAGACCAGGGCCAGGATGAGCGGCAGGATCACGGCCCGGTCCCGCTCGGCGGCGGTCGCGGCGTCGACCTGCTGCGCCTCGGTGCCCCCGACGAACGTCTCGGGTATGCCGCTCAGCGCCTCCCGCACGTCGCGCACCGCCGCGCGCGCCGGGTCCGAGCCGGGGTCGGGGGACAGCACGACGGACACCGTGGACCAGCCGTCGTGCGCCGCGCCCGGGCGGGCCGACGACACCGCGGGAACCCCGCGGGCCGCGGCGACGACCTGCTCGGCCGAGCCGCGGGTGACGACGGTCAGCGGGTCGGAGGAGCCGGCCGGGAAGGACCGGGCCAGCCGCTCGGCCGCGGCGATCGCCTCGGGCTTGGCCAGGAACTGGTCGCTGGGGGACAGGCCGGTGCGGATCTGGGTGATGCCGCCGGCCAGCACCGTCAGCCCGACCAGCGTCGCGACGACGAACGCCCAGGGCCGGCGCGCCACGGCGTCGCCGACCCGGCGCCACAGCGAGCGGGTCTCGACCAGCCGCGGCTGGCCCAGCCGCGGCACGACCGGCCAGAAGACCCACCGGCCGAACAGCACCAGGGTCGCGGCCAGCCCGACGAGCACCCCGATGACGGCCACGACGATGCCGACGGCGCTGGCCAGGCCCAGGCCCCGGGTCGCCGGCACCAGCGACAGCAGCAGGGTGAGCACCCCGACGACCACGGTCGAGGCGGACAGCAGGACCGCCTCGGCGGTGCGGTGCACGGCCACCCGCATCGCGGCATACCGGTCCTCGGTGGCGCGCAGCTCGTCGCGGTAACGGGAGATGAGCAGCAGGGCGTAGTTGGTGCCCGCGCCGAAGACGAGCACCGAGACGATTCCGAGGGTCGACTCGTCCCACGGCACGTCCACGGCGTGCAGCACCCGGGTGGCGACGACCGCCGCGAGCTGGTCGGCCAGCCCGACGATGCTCAACGGCACGAGCCACAGGATCGGGCTGCGATAGGTGACCAGCAGCAGCAGCGCGACGACGCTCGCGGTGACCAGCAGCAGCCGGGTGTTGGCGCCGGTGAAGACCGCGCCGAGATCGGTCTGGATGGCGGCCGGGCCGGTGACCTGGGCGGTGACGCCGGCCGGCAGATCCGAGCGCAGCGAGGTGCGCAGGTCGGTGACCGCCCGGGCGACCTCGGTGTTGCCCGAGACGGTGACCGGGCGCACCGCGAGCGCGGCGGTGCGGTCGTCGCTGACCACCAACGGTGGGCCGCCCTGCAGCGGCGGCAGGGCCTGCAACTGGGCGAGCGTCTGCTCGCTCAGGGTGCCCGAGTCGGCGCTCAGGACGACGACCGCGGTGGACGCCTCGTGCTGGGGGAAGCCCTGCAGGATCTCGACGACCCGGGTGCTGTCGGCGCCCACCGGCTTGTTGTCGGTGGGCTCGGCGGCGATGGCCACCCGCCCGACCGCGCCGATCAGGGCGCCGGCGGCCAGGACGAAGGCCAGGGCCACCGCCCACGAGCGGGCGCGGTGGACGAACAGCGAAACGGGGTCGGTCATCGGATGCTCTCGATAGGCTTGGACTCCGGAAGGTATCTCACTAGATTAGTAACCCAATGAGCGATCACCCGTCAACCCCTGGTCCGAGCACCGCCTTCGTGGCGCAGTGGGAGCAGACCAGCACCTCACTGCTGCTGCGCGAGTTGCTCACCCTGTCGGAGCAGGTGGCCCCCACCATCGCCCGCCGGGCCGACCTCGGGCACACCGACCTGCGGGCCCTGGAACTGCTGGTCACCGCGCCGCGCGGTCCGGCCGACCTGGCCCGGCTGCTGTCGGTGACGACGGCGGCCTCCTCGGGCGTCGTGGACCGCCTCGTGGCGCGCGGGCACGTCGTGCGCGAGTCGCACCCGAGCGACCGGCGGCGCACCGTCGTGCGGGTCACCGAGTCCGGTCGCGAGGAGGTGCTGGCGCACCTGCTGCCGATGTTCGCCCGACTGGCCCGGGTCGACGCGGCCCTCGACCCGGCTGAGCGGGAGGTGGTCGATCGCTACCTGCGGGGCGCGATCGGCGCGGTGCGCGCCGTGCTGTGAACCGCCGGCCGGGGCGCGGGTCGGCACCGCCCGGGACGGGGCGGCATCGTCGGGTCAGCCGAAGCGGCCCGAGATGTAGTCCTCGGTCGCCTTCTCCTTGGGGCTGTTGAAGATGACCTTGGTGTCGCCGATCTCGACGAGTTTGCCGGGCTGACCGGTGGCCTTGAGGTTGAAGAACGCCGTCCGGTCGGACACCCGCGCCGCCTGCTGCATGTTGTGGGTGACGATGACGATCGTGTAGTCCCTCTTGAGGTCGTTGATGAGATCCTCGATGGCCAGCGTCGAGATCGGGTCGAGGGCCGAGCACGGCTCGTCCATGAGCAGCACCCGCGGCCGCACCGCGATGGCCCGGGCGATGCACAGCCGCTGCTGCTGCCCGCCGGACAGGCCGGCACCCGGCTTGTCCAGGCGGTCCTTGACCTCCTCCCACAGGTTGGCGCCCTTGAGCGAGGTCTCGGCCGCCTGCTGCAGGCGCTTCTTGTCCTTGATGCCGTTGAGCCGCAGCCCGGCGACGACGTTGTCGAAGATCGTCATGGTCGGGAACGGGTTGGGTCGCTGGAAGACCATCCCGATGTTGCGGCGCACCGCCACCGGGTCCATGTCCGCGGCATACAGGTCCTGCTCGTCGAGCAGGATCTGGCCCTCGACCCGGCCGCCGGGGATGACCTCGTGCATCCGGTTGAGGGTGCGCAGCACCGTCGACTTGCCGCACCCGGACGGCCCGATGAACGCGGTCACCGACTTCGGCTCGATGGTCATCGACACACCTTCGACCGCCTTGAAGGCGCTGTAGAAGATGTTGACGTCCTTGACATCGATGCGCTTGGCCATGTCTGTCGCTTTCGGTGGTGGGGTCAGGCCTTGACCGCGCTGCGGCGGGCGATGAGGCGGCCGGCGAGGTTGAGCACGAGGACGAGCAGGATCAGGGTGAGGGCGGCGGCCCACATCCGCTCGACCGCGGTCGCGATGCCGGTCTCGGTGCGGTCCTGGTTGATCATCGTCGGCAGGGTCGGCATGTAGCCGTTGAACAGGTTGGTCTGGATGCTCTTGGTGTAGGGCCCGAGGATGAGCAGCGGGGCGGTCTCACCCATGACCCGGGCCAGGCCGAGCAGCACCCCGGTGACGATGCCGGAGAACGCGGTGGGCAGCACGACCTTGGTCAGCGTGATCCACTTCGGCACGCCGAGGGCGTAGGAGGCCTCGCGCAGCTCGTTGGGCACGAGCTTGAGCATCTCCTCGGTGGAGCGGACCACGGTGGGGATCATGAGCAGCACGAGGGACAGGGCGACGGCGAAGCCGACCCGCTGCCAGCCCAGGATGGTCACCCAGAAGGCGTAGATGAACAGCGCCGCGACGATCGACGGGACCCCGCTGAGGATGTCGACCATGAACGACACGGCCCGGGCCAGCCGGCCGCGGCCGTACTCGACGAGATAGATCGCGGTGAAGATGCCGATCGGCACCGAGATCAGCGCGGGGACCCCGCCCTGGATGAAGGTGCCCTGGATCGCGCGCACGGCGGCAAGCAGCTGTTCACGGACCACGCCCTGCTCCTGGCCACCCTGCTGGCGGTCCACCAGCGTGATGGTGCCGTCGCGCTTGATCTTGACTTCCAGCGGCGCCACCGTCGGGTTCAGCGC
>CAZYHR010000118.1:0-9576 GCA_964647395.1 uncultured Intrasporangiaceae bacterium | reverse complement strand
ATGCTCCTGGTCGGCGGCGGGCTCAGCCACCCCCACCTCAAGTAAGAAGAGCCCCCAAAGCGGGCCATCGAGTCGATGCGCACACTCTCGCAGTTCATTCACTGGGCGCGCACCCAAGGTCTCCCGCTCGACGTGGAGCTGATCTTCGACCCCGACACGGTCGAGGGCTACATCGCCGGTGGCTGCCCCCACCTCGCTGCTTCCTCCAGAGCGACACGGCGCGCATACCTGCGCAGCTACGGACGACAGATCACCACCACAGCACCTTGGCCCCCGTCCATCCGGCCGCTGCGCCAGGACTACGCGGTCGTGCCCTACAGCGACGCCGAGGTCGCCAGGCTGCTCGAAGTCGCCGCATCGCAACGCACTGCAACCCAGCGACGCCATCTGCAGGCGCTCCTCGCACTCGGTCTCGGTGCCGGCCTCTTCCCCAAGGAGTCATGGTCGGTCACCACCGATGATCTGATGGAGAAGCACGGCTTCCTCTGCCTGACGGTGCCCGGGGACCGACCCCGGGTCGTGCCGATCCTCCCGCCCCACGACGACACGCTGCGGGCGATCTGCCGAGATGATCCAGGCTCGACACTGCTCGGCTACGTCGCGCCGGAATGGGACAGGTCTCGGCTGAGCAACCTGCTCGGCAAGAGCGAGTTCCCTCCCGGCACACCGGTGATCAAGCTACACCGGCTACGAGCCACGTGGTTCCTGCACCACATGCGCAACCTCGTTCCTCTCAACGAGCTCTCAAAAGTCGCTGGACTCAGCACGGCGAAGACCTTCGGCCATCTCATGCGCTACCTCCCCGACCTTCCCGAGGCCGAGGTGTTCGCCCAGATGACGAGGCGATGAGCCGAGCGGCCAAGTATCCTCAAGGGTCAGGTACGGCGGCCAGCCGGGTCCTGATCGCAAGGAGGCTGACCAAGGCGCAGCAGATCGCCCGCGCCATCGGATGTGCCGACAGTCCCGCCATGAGAAGCCTATTGGACCACGCCGCGCCCCGGTTCGGTCGTCCTCGCAAGATCCCCTTGCGGTCGATCGCGATCCTGCTCGCCCTGCATGCGATCCGCACCGGCTCATCGATGATCATCTCCCGGGTCGTCAGCACAGCCGACGACCTCACCCCGAGCGAGCGACACATGATCGGCATCCCGAAAGGGGTCGCCCTCAGCGACAAGAGAATCCGCAGTGGCGTGACCGCACTCATCGGTCGCTCGGCCGCCGGTCTGCAGATCTCGCACGACCACCCCGAAGCCGATCCCGTCACCGGCGAGGTCATCGACTGCGCTCCTAGCTGTCCCCATGTGGACATCGGGCTGGACGAGATCCTCACCGACATCGTCCTGGCCAGCCTGCCGACGGAGTACCTGTCCTCACTGCCGACGGCCGTCGCCGTCGACGGCACTGACATCGAGTCGCACTACCGGAGCCGTCGTCCCGGCCCAACCACGCCAGCCGGCCAGAAGTGGGACTGCGTCGACACCGAAGTCCCCCTGGGCAAACGCACACCCACCGACCGACGCCGCAACGAGTTCTACCTCGGATACGAAGCCCACATCGCCACAATCGTCCCGACCGGCACCGACCAAGAGATCCCGCTCCTGGCAGTGGGCCTTGCGCTGCGACCCGGGGTCCGAGACAGGTGCCCAGCAGCACTGGCGATCATCCGCCGCCTCGGCACCGTCACCGAAGTCCTCGCTGACCGCGCCTACACCACCGCCAAGCCCGAGCACTGGGCACGGCCCCTCCGGACCATGGGTATAACCGACACTAAGGATCTGCACGAGACCCAACGAGGCGTCCGACCCGGCCCCGTGCCCGACACCATCTGGCTCGACGGTCGCCTCCACAGTGCCGCCATCCCCACCGATCTACGGGAGCTCGACCCGCCACGACCCGCCGACCCCGCCGCCACCAAAGCCCGCCGTCGCGAGGAGTTCGACCGACGCCGCAAGTACGAGTTCGTCGCGCACAAGGCACCGGACCCGGTGACCGGCGCCCAACGCTTCAAAGGCCCAGCCCTGGCGGGACGAGTGCGATGCCGGAACGTGCCCAAGAGCATGCGCAACGACCCCACAACCCACCCACTCACCGCCTGCCAGAAGGGCACGCCGTGCGGATGCGGGGCCACCGTCACCGTGCCCGTCACCACCTTGGAACGCGACCGCCAACCGCTGCCCTGGCAGAGCACTGCCTGGGCGAAGTCCTGGAACCGGCGCAGCCGCATCGAAGGACTCAACGGCCTGGCCCGCTACCTCGACGTCAACCTCAACCGCGGCTTCATCCGCTGCCGCGGACGCGCCGCCACCGGACTGCTCACCGCCTTCGCGCTGTTGGGCATGAACGTTCGCCGTCTGCACAAGTGGCACACCACCCGCGAGTTCGACGACCCCTGGCGGCTGGTCCTCGACGAACAGCCAGACGACCGGCCCCTCGACCACTACTACCGCACCGACCGGCGAGCTCGCAGCCCCGGTGAGCGTCCGTAGCCGCGCTTCCTCCCAACGCTTGATCCAGTTGTGCAGCAACCTGCTGCACTATTGCCCGGATCGGCTCTCCAACAACTCGAACGCGCTCTCGCACGGGTTCAATGACGTCTCTCCGGTGCGTCAGCCCTCCTCAACCGGCCCCGGACAACACGCTCCACCCGTCCGGCGTCCTCGAACTGACAGCAACGACGAAGTCCCCGGTCAGATCGCTCTGACCGGGGACTTTCGGGAAGAGATGACCCCGACATTCGGGAACATCCCTTGAGTGCGCAAGGGGGGATTTGAACCCCCACGTCCTTGCGGACACTGGCACCTGAAGCCAGCGCGTCTGCCGTTCCGCCACTTGCGCGTGTGCGAGGTCCAAGTGTGCCCTGCGGGGCGGCATACAGGCAAACGGGAACCCCGCCACACGCTCGCGCGTCCCCATGGGAGCACACGTCACGCGGTTACCATGAAGGACCGCCGACGAGCGGCATACACCCGTGCCCGCGCGAGCCAGGAGCGGAAGGAGGCGGCGATGGGACTCTTCGACAAGGTCGAGCGGGGGCTGGAGCGCACCATCAACCGCACCTTCGCCAAGGCCTTCAAGAGCGAGGTCCAGCCGGTCGAGATCGCCAGCGCGATCCGGCGGGCCATGGACGACCGGGCCAGCGTGCTCGGGCCGGGGCGCACCATGGTGCCCAACGTCTACACGATCGAACTCTCGACGACCGACCACGAGCGACTGGCCGAGTGGGCCGAGTCCATCGTCGACGACCTCGTCGCCGCGGCGCAGGAGCACGCCGAGACCTCCCACTACGTGCCCGGCGGGCCGATCGGGGTCGTCCTCGCCGAGGGCGGCGACCTGGAGACCGGGGTGTTCCGGGTGCGCCCGTCCATCGGCACCACCCCCGGTATGCCGCCCGCTCCCCGCCCGCAGCACCGTCCCGTCCCGCCGGTGGCGGCGCCGGAGCGAGCGCACCCCGACCCGGCCGGCGAGCGCATCGGGGCCGACCTGACCGGCCTGGACCAGGCGCCGCCGCGGATGCCGCCGGTCAACCCGGCGCACCGGCCCTGGCTGGACATTGACGGCGAGCGCTATCCGCTCATCGGCAGCCTCACCGTCATCGGCCGCGACGCGACCGCCGACGTCATCCTCGACGACCCCGGCATCAGCCGCCGGCACAGCGAGGTGCGGATCACCCACGACGGCCCGCACCTGGTCGCGAGCATCCGCGACCTGGCCTCGACCAACGGCACCTTCGTCAACGGCGAGCGCATCACCAGCACCCGGCTCGGCGACGGCGACCGGGTCACGGTGGGCCGCACGACGATGCAATATCGCGCCGGGCGGCGGTGAGCCGATGAGTGAGCTCACCCTCACGGTCCTGCGCCTGGGGTTGCTCGCCATGCTGTGGGTCTTCGTCTTCAGCGTGGTCGGCGTCCTGCGCAGCGACCTCTACGGCACCCGGGTCGTCCAACGCCGCGGCCGCACCAAGCGCCAGGCCGAACGCGCCGCCGCGCTCGCCGCCGCCCAGGCCGGCCCCGGTGGCGCACCCGGACCCGGCGGTCCCGGCACCCCCGCCCCCGGCCAGCCCGGCCACCTCGGCCAGTCCGGCACCGCGGGCGGCGCCGGACCGGCCCCCGCCCCGCCCCGCTCCCGCGGCTGGGGCGGGCGCAACACCCCCCGCACCCTCGCCGTCACCGAGGGTCGGCTGGCCGGCACCAGCCTGCCGCTGACCGGCAGCGCGATCCTCGTCGGGCGCAACCCCGAGTGCGGGCTGGTGCTCGACGACGACTTCGCCTCCGGCCGGCACGCCCGGCTGCACCAGCAGGGCGGCCAGTGGGTCGTCGAGGACCTCGGCTCGACCAACGGCACCTATCTCGACGGCACCAAGCTCACCGTCCCCCGCCCGGTCGGCATCGGCTCGACGATCCGCATCGGACGCACCGTGCTGGAGCTGCAGGGCTGATGGCCGTCGCGCTGCGCTACGCCGCACGGTCGCACCTCGGGCTGGGCCCCAAGGGCCGCAACGAGGACAGCGGCTACGCCGGCCCGCACCTGCTCGTGCTCGCCGACGGCATGGGCGGGCACGCCGCCGGCGACGTCGCCAGCTCGCTCATCGTCGGCGCCCTGGCCCCCCTCGACGACGAGGGTTTCAGCGCCCAGGCCGCCCTGCGCGTGCTCGAGGGCGAGTTGCACGACGCCAACGACGCGCTGCGCGACGCCATGCGCGAGGACGACGAGCTGGTCGGCATGGGCTCGACGACCATCGCCATGCTGCGCGCCGGCAACAAGCTCGCCATGGCCCACATCGGCGACTCCCGCGCCTACCTGCTGCGCGGCGACGAGCTGACCCAGATCACCAAGGACCACTCCTTCGCCCAACAGTTGCTCGACGAGCACCGCATCTCCGACGACGAAGCCCTGCACCACCCGCAGCGCTCCCTGGTCACCCGGGTCATGACCGGCAGCGCCGACGATCAGCCCGACCTGTCGATCCGCGAGATCCACGCCGGCGACCGCTACCTGCTGTGCTCCGACGGGCTGTCCGACTTCGTCACCGCCGAGACCATCGGCGAGATCCTGCGCAAAGCCGCCACCCCCGTCGAGGCCGCCGAACGCTGCATCGAGGTCGCCCCCAAGGCGCACACCCGCGACAACGTCCCCGTCGCCGTCCCCGACGTCGTCGACTCCGACACCGAAGACGACCCGCTGCCCAGCGCCCCCGAGATCGTCGGCGCCGCCGCCGTCCGCAAACCCACCCGCACCCGCACCCGCGCCCTGCCGGTCAGCCCCGCCGAGAAGGCCGCCGCCCTCTCCCGCGAGGCCACCGGTGCCCCCGCCCCCGACGAGACCCCCACCCTCGCCGAGGAGACCGCCTCGCCCCGGGTCGTCTGGCTGCGCCGCGGCGCGCTGGCCGCCGCCGCGGCCGTGGTGCTCTTCGCCGGCCTCTTCTCCGGCTACCGCTGGACCCAGCAGCAGGTCTTCATCGGCGAGGAGAACGGCTACATCGCCATCTATCGCGGCGTCAACCAACAACTCGGCCCGATCGGGCTGTCCACCCTCGTGCAACGCACCGACATCCTCGTCTCCGACCTGCCCGGCAACTACCAGACCCGGGTCCGCGAGGCGATCACCCTGGCCAGCCTCGACGAGGCCAGCACCCGGGTCGAGGAGTTCCGCGCCACCGCCGCCGCCTGCCGCGCCGTCAACGCCAGCGGCGGATCGTGCGGCACCGGCCCGGTCACCGCCCCGACCACCGCCGCCACCGGCCCGGACGGCACGGTGACCACCCCCGCCAGCACGCTGCCCACCGTGACGACCGGCGCGACCCCGCCGGGCGGCATACCGACCACCTCGTGGGTCACCGTGACCATCGGCCCGTCGGCCAGCCCCACCATCACCGTCTTCCCGGTCACCGACGGCACCGTCGGCCCCGGCATCCCCCAGACGACCCCCGCGCCGACCACGACCACCCCCGCCACCGGGCCGGGGGGCGCGCCGTGATCACCACCGTCGAGACCATCGCCCCGCCGCGCACCCGGCGCAACGTCGAACTCGTCCTGCTCGTGCTCGCCGTCGCCATCACCCTGCTGGCCTGGACCAACGTCGACCTCGGCACCCGCCAGTCCGTGCCCAGCCACCTGGCCGCCGTCGGCGGCGGGCTGCTCGCCCTGGTGCTGGCCTTCCACCTGCTGCTGCGCTGGCGCGCCGCCTACGCGGACCCGCTGCTGCTGCCGATCGCCACCCTGCTCAACGGCCTGGGCCTGGTCGTCATCCACCGCCTGGACATCTCCAGCGGCGAGAGCGACCTGGCCGGCGACGCCTTCCGCCAGCTCATCTGGACCGCCCTCGCAGTCGGCGCCGCCGGCGCCGTGCTGTGGATCGTGCGCGACCACCGCATCCTGCGCCGCTACACCTACACCGCCATGCTCGCCGGTGTCCTGCTGCTGCTGCTGCCGCTCGTGCCCGGCCTGACCAACGAGAACTACGGCTCCAAGATCTGGATCTCCGTCGGCCCGATGTCCTTCCAGCCCGGCGAGGTCGCCAAGCTCGCGCTGACCGTCTTCTTCGCCGGCTACCTCGTGCAGGCCCGCGACGTGCTCTCGCTGGCCGGCCGCCGGGTGCTCGGCTTCACCTTCCCCCGCGGCCGCGACCTCGGCCCGATCCTCGTGGCCTGGCTGGTCAGCCTCGGCGTGCTCGTCTTCGAACGCGACCTGGGCACCTCGCTGCTGTTCTTCGGCCTGTTCGTCGCCATGCTCTACGTCGCCACCGAGCGGGTCTCCTGGGTCGCCATCGGCCTGCTGCTGTTCGCCGCCGGCACCTACCTGGCCTACCTGCAGTTCGGACACGTCCAGCGCCGCGTCGACCTGTGGCTCGACCCCTTCGGTGCCGCGTCGATGGCCCAGAGCGACCAACTCGCCAAGGGCCTCATGGGGATGGCCGCCGGCGGGCTGTTCGGCACCGGACTCGGGCAGGGCCGCCCCTGGCTGGTGCCCTTCGCCGACAGCGACTTCGTCTTCGCCAGCCTGGGCGAGGAACTCGGGCTCACCGGCACCTTCGCCATCCTCATGCTCTACGCCCTGTTCGTCGAGCGCGGCCTGCGCACCGCCTTGGGCGTACGGGACGGCTTCGGCAAGCTGCTCGCCCTCGGCCTGGCCTTCTCGGTCGCGCTGCAGGTCTTCGTCGTCATCGGCGGCGTCACCCGGGTCATCCCGCTCACCGGCCTGACCACCCCCTTCATGAGCGCCGGCGGCTCCTCGCTGCTGGCCAACTGGGTGCTCACCGCCCTGCTGCTGCGGATCAGCGATCAGGCCCGCCGACCGGTCGTGGCCACCGACGGACTGCACTCCCCGGTGCCGCGCCGGCGCACCCCCACCCCGGCGTATGCCGCCGCCCCGGCGGCCGTCGCCGGCGCACCGGCCGCGGCACTGACCGAACCCGCTCCCGCGCCGCCCCGCGAGGCGGCCGACCCGGGACCGCGAGCCGGCGACGGCGGGGCCGCGGGCGGCATACCCGCGGGCGGCGCTGCACAGCCCGCCGAGAGCCCGCTCGACGACGACGCGCCCCCCACCGTGGAGGTGCCCCACCCGTGAACACCCCGATCCTGCGGATGAGCCGACTGGTCGGCCTGCTGTTCGCCGCCCTGCTCGTCGCCGCCACCCTCGTGCAGTTCGTCCAGGCGCCCGAGTTGCGCGCCCGGCCGGACAACCGGCGCACCCTGCTGGACAACTACTCCCGCGACCGCGGCCAGATCCTCGTCGGCGACCAGCCGATCGCGGTGAGCCGACCCTCCGGCGGCGAACTGGCCTTCCTGCGCAGCTATCCCGGCGGCCCGGCCTACGCCCACATCACCGGCTACTACTCCTTCATCTACGGGGCCGGTGGCGGGCTCGAGGGCGCCTCCGACGACCTGCTGTCCGGCTCGTCCGACGCGCTGTTCTACCAGCGGGTCGCCGACCTGCTCACCGGCAAGAAGCCCACCGGCGCCAGCCTGCAACTGACCATCAACGCCCGCGCCCAGGAGGCCGCCCGCCGAGCCCTGGGCAACCAGCGCGGCGCCGTCGTCGCGCTCAACCCCAAGACCGGCGCCATCCTGGCCCTGGTCAGCTCACCGAGCTACGACCCCAACCTGCTGGCCAGCCACGACGGCAAGGCCGTCCAGTCCGCCTGGGGCCAGCTCAACACCGACCCCACCCGGCCGATGGTCAACCGCGCCATCGCCGGCAACCTCTATCCGCCCGGCTCGGTCTTCAAGATCGTCACCGCCGCTGCCGGCCTGTCCACCGGCACGGTCAACGAGCAGACCCTCCTGCCCGGCCCGGCCCGGATGGACCTGCCGCAGACCGACGTCGGGCTGCCCAACTACAACAACCGCTCGTGCGGGCCCGGCGACCAGGTCACCCTGCAGCGCTCGCTGGAGATCTCCTGCAACACCTCGTTCGGCTGGCTCGGGCTCAAGCTCGGCGGTGACGCGCTGCGCGACCAGGCCGCGAAGTTCGGCTTCGGCGAGACGCTGCGCATCCCCATGCGGGTCAGCCCGAGCAGCGTGCCCGCCGTGCTCAACCCACCGCAGACCGCGCAGTCGGCGATCGGGCAGTATGACGTGCGGGTCACCCCGCTGCAGGTCGCCATGGTCAGCGCCGCCGTCGCCAACCGGGGCGTCGTCATGCGGCCCTATCTGGTCGAGCAGGTCGTCAGCGCCGACCTGCAGATCCTCGACAAACACCGACCCGAGCAGCTGTCCCAGGCGGTCAGCCCCGAGGTCGCGGCCACCCTGACCCGGATGCTCACCGCGGTCGTCGACACCGGCACCGGCGGGCCGGCCAAGATCTCCGGCGTCGCCGTGGCCGGCAAGAGCGGCACCGCCCAGCACGAGCCGGGCAAGCCGCCGCACGCGTGGTTCACCGCGTTCGCCCCGGCCGGCGACCCGCAGATCGCGGTGGCCGTCGTCGTCGAGGACGGCGGCAACGCCGGCGACGAAGCCGGCGGCAGCCGCACGGCCGGACCGATCGCCAAGGCAGTCATGGAGGCGGTGATCACCCGATGAGCCCCTACACGGGAGCCGGCGGCGGTGGCGTCGGCGACGTCCTCGGCGGCCGCTACGAGTTGACCGAGCGCATCGCCGCCGGCGGCATGGGCGACGTCTGGGCCGCCCGCGACGACGTGCTCGGGCGCACCGTAGCCGTCAAGGTCATGCGCCCACGCGCCGACGACGAGGGTGCCTTCGCCGAACGGTTCCGCGACGAGGCGCGGCATACCGCCGGCCTGACGCACCCCAACATCGCCGCCGTCTACGACTACGGCGAGGACGAGGGCACCGCCTATCTGGTCATGGAACTCGTGCCCGGCGAGCCGCTGTCGTCGATCATCGCCCGCGGGCCGGTCGACCCCGAGCGGGCCCGGTCGATCCTCGGTCAGTGCGCGCTCGCGCTCGCCGCCGCCCACGAGGCCGGCGTCGTGCACCGCGACGTCAAGCCGGCCAACATCCTGGTCACCCCCGAGGGCCGGGTGAAGCTCACCGACTTCGGCATCGCCCGCGCCGGCGACAGCGTCGGGCACACCCGCACCGGCGAGGTCATGGGCACCCCGCAATACCTCGCGCCC
>CAZYHR010000117.1:0-9805 GCA_964647395.1 uncultured Intrasporangiaceae bacterium | reverse complement strand
CCGGCGGGCCGGCGGGCCGGCGGGTTCACCAGAGCGGCAGCCAGGCCTCCAGCGCGGCCCGCTCCCCCGAGGCGCTGACCCGCCCGGCGGCGAGGGCGTCGGCCCAGGCGAGATCCCCCTCGCACACCGCGAGCCAGGTGGCGGCGTCGGTCTCGACCACCGAGGGCGGCGTGCCGCGCCGGTGCACCGGCCCGGCGACGCACTGCACCGCCCCGTGCGGGGGCACCCGCACCTCGACCGAGCGGCCCGGAGCGCGGGCGGCCAGTTCCTCCAGGGCATAGCGCACCGCTGTCGCGACGGTGCCGCGGGGCACCGCGGCGAGTTCGCCGGCCGTGGCCGCGGCGCGGCATACCAGCCGGGCCTGCTCCCCGGTCGCCACCGGCACCCGTCGACGCGCTGGCACCCGTCGAGTCAATCACGGCGCCGCGTCGAGCAAGATGGGGTCATGCGAGTGACGACGATCCATGGCGCCTTCGACATTCGGGTGCAGGACGCCCCCGACCCGCAGGTCCACCTGCCGACCGACGCGGTCGTGCGGGTCACCGCGGCCTGCGTCTGCGGGTCGGACCTGTGGCCCTATCGCGGCGTCAACGAGGTCAAGCCGGGGCAGCGGATCGGGCACGAGTTCGTCGGCATCGTCGAGCAGGTCGGCGACGAGGTGGCGACCGTGCGGCCGGGTGACTTCGTCATCGCACCGTTCAAGTACAGTGACAACACCTGCCCGCACTGCCGCAACGGCATCCAGACCTCGTGCGTGCGCGGCGGGTTCTACGGCGGGCGCGACCTTGCGGGCTTCAAGGTCGACGGCGGGCAGGGCGAATGGGTGCGGGTGCCGCTGGCCGACGGCACGCTCGTGGCCACGCCCGAGGTGCCCGACCCGGCGGCCTATCCCGACCTGCTCGCGCTGTCCGACGTCATGGGCACCGGTTGGCACTGCGCGCAGAGCGCGCGGGTCGCACCGGGCGACTCGGTCGCGGTCATCGGCGACGGCGCGGTCGGGCTGTGCGCGGTCATTGCCTCCCGGTTGCAGGGCGCGACGACGATCATCGCGATGAGCCGGCACGAGGCGCGCCAGGATCTGGCGACCCGGTTCGGCGCCACCCACATCGTCGCCGAGCGCGGCGCGGAGGGCGTGGGCAAGGTCAAGGAGATCACCGAGGGCATCGGGGTCGACGTCGCCCTGGAGTGCGTCGGGCTCGACGAATCGATGCGCCAAGCCATCGAGTCGGTGCGCCCGGGCGGCCGAGTCGGCTATGTCGGGGTGCCGCACGGCGTCGAGTTGCCGATGGGCACGCTGTTCGGCAGCAACATCTCGCTCGCCGGGGGAGTCGCCCCGGTGCGGCGCACCCTGCCGGAGTTGCGCGACCTCGTGCTGTCCGGGCAGATCGCCCCCGGCAAGGTCTTCGACCTCACCCTGCCGCTGGAGCAGGCCCCCGAGGCCTATGCCGCGATGCACGAGCGGCGCGCGACCAAGGTCATGCTGCTGCCGTGAACCTGCCCTGGAACGAGGCCGGTGAACTGGTCGGCACGCTCATCGGGCTGTTCTGGGTCGCCCTCGGCTCGTGG
The DNA here is from genome assembly GCA_964647395.1 of uncultured Intrasporangiaceae bacterium. Taxonomy (GTDB): domain Bacteria; phylum Actinomycetota; class Actinomycetes; order Actinomycetales; family Dermatophilaceae; genus Phosphoribacter. The sequence goes on along the minus strand of CAZYHR010000117.1, from coordinate 8,239 downwards.
TGGGTGGCCATCGGCCGGCGCCGCCAGGATGCCGCCGCCGGGTGGGACGTCGTCACCGGACGCATCGTCGACCGCGAGGGTGGCGCCGAGGGGCTGCTCATCCGCAACCCGCACCTCGCGTATGCCGCCCGCGACGGCTCTCAGCACCGGGTCCGGTCCCGCTCGCGCGGCGACATCTGGCAGCCGGGGCAGTCGGTCGACGTGCTCGTCGACCCCGACCGGCCCGAGCGGGCCATGCTCGTCACGCACGCCGAGCGGGGCACGCCGTTCCTGGTCATCGGGTGGTTCCTCGTCATGAGCGGCGTGCTCACCCTCATCGCATCGGTCATGCTCGCCGTCTGGGGCTGAGTTTCGTTGCGGCACAGGGTGTCCGGGTCGGGTCAACAGGCGGCGGCCGCGGCCGGCGGGCGCTTCCGGTTCGAGGTCGACGAGCGCGGCGGGGTGACCGTGGTCGTCGACGGGCAGCCGCAGTCGCACGTCGACCCGGCCGATCCGGGGCTGCTCGCCTTCGATTACGTCGCGCACCTGGCGCTGGTCCTCGACGCACTGCCGGCCGGGCCGCTGCGGGTCACCCACATCGGCGGGGCCGGACTGACCCTGGCCCGCTGGGTGCAGCACACCCGGCCCGGGTCGCCGCAGGTCGTCCTGGAGCCCGACGCCGAGCTCACCGCCGCGGTGCGGCAACGGCTGCCGTTGCCGCGGGACCACCGGATCCGGGTGCGGGATGTCGCCGGCCGGGCCGGGCTGGCGGCGCTGCGCGACGGGTCCGCGGATGTCCTCGTGCTGGATGCCTATGCCGCCGGCCGGGTGCCGGGTGACCTCACCACGGTCGAGGCCTGGCGCGAGGCGGCTCGGGTGGTCGGGCCGTCCGGGGTGCTCGTCGCCAATCTGGCCGACGAGCCCGGGTTGGCTTACCTGGCGCGGGTGCTCGCCGGGCTGGTCGCGGGATTCGCTGGGGCGCACCCGGGTTCGCAGGGCGGCCCGCATGAGCCGGCCGAGCGGCCTACCGGCGCGGGCGGGCGGGGAACGGAGGCTCCGGCAGGTCGGGAAGGTGGGCCGCCGCCCGGTCGGGAAGGTGGGCCGCCGCCCGGTCGGGAAGGTCGGCCGCCGCCCGGTCGGGAAGGTCGGCCGCCGCCCGGTCGGGGGGTGGCGGCCCCGGCCCGGCGGGACGTCGCGCTGCTCGCCGGGCGGGACGTGCTCAAGGGCCGTCGCTTCGGCAACGTCGTCGTCGCGTCCGCGCCGTTCGGCGCGCTCGACCGGGCGCGGCTGCGCCGCGCGGTCTCGGCCGCCCCGCTGCCGACCGGGCTGCGCCTGGGCGCCGAGGTCGACCGCTGGCGTGGCGGCGCACGGCCGTTCACCGACGCCGACCCCCACCCCTCCCCTGAGCCGCCCGACCCCGGCCGCTGGCGGATCCGCTGACCCCCGACCCCAGTGAAAACGGTTGCCTGGAACCTTTCCCGACCCCGACCCCCAGTGAAAACGGTTGCCTGGAACCTTTCCCGACCCCGAACCGACCCCGACCCCGGTGAAAACGGTTGCCTGGAACCTTTCCCGACCCCGAACCGACCCCGACCCCGGTGAAAACGGTTGCCTGGAACGTTTCCCGGGCGCTCTTGACAGTGGTGGATGTCGCGATGTGCAATATATTGCGTGCCGGTACCCAGCGACGGGTCGATGGCCCTCAAGCGGGGCCTGCTGCGCGACGACGCCTACACCCGGCTGCGCGACGCGATCGTCGACGGCACGTTCGCGCCCGGCGAGCAGTTGCGTGACCTGGAGCTGGCGGAGTGGCTCGGGGTGAGCCGGACCCCGGTCCGGGAGGCGATCCTGCGTCTTGGTGCGGCCGGCCTCGTCACCACGGCTCCCGGCCGGTCGACGACCGTGGCCCCCTTGGAGATCAAGGCGATCCGCGACGCGCAGTCCGTCGTCGCCGCCATGCACCGGCTCGCCGTCGAGCTGGCCGTGGCGCAGCTCACCGCCGCCGATCTGGCGCAGATGCGCTCGCACAACGGCAGGTTCGCCGCCGCGATGCGCGCCGGCGACGCCGAGGCGGCCCTGGCAGCGGACGACGCGTTCCATGCGATCCCGGTGCGCGCCAGCGGCAACACCGCCATCGCGGCCGTCCTGGACCAGTTCACCCCGATCGTGCGCCGTCTCGAGCGGCTGCGCTTCTCCTGCCTGCCGGGGCGCGGCTCGGTCGCCGTGCACGACCGCCTGGTCGACCGATGCGCGGCCGGCGACACCGAGGCGGCGGCCGAGGTCTCGCACGAGACGTGGCAGTCCCTCCAACCCCTCCTGGACACCCTCAGTTGACCCAAGCCGGCGGCTGACCCGAGCCGGCACCAGTCCGCTCAACAGAAAGCAGGCGCACCGATGAAACTGCACGAGTTCCCCCGCCACCCGTTGACCTTCGGCCCGAGCCCGGTCCACCACCTCAAGCGGCTGTCCGGCCACCTCGGCGGCGCCCAGGTCTGGGCCAAGCGCGAGGACGTGAGCAGCGGTCTGGCCTATGGCGGCAACAAGGTCCGCAAGCTCGAGTACATCGTCCCGGACGTGCTGGCCTCCGGCGCCGACACCCTCGTCTCGATCGGCGGCTACCAGTCCAACCACACCCGCCAGGTCGCGGCGGTCGCCGCCCACCTCGGCCTCAACTGCCGTCTCGTGCAGGAGAAGTGGGTCCCGTGGGAGGACCCGGTCAACGACAAGGTCGGCAACATCCTGCTGTCCCGCATGATGGGCGCCGACAGCCGGCTGGACCCGCACGGCTTCGACATCGGCATCCGCGACTCGTGGAAGGAGGCGCTCGCCGAGGTCGAGGCCAGCGGCGGCAAGCCCTATCCGATCCCCGCGGGGGCCAGCGAACACCCGCTCGGCGGACTGGGTTTCGCCAACTGGGCGTTCGAGGTGGCCGAGCAGGAGCGGGCCCTCGGCGTCTTCTTCGACACGATCATCGTCTGCACGGTCACCGGCTCGACGCACGCGGGCATGATCGCCGGCTTCGCCGCGCTGGAGCAGCTGACCGGCCTTCGACGCCGGGTGCTCGGCATCGACGCCTCGGCGACCCTCGAGCAGACCCGCGACCAGGTCGGCCGGATCGCCCGGCACACCGCCGAGCTCATCGAGGTCGGCCGCGACCTGCGCGATGACGAGATCCAGGTCCTCGAAGGCTGGGCCGGCGACCTCTACGGCATCCCCGTCGACTCGACCATGGAGGCCATCCGCCTCGGCGCCCAGCTCGAGGCGATGATCACCGACCCGGTCTACGAGGGTAAGTCGCTGGCCGGGCTGATCGACCTGGTCCAGACCAAGGACATCCCCGCCTCGAGCACCGTGCTCTATGCCCACCTGGGCGGCCAGCAGGCCGTCAACGCCTACCACCGGCTGTGGGACCCGCAGACGTCCTGACCGGCCGCGTGCCCGCCGGCGCCGGCGGGTCGTGCCCCGGCAGCCGGAAGCCGGTGCTGGCCCGCGTTCGGGGCCGCCGGGTCAGCCCGTGGTCTGAAGCCCCGCCCGCAGCGTGGAGTCCCCACGACCTTGGAACGTCACGTCCTTCTTCTGGATCGAGAGCTCGATGGAATCTCCGAAGGCCGCCAGGGCGTGCAAGGCGGCAGCGTGGTATCTCTCGGGAACGGAGACCCGGAGACGCCCCGTGCTCTCGTCGCGGGAACTCACCATGATCACGAACTCCGGAATACCCGCCTGGTGCCTGTATGCCGCAGAGTTGACGTAATCCTGCGCCGCACAACTCGCCGCGATGCTGGCCGTCGCTTCGGTGGTGAGCAGCCTGGGATTCGTCCGGGAGGGAGGAGTCCCGATCACCAACCCGCCGGCCGGATAGACCCCGTTACGGAAGAGACATTGTCCTCGGGCGTCGAGACCGCTCACCACTGCGGCATTCGAGGTGTCAACGCTATGCAGCGGTTCGTCCGCCGTCGACGCTGCAGTCGCGACGCCGCCGCCGCCAACCGACGACAGGGAGAGGCCAATCAGTGCGCCAATCAGGCCGGTGAACCACGCACGTGCACGGCGCCCACGACGCAGTCGAGAACTACTCATGCGGCAGCCACCCACCCGGTCCGGGCTCAAGGCGATCGTTCAAGGCCGCGGTACTGGCTCAGGCTTGCTTCGCAGTGAGCGTGCCCGCCGGGCCCGCCTGCCGCGGCCAGTCGGGGTGGGTGTGGATCAGCCCGACCGGCGCCACCACCGGCCACTGCTCCTGCTGCTGGCTCACTGGTCTCACGCACCCTCATGGGTGTGCGCGCCGGCGCTAGGGTCGGGCCATGACGGTGACCCCCGCTCCCCCGACCGATGTGCCGAGCCTGCTCGCGGCCTACCTGCAATCCGTCGAGGCGGTGCGTTCGCTCGCCGCGGGGCTCACCGACGAGCAGCTCGCGCTGCCCAGCCCCTGCCCGGGCTGGAACGTCTTCGACCAGGTGGCCCACGTCGAGTCGGTCGACGCGATGTTCCTCGGCGAACCCGTGCCCGAGCTCGACGTCTCGGGCCGCGGCCACGTGCGCAGCCCGCTCGGCGAGATCATGGAACGGCTCGTCGAGTCACGCCGCGGCCGCCCGGTCGCCGAGCTGATCGCCGGGTCCGCCGTGCACCTCGAGCGGCGCCAGGAGCAGTGGTCGGGGCTCGGTGAGCAGGACCAGATCCCGGGGCCATTCGGGCCCGGGCCGGCGCCCCTGGTCATCAGCCTGCGCGCCTTCGACGTGTGGTGCCACGAGCAGGACATCCGCGAGTCGGTGGGCCGCCCCGGTGGCCTGGACACCCCCTCCGCGGCCAACGCCATCGCCCGCGTGTATGCCGCCCTCCCGCGCGTCGTCGGCTCGGCCGGGTTGCCGGTCGGCAGCTCGGTCGTCGTCGTGGTCGAGGGGCCGGTGTCCGCGACCGGGGGCTATCGGGTGGTCGAGGTCGAGGGCAGGACTCGCGGCGTCGAGGCGTCGGTCCCCCCGCGGTCGGCAGACGCGCAACTGACGCTCGGCACCTGGGAGGCGGGCCGCTTGGCCGCCGGCCGCACCCCCGTCGGGGCGCCTTACGCCTGGGCCGCCACCGGCGACGCCGACCTCGCGCAGGCGGTCGTCGCCAACTTCGCCATCACCCCGTGAGCCCGACGCGCAACGGCGTGCGTCGGCCCGCGAACAGGGCAGACCCGGCGGTCCCGGTCAGGACCACAGGCCGGCGATGACCGCCGGCAACTCCGCCGGGTCGGCGATCACCGCGTCGGCGGCGGCGAGCAGCGCGCGCGGCGTGACGCCGCCGGCGAAGCCGACGACCGGCATGGCCGCGGCGCGGGCGGCGGCGACCCCGTGCTGAGAGTCCTCGACGACGACGCAGGCCGACGGGTCGAAGCCCATCGACCGGGCCGCGTGCCGGAAGAGGTCGGGCGCGGGCTTGCCGCGCTCGACGTCCTGCGCCGAGAAGATCGTCCCCTCGGGGAAGTAGCGCAGCAGGTCGCACTGGCCCAGGTTGCGGCGCAGCGCCGCCTGCCGCGCTGACGAGGCGACGCACACGGCATACCCTTGGGCGACAACGGTATCCAGCGCTGCGACGATGCCGGGCACCGCGACCAGGTCGGTGACGTAGACGTCGCGATAGGCCTGCCGCCAGCGCTCGATCCACTCCTGCGGCACCGGTCGCCCGATGTGAGCGGCGATGTCGGCCAGGCCGTCGGCCTCGCTGCGACCGAGATGCCGGTCGATGACCTGCTCGCGGGTGATCTGCCAGCCCAGTTCGCGGATCGCCGCGACGTCGATGTCGACGTTGAGCCGTTCGCTGTCGATGAGCACCCCGTCACAGTCGAAGACGACGAGCCGACCGCTCCCTTCACCCATCCGCTCACCCCACCCAGGCCCGGGCGTTGCGGAAGATCCGCAGCCACGGGCTCGGCTCGGACACCTCGCCGCTGGTCCACGACAACTGCACGTTGCGCAGCACCCGCTCCGGGTGCGGCATGATCGCCGTGAAGCGGCCGTCCGGCGTGGTGACCCCGGTCAGCCCGGCGGGCGAACCGTTGGGATTGGCCGGGTATGCCGCCGCGACGCGACCATGTCCGTCGACGAACCGCAGCGCTGCCAGCACCTGGGCCTGGTCACCGCGCTGGGAGAAGTCGGCGAACCCCTCGCCGTGCGACACCGCGATGGGGATCCGGCTGCCCGCGAGGCCGGTGAAGAAGATCGACGGGCTGTCCAGCACCTCGACCAGCGACAGCCGGGCCTCGAAGCGCTGGCTGCGGTTGTGGGTGAAGCGCGGCCACGCTTCGGCCCCGGGGATGTGGTCGGCCAGGGCGGCGAGCATCTGGCAGCCGTTGCAGATGCCCAGCGCGAACGTGTCCGGCGCACTGAAGAACTCGTCGAACTGCTCGGCCAGCGCCGGGTTGAACAGGATCGACCGGGCCCAGCCCTCGCCGGCTCCGAGCGTGTCGCCGTAGGAGAACCCGCCGCACGCGACGAAGCCCTGCAGGTCGGTGAGCCGCACCCGGCCGGCCTGCAGGTCGGTCATGTGCACGTCGAAGGCGTCGAATCCCGCCGCGTCCAGCGCGAACGCCGTCTCGAGGTGCGAGTTGACCCCCTGCTCGCGCAGGACGGCCACCCGCGGACGGCTGCGCAGCAAGGCCGCCGCGTCGCCGCCGCCCCGCGGCACCGGCAGCTCGGCCGGGTCGAAGGTCAGGTGCAGGTGCAGGCCGGGGTCGTCCTCGGCGCCCGCCGCGGCGTGCTCCTCGTCGGCGCACTCGGGGTTGTCGCGCAGGGCGGCGATTCGCCACGACACGGTGTCCCAGGCCTGCTGCAGCTCACCGATCGACTTGTCCAGCAGCCGATCTCCCTCCAGCGAGACGACCACCCGGCGGTCCTGCCGGGGGTGCCCGACGACGTGCATGGCTGCGTGCAGTCCGTGGCTGCCGAGCACGAGCAGCACCTCGGGCAGGTGCGCGGTCGGCACCTCGAGGACGACCCCGAGCTCCTCGGCGAAGAGGGCCCGCACCGCGGCATCGGACCGCGGCCCGGCCGCGTCGGCCGCGTCGGCCGTCCCGGCCGCGGCGACGGCCGCGGCGACCAGCTCGCCCAGCTCGACGTCGACTCCCCGCCGGCCGGCGAACGCCATCTCGCACAGCGCGGCCCACAAACCGCCGTCAGAGCGGTCGTGATAGGCGAGGATGCGGCCGGACCGGCGCAGCTGCGTCACCGCGTCGATCAGTCCGCGCACCAGCGCCGGGTCGTCCAGATCGGCCACCTGCCCGCCGAACCCGCCGAGCACCTCGGCTGCCACCGAGCCGCCCATCCGGGCCCGTCCCATCCCGAGGTCGACAAGCACCAGTGACGTGTCGCCACCGCGCAACTGGGGGGTCAGCGTGCCGCGCACGTCCGGCAGCGTGGCAAAGGCGGTGACCACCAGGCTCACCGGCGACACGACCGCGCGGGCCTGCTCGCCGTCGCGCCAGGTCGTGCGCATCGACAGCGAGTCCTTGCCGACCGGCACACCGACGCCGAGCGCCGGGCACAGCTCCAGGGCGACGGCCCGCACCGTGTCGTAGAGCGCAGCGTCCTCGCCGTCCTCGCCGCACGCGGCCATCCAGTTGCAGGAGAGCTTCACCGCGTCCAGGGAGATCGGCGCGGCGAGCAGGTTGGTCAGGGCCTCGCCCACCGCCATGCGTCCCGACGCCGGGCCGTCCACCGCGGCCAGCGGCATCCGCTCCCCGCTGGCCATCGCCTCACCGGCGAAACCCTCGAAGGCAGCCAGGGTCACCGCCACATCGGCGACCGGCACCTGCCACGGCCCGACCATCTGGTCGCGATGCGACAGACCGCCCACGGTGCGGTCACCGATGGTCACCAGGAAGCGTTTGCTCCCCACCGTGGGGTGCCGCAACACCGCCGTCGCGAGCTCGTCGAGCGGCATTGCGGCACAGTCGATCTCCGGCTCGGACCGGTCGACCCGGCGCACGTCGCGCAACATCTGCGGAGGCTTGCCGAGCAGCACCTCCATCGGCATCTGCACGGCCCGCTCGCCCCGCTCGTCGACCTCGACGACGAGCTGGCCGTCGCCGCTGGCCAGCCCGACGACCGCGAAGGGGCAGCGCTCCCGCTCGCACATGGCGGCCAGGACCGGCAGCGACCGGGGCGCGATCGCCAGGACGTAGCGCTCCTGGCTCTCGTTGCTCCAGACCTCCTTGGGGGCCAGCCCGCTCTCCTCCACCGGCACCGCCGACAGCGGAAGCTCCGCCGCCACCCAACCCTCCGGC
>CAZYHR010000116.1:0-9863 GCA_964647395.1 uncultured Intrasporangiaceae bacterium | reverse complement strand
GGCCCCCCGATGGGCCTCGGGCACGCGGCCCGCCTGCTCGCGCGCGGGCGCGAGTGCGGCATACCGGTCGTGCTCGGGGCGGCGGTGCGGCACGCCGATCCCGCCGAGGCCGCCACCGTCGACATCCTCGACGCCGCCCGGCGCCTGGTCGCCCTCGACGTGCGCCACCTCGACCGGGTCACCACCGCCGGGCACCTGGCCCCCACCCACGCCATGGCCGCGATCGCCGGCGACATCGTGCAGGCCTCCGGCCCGGGCCTGGCCGGCGGCACCGCCCTGGTCCGCGAGGGCGCCCGACTGCTGCTGCGCGACACCGTCGCCCTGGCCGACTCGTGCACCCAGGACCCGGTCATCGACCTCGGCATCGGTGCCGTCCACCTGCCCGAGCAGACCGCCCTCGGCCTGGCCGTCGACGCCGACCCGCAGCACGAGCTCGCCCGGCGCTGCCGGGCCGCGGTCGGCACCCGCTATCCGGGGGCCCGCGACGCCGAGCTGGCCCGGGTGCAGGCCCGGCTCGACGACGAGCTCGACGTCATCGCCACCCTGGGCTACCCGACCTACTTCCTCACCGTCGCCACGGTGACCGACCTGATCCGCGAGCTGGACTGCCGGGTCGCCGCCCGGGGGTCGGGGGCCGGGTCGCTCGTCAACTACCTGCTCGGCATCTCCGGGGTCGACCCGATCCGCTACGACCTGCTCATGGAGCGCTTCTGCACCCCGCTGCGGACCCAGCTGCCCGACATCGACATCGACGGCGAGTCGGCCCGGCGCACCGAGATCTACCCCAAGATCCTGGCCCGCTTCGGCGGCGAGCGGGTCACCTGCGTCTCGATGATGGACACCTATCGGGTGCGGCACGCGATCCGCGACGTCGGCGCCGCCCTCGGGCTGCCACCCGGCGAGGTCGACGCGATGGCAAAAGCCTTCCCGCACATCGCCGCCCGGCACGCCCGCTCGGCGATCGCCGACCTGCCCGAGTTGCGGGTCAGCGGGCTGGCGGCCAGCCGCTACGACCTGTTCTTCGACCTCGTCGAGCGGCTCGACGGGCTGCCCCGGCACATCGCCCTGCACCCGTGCGGGGTCGTGCTGTCCAACGCCGCACTGCTGGACCGCACCCCGGTGGAGGCCTCCTGGCTCGGCTTCCCGATGAGCCAGTTCGACAAGGACGACGTCGAGACGATGGGGCTGCTCAAACTCGACGTGCTCGGCATCCGCATGCAGTCGTCGATGGCCCTGGCCGTCGACGAGGTGGCCCGGGTGGACGGCAAACACATCGACCTCGACGACCGCGAGCAGGTGCCGCTCGACGACGAGGCGACCTTCGCGATGATCCGCACCACCCGCACCCTCGGCTGCTTCCAGATCGAGAGCCCCGGCCAGCGCGAACTCATCGGCAAGTTCGGGCCGGAGCGCTTCGAGGACCTCGTCATCGACATCTCGCTGTTCCGCCCCGGGCCGGTCAAGTCCGACATGATCGTGCCCTTCCTCGAGGCCCGGCACGGCTTCGCCGAGCGGGACTGGTTGCACCCCAGCCTCATTCCCGCCCTTGAGGAGACCGAGGGGGTCGTCGTCTTCCACGAGCAGGTGCTGCGCATCGTCGCCGAGACCACCGGGGTGAGCCTGGCCCAGGCCGACGAGGTGCGTCGCGCCCTCGGCTCGCCGCAGGGTCAGCTCGAGGTCGAGGCGTGGTGGCGGCCGGCGGCGCTGGCCCGCGGCTACACCACGGCCGAGGCCGACCGGATCTGGGAGGTGCTGCGCGCCTTCGCCTCCTTCGGCTTCTGCAAGGCGCACGCCGCGGCCTTCGCCCTGCCGACCTATCAGTCGGCCTGGCTCAAGACCCACCACCCGGCGGCCTTCCTGGCCGGCGTGCTCACCCACGACCCCGGCATGTATCCCAAGCGGCTCATCCTCGACGACGCCCGCAGCCTCGGCATCGAGATCCTCGGCCTGGACGTCAACGCCTCCAAGAGCAGGTATGCCGTGGAGCGGGTCGAGCTCCCCGGCGCGGCCCAGGCGGTGGCCGGTCCCGGCGCGGGGGGGCGTGGTGCGGGGGAGCGTGGTGCGGGGGAGCGTGGTGCGGGGCCGCCGCGCGACCCCGACCTGCCCGACGGACGCGGCTACGGCATCCGGGTGTCGCTGGCCGACGTCAAGGGCATCAGCGAGGCCGAGATCACCCGGGTCGTCGCCGGCCAGCCCTATGCCGACCTCGCCGACTTCTGGCGCCGCGCCCACGTCAGCCGACCGGTGGCCGAACGCCTCGTGCTGGCAGGCGGATTCGACTCGCTGCACGGCATCGTCGGCGGGTCGGCCACCGGCCACCGGGGCCGGGCCACCAGGCGCGACCTGCTGCTGCACGTCGCCGAGCTCGACCGGTGGTCGCGGGTCGGCTCCGGCTCGGGACGCGGGCGGTCGCGCACCGGGGCGTTCGCGGCCGAGCGATGGAGCCGGCGCCCGGCGACCATGTCGGTCCGCCAGCCCGGCGGGCTGTCGGCCGGGGCGCCGGTCACCGACGCCCGGGCGCTGGCCGCCGCCCACCCGCACCGCGAGGACCCCGTCCTGACCCAGCAACCCGGCGTCCGCTCCGGGCCGGGCACGATCCGCGAGACCGCGCTCGACGGCAGTGACATCGCCGCGCTCGACGGCAGTGACATCGCCGCGCTCGCAGCGGCCCAGTCGCAGGCCGCGGCACCCGTGCGCGAAGCCGACCGGCACACCCAGTTGCTGCTGCCGATCGACGACCCGGCGCCCCGGCCGGCCAGCGGCCTGCCCGAGCTCACCGGTCCCGAGCGGGTGCGCGCCGAGCTCGAGATCCTCGGCCTGGACGCCAGCGCCCACGTCGTCGACTTCTACGGCCCGATGCTCGACGCCCTCGGGGTGACCCGCTCACGCGACCTGCTGTCCCGCCGCAACCGCAGCGAGGTGTGGGTCGCCGGCGTCAAGGTCGCCACCCAGACCCCGCCGATCCGCTCCGGGCGCCGGGTCGTCTTCCTCACCCTCGACGACGGCACCGGCCCCTCCGACTCGACCTTCTTCGAGGACGTCCAAGGGCCTTATGCCGCAACGGTGTTCCACTCCTGGCTGCTGCTGGTCCGAGGTGTCGTGCGACGCACCGGCAAGCGCGGCATCTCGCTGCGGGCCACCGGCGCGTGGGAGCTGTCCGGACTCTGGGACGCCTTCGCCGCCGGCGGCCGCCCGGCCCTGCTCGAGGCCCTGGCCGCGGCCGACGCCGAGGCGCACGAGCGAGCGGCGGCCGTGGCCGCGGCATACCAGCAGCCCTATGCCGTGGCCACCGGCACCGGCTGGGCCGAGGGGCCCTATCAGCAGGCGGCGGCCGCCGCCGACGGCACCCCGGTCGGCGACCGTGACGACACCGCCTATGCCGCGCCCGGCCGCCCGCGCACCCAGGGCATCTCGGTCGGCACCCCGCGCGGTCGCCCGGTGCTCGTGCACGCCTCGGGCTTCCGGCAGTCGCTCTATGCCGACACCCGACCGCCCGGCGAGCCCACCGACGGCCGGCCGCCGCGCAAGCTGTGGCACTCCAGCCCCGGCAGTTCGGGGCACTGAGATGACCTCAGCCCGCCCCGTATGCCGCCAGCACGCGCAGCGCCCGCAGCGTCACCCAGCGATCCGGCTGCCCCGCGCGGGTGACCGGCACCTGGGTGAGCCCGGGGTAGGCCCGGCCGACCGCCCACCGACCGTCGGAGCGCCGCCGCGAGCGCAGCAGTTCGATGGCGTCGGCGAGCCGCTCGTCGGGGGCCACCCCGGCGTCGCGCAGCGCATCGAGGCCGCGCAGCACGTCGAAGTGCCACCGCGCCGGGTGGTGCAGGCGGGTGAACTCCTCGTGCATCGGCGCTCCGGTCGTGCGGCTGCGATAGACCCAGTGGTGCAGGAAGAAGCCCACCGCCAGTTCCCGGGCCGCCGCCGCCTCGTCGGCGCGGTGGTCGTGGCCCTGGCGCAGGTATTCGGTCAGGCCCTCGAGCACGCACACCGTCGAGTGCGCCGACGGGTGGCGCACCCCCGACCGGGCGCGGTTGAGCCGGCAGTTGAAGCCGCCGCCGTGCGCGCCCGCCGCGTCGGCCGGCAACTGCTGGTCCAGCACGAAGTCGACGATGCTCGCCAGCGCCTCGGTCGGTGCCCCGAAATAGGCCGCGTAGCCCAGCGCCATCCCGTTGACGCACACGTCGCTGCGGCGCAGCGCCCGGGTCGGGTCCAACCCGCCGTCGGGCCCCTTGCCGGTGGCCAGCACGAGCCGCACCGACTCGGCGGCGGCCGGGTGGGCCGGGTGCAGACCGAGCTCCTTGAGCTCGAGCAGGGTGTAGTGCGTGCTGGTCCACTTCGGCTCGTAGCAGCCGCGCCCCCAGTGCCCCTCCGGCCCGCGCGCCGCCAGCAGCGCCGCCCCGGCCCCCTCGGTGGCGATCCGGGCCTGCAGGTCCCGCAGCCCGGCCGGGTCGCCGCCGAGCAGGTCACGGGTGGTCTGATGGGCCACGGCGACATCGCCGTCGAGCAGCCAGCCGACGACCCCGGGCGCCTCCACCCCCGCAGTATGCCGCCCGCCGTCCGCCACCCCGTCCGCCACCCCGCCCGCCACCCCGCCCGCCACCCCGTCCGCCGCCCCGTCCGCCACCCCGCCCGGCCCGCGGGCCGGACCCGGCGCCCGGCCCGGCCCGGGGGTCGGGCACTAGGGTGGGTGCCGTGCCCGAGGAGCAGAGCCGTGCCCGCCGTGCGGCCGCGTCCGCCCGCACCGCGGCGCTGTGGGCCGCGGTCCGGGACCAGGTCGACGCCCGGATCGCCGGTGTCGGCCGTCCGGTTCGGGTGCTCGACCTCGGCGGCGGCACCGGCGAGTTGGCGGTCCCGCTGGCCGAGCTGGGTGCCGACCGGGTCGCCCAGGTGCTCGTCGTCGACCCCAGCCCCGACGCGTTGGCCGCGCTGCGACGCCGCGCCGACGAGTCCGGGGTCGCCGACCGGGTCGAGTCGGTGCAGGGCGACGCCGACACCCTCGCCGACGTGCTGGCCGGCCGCGCGGTCGACCTGGTCTGCTGCCACGGCGTGCTCGAGGTCGTCGACGACCCGGCCGCCACGCTGCGCGCCCTGGCCGCCGCCCTCGCGCCCGGCGGGGTGCTCTCGCTGCTCGTCTCCGGCCGGCTCGCGGCGGTCCTGGCCCGGGCCCTGGCCGGCGAGCTGGCCCAGGCCCACACCGTCCTCACCAGCACCGACGGCCGGTGGGGGCCGCACGACCCGCTCCCTCGGCGCTTCGACCTGGCCGAGGTGCAGGGTCTGGTCGCCGCCGCCGGGCTGCAGGTGCACCGCTGGCACGGCGTGCGGTTGCTGGCCGACCTCGTGCCGCCGGCGGTGGTCGACACCGACTCCGGCCGAACTGCGCTGCTCGGGCTGGAGGAGGCGCTGGCCGGGCACGCGGCATACCCCTTCCTCGGTGAACTCGGCGCCGGCCTGCACCTGCTGGCGGGCCGACCGGACTGAGACCGGGACGCCCCGGTGAGCCGCCGCCAGTTCCGCCCGCCGCCGCGCGCCGGGCAGGGACCACCCGACGACACCGGCTGCACCGTGCTGCACGTCGACATGGACGCGTTCTACGCCTCGGTGTCGCTGCTCGAGCACCCCGAGTTGCGCGGCACCCCGGTCGTCATCGGCGGCAGCGGACGGTCGGTCGTGCTGTCGGCGACCTATGAGGCCCGCGCCTTCGGGGTGACCTCGGCGATGCCGATGGCCCGGGCCCGGCGGCTGTGCCCGCACGCCACCGTCATCAGCCCCGACCACGACCGGTATGCCGCGGTGTCGGCGGCCGTCATGGAGACCTTCCGCTCGGTCACCGACCGGGTCGAGCCGCTGTCGCTGGACGAGGCCTTCCTCGACGTCGCCGGGGCGGTGCGCCGACTCGGGCCCCCCGCGACGATCGCCCAGTGGCTGCGCGACACCATCGCCGACGAGCAGGGGGTGACCTGCTCGGTTGGGGTGGCGCCGACGAAGTTCGTCGCCAAGCTCGCCTCCGGGCTGACCAAACCCGACGGGCTGCTCGTCGTGCCGGTCGCCGAGGTCGTGCCGTTCCTGCACCAGCTGCCGGTCGGGGCGCTGTGGGGGGTGGGGGAGCGCACCGAGGAGGCGCTGCAGCGACTCGGGCTGCGCACCGTGGCCGACCTGGCGCACACCCCGCTCGAGACCCTGCGCCGGGCCTTCGGCGACGCCGCGGGAGCACACCTGCACGACCTGGCGTGGGGGCGCGACCCGCGGCGGGTCGAGCCGGAGCAGCGGGAGAAGAGCATCGGCTCGAGCGAGACCTTCGCAGCCGACCTCGACGACCCGGTGCTCATCCACCGCGAACTGCTGCGGCTGGCCGACCGCACCGCCGCCCGGGTCCGGGCGGCCGGCCTGGTCGGGCGCACCGTGACGATCACCGTGCGCTTCGCCGACTTCCAGACGATCACCCGCTCGCGCACCCTGCGCGAGGCCACCGACGTGTCCCGGGACATCTTCGCCACCGCCCGGGCGCTCTACGACGCGCTCGGGCTGCAGCGGGCCCGGGTGCGGCTGGTCGGGGTGCGGCTCGAGGGACTGGTCGAGTCGGAGCGGGCGGCCCGGCAACCGCGGCTCGACGACCCCGAGCACGGCTGGCGCGAGGCCGACCGGGCCGTCGACCGAGCCTCGGCGCGCTTCGGTGCCGGGGCGGTGCGGCCCGCCTCGCTGGTGCGCGACCCGCAGGCCCCCCGGGGCCCGGCATGATCAACCGAACGTCCGGGTACCACCAGCCCTCGCGGCGGCTTATCCTGAACGCCTAGGCATCGCGCATCTGGCCCTCCGGCAGCAGCCAGGGGGAACACATCTCCGGTTCTCGTCGTTGTCCCAAGGAGAACCGAACACCCGCAACGCATGGGAGGGGTGGGCCGTGGCACTGTCCGAGCGAGAGCAGAAGCTCCTCGAGCAGATGGAGCAGGCTCTCTATGCAGAGGACCCGCGCTTCGCCGCGCGCATCCGCACCCAGAGCATGACCCGCAGCCGGCAACGGCTCATCGTCGGTGTCGTCGGCATCCTCGCCGGTCTCGGACTGGTCTTCCTCGCCGTCCTCAACCAGGTCATCTGGCTCGGTGCCGTGGGCTTCGCCGTCATGGTCGCCGCAGGTGTCTACGGGTTCGCCCCCGCCAAGAAGTCCGGCCCCACCGGCGTCGTCACCGACGACGGCGCGGTCCAGGCCCACCCGGCTCAGGGCAAGAAGAAGCGCGCCGGCGGCACGTTCATGCAGCGCATGGAGCAGCGCTGGGACAAGCGCGACCGCGACCAGTTCTGAGCGCGCGGGGCGCTACGCCGGGCCGAGGGTCAGCAGCCCGACCAACCAGGTCACGACGATGGCGAGCCCCGCGATCAGCTCGATGCCCATCGAGTGCAGCACCGCGACGAGCGCGACCTTGGTCGCCGCCCACGCGGCCCGCCGCTCGCGGCGCCGGTGCAGTTCGACCAGGAAGATGCCCAGGACGAATCCCACGAACGCGCCCACGACCGGGATGACGAAGAAGCCGACGACCCCGAGCAGCACGGCCAGGGCCATGGTCCCCGTGCCGACCCCCTGCCGGCGCATCCGGCGGCCGGGCAGCAGATACTGCAGGGCGACCCCGGCCAGGTAGAGGACCACGGCCACCCAGAAGACGATCCAGGCCCGGGGCTGCGGATGGTCGAACGCCCAGATGGCGGTCGCCAGCACGGTCAGCACCAGGCCCGGGACCACGGGCACGACGATGCCCACCAGGCCGACGACCATGATCAGGCCGACGACCCATGTGGAGCCGATGGTCACCGCGGTCCGGCGCCCTCGTGGTCCGACGCGGTGAGCCGGTCGGTCTCGTCGTGGATCTCGATCGCCCGATCGGCCAGCGCCGGCAGGTGCTGACGACCGTGGTGAGCACAGAAGTACAGCTCGCCCCCCGACACCAGGCGGGCGCGAATATAGGCCTGGGCGCCACAGCGGTCGCAGCGGTCTGCGGCGCTGAGGCGGGTGGCCAAGATTGCGTTCACGTCGGCCTTCTCATTTCCATGTCGCCGGATCCCGGGGTTCGGGACCCGTCGTAACTGCCGGACGTCTCGGCGACCCCGCTGGTTGCCTCGACGCCCGGGCGACCCTGCCGACCACCCGGTCGACCGCGTCGCCTGAGTCAACAGTCAAGCACGGCAGATCGTTCCCCGAGGGCATTGATCCCCGATTGAGACACGCGGACGAGTCGCGGGTCGGCTGTCCGACCGACCCGTTAGCCTGCCAGAGCCAAGCACCCGCCCGAGCAAGGATCCCTGTTGAGCACGCGCCCCCCGAGCACCCGCAGCACCGTCTCGCCGCAGGCCTACACCGCGCGGCACCTGCAGGTCCTCGAGGGGCTCGACCCGGTGCGCAAACGCCCGGGCATGTATGTCGGGTCCACCGACCAGCGCGGCCTGATGCACTGCGTGTGGGAGATCATCGACAACGCGGTCGACGAGGCCCTGGGGCACGCCTGCGACCGCATCGAGGTGGTGGTGGGCGCCGACGGTTCGGTCGAGATCCGCGACAACGGCCGCGGCATACCGGTGGACACCGAGCCGGCCAGCGGGTTGACCGGTGTCGAACTGGTGTTCACCAAGCTGCACGGCGGCGGCAAGTTCGGTGGCGGCGCGTATGCCGCGTCCGGCGGCCTGCACGGCGTCGGCGCCTCCGTGGTCAACGCCCTGTCCAGCCGGCTGGACTGCCAGGTCGACCGGGGCGGCAAGACCTACCAGATGAGCTTCCGGCGCGGCGAGCCGGGAGTCTTCGCCGACGACGCGGGGGCGCCCGGCCCGCAGGCGCCGTTCACGGCCTACGAGACCGGCTCCGAGCTGCGCGTGGTCGGCAAGGCGCCGCGCGGGGCGACCGGCACCCGGGTGCGCTTCTGGCCCGACCCGCAGATCTTCCTCAAGGGCACCGAGGTCGACCTCGAGGCGCTGCTGGCGCGGGCCCGGCAGACCTCGTTCCTCGTGCCCGGGCTGCGGCTGGTCGTCCGCGACGAGCGGGCCGGCACCGACGGCGCCGGGCCGGTCGAGCAGGACTTCCACCACCTGGGCGGCATCTCCGAGTTCGCCGAGTTCCTCGCGCCCGACCCGGCGGTCACCGCGGTGTGGCGGCTGCAGGGCAGCCACCCGTTCACCGAGACGGTGCCGGTGCTCGACGGCAAGGGACACCTGGTGCCGACCGAGGTCGAGCGGGACTGCGGGGTCGACATCGCGCTGCGCTGGGGCAGCGGCTACGACACCCGGGTGTCGAGCTTCGTCAACGTCGTCGCCACGACCAAGGGCGGCACCCACCTGCAGGGTTTCGAGCAGGCGCTGCTCAAGGTGTTCCGCAAACAGCTCGAGGTCAACGCCCGCCGGCTCAAGGTCGGCACCGACAAGGTGGACAAGGACGACATCCTCGCCGGGCTGACCGCGGTCGTCACCGTGCGGCTGGCCGAGCCGCAGTTCGAGAGCCAGACCAAGGAGATCCTCGGCACCCCGGCGGTGCGGGCGATCGTCGCGCGGGTGGTCGAGGCCGAGCTCACCGCGCGGCTGACCTCGACCAAGCGCGACGACAAGGCACACGCCGCGCTGGTGCTCGACAAGGTCGTCGGCGAGATGAAGGCCCGGATCAGCGCCCGCCAGCACAAGGAGACCCAGCGCAAGAAGTCGCTCATCGAGTCCTCCTCGCTGCCGGCCAAGCTGGTCGATTGCCGCACCCACGACATCGCGCGCAGCGAGTTGTTCATCGTCGAGGGCGACTCGGCGATGGGCACCGCCAAGGCGGCCCGGCTGTCCGACTTCCAGGCGCTGCTGCCGATCCGGGGCAAGATCCTCAACGTGCAGAAGGCCAGCGTGGCCGC
>CAZYHR010000115.1:0-9971 GCA_964647395.1 uncultured Intrasporangiaceae bacterium | reverse complement strand
CCGGAGCCGGCGCGGCCGGAGCGGGCGCCGGGGCGGCGGGAGCGGCCGGAGCCGCCGGAGCGGCCGGTGTGGCTTGGGCGGCCGGAGCAGGTGCGGGAGCGGCCGGAGCGGGCGGTGCGGGGGCGGGTGCCGGGGCGGCGGGCACCGGTCGCGGCGAGGTGACCACCGTGACGACCTTGGTGGCCACGGCCGGCTCGGCGACCCCGATGATCCGGCCGTCCCGCAGGTCGATGAACGCCATCGAGGAGGCCGGCACCATCCCCTGGGCGAGGGCTCGCTGGGCCAGGCTGCCGGGGTTGCGCTCGGCGTCCAGGGCCCGGGTCAACTCGTGCTGCTGGTCGGCCAGCGTGCCCGAGCGCTGGGTCAGCTCGTGCATGGTGAAGGTGCCCTTGGCCAGCTGGGTGTGCAGCAACAGCAGCCCGAGCAGCCCGGCGGCGAGCAGGGCCATGCACAGGCCCGCGAACACCCCGGCGTGCGAGCGCTCGATCGCCGCGGGGACGACCCGCAGGCTGGCGCGGCGGGCCAGGCGGGCGACGGGGCGACCGGCGACCCGGGCGGTGACGGTGGCCTGGCTCACGGGCGCTCCTTGGGTCGGGAGTGGGGCTGGCGCGCAGGGGTGTTCGAGGGGGCCGGACCGGGCCCGACGCGCTCGGCGGCGCGCAGCCGGGCCGAGGCGGCCCGCGGGTTGGCCGCGACCTCCGCCTCGTCCGGCAGCTGCGCGCCCCGGGTGAGCAGCCGCAGGTAGGCCGCGTCCTCGGCCCGTTCGACCGGCATCCCGGCCGGGGTGCGCGAGGTGGCGCCGGCGCCCAGGGTGCGCTTGGTGATGCGGTCCTCGAGGGAGTGATAGGACAGCACCGCGATCCGGCCGCCGACCCGCAGCCGGGCGATCGCGGCCGGCAGGGCCCGGGCCCACGCGGCGAGCTCGTCGTTGACCTCGATGCGCAGCGCCTGGAACGTGCGCTTGGCCGGGTGTCCACCGCTACGCTGCGACGCGGCCGGCACCACCCGGCGCAACAGCGCGACGAGCGGGCCGGAGGTCAGGAACGGCGTGCGCGCCCGGTCGGTGACGACGGCCCGGGCGATGGCCCGGGCGTAGCGCTCCTCGCCGTAGTCGCGCAGCACCCGCTCGAGATCGGCCGCGGCATACGTGTTGAGCACGTCGGCCGCGGTCGGGCCGGTCGTGGGGTCCATCCGCATGTCCAGCGGGGCGTCGACCCGGTAGGCGAAGCCCCGGTCGACCTCGTCGAGCTGCATGGAGGACACCCCGAGGTCGAACAGCGCGGCATCGATGGTCGGCAGGCCGAGCTCGCGCACCACGCGGTCGAACTCGTCATAGACCGCGTGCACGAGGGTGACCCGGTCGGCATACCGGGCCAGTCGTCCGCGGGCCAGTTCGAGGGCCCGGACGTCGCGGTCGATGCCGACCAGGCGGGCCTGCGGGCAGCGCTGCAGCACGGCCTCGGCGTGGCCACCCAGACCGAGGGTGCCGTCGACGTAGGTCGCGCCCGGCTCGGTCAGCGCGGGCGCGAGCACGTCGACGACCCGCTCACGCAGCACCGGCTGGTGCCGGTCGGCGGCGGGGCGCTCGGTCATCGGGGTCCTTGCTGCTCGGCGGTGGGTCTCGGTTGCTCGCTGCGGGGGCTGTCGGCTTAGGCAGCGATGGGTCCTGGCGGTCCTGCCCTCAGGTCTCCACCCGCTTGGGTGGAGCTGCTGCTCGGTCGGCCCGACGCGGGGGAAGTCGCCTCGGGACGGCAAGCGGCTGGAGACCTGGGCGCAGGCGCGCCGGATCGGCCGCCGGGGCTCGGCTAGAACAGGCCGGGCGCCACCTCCTCCCGCTGCTCGGCGAAGACCTGCTCCTTCTGGGTGAGGTAGCCGGCCCACGCCGCCGCGTCCCAGATCTCGACCCGGTTGAAGTTGCCGATGACGGCCAGTTCGCGGGTCAGGCCCGCGTAGTCACGCAGCATCGCCGGGACGGTGATCCGACCCTGGCGGTCCGGCACCTCGGCGGTGGCGCTCGAGGCGAGCACCCGGGTGTAGTCGCGCACCGAGCCGATCGAGCTCGAGGCCTGGCGCACCGCGGCGGCCACCGTCTCGAACTCGGCGCTGGTGTAGACGACGATGCACCGCTCCTGGCCCTTGGCCATGACCAGCCCCTCGGCCAACTCCTCCCGGAAGCGGGCCGGCAGGATCAGCCGCCCCTTGTCGTCGAGCAGCGGGTGATGGGTGCCGAGGAACACCGCACCACCCCTTCCACCGATCCCCGGGGGGGCTCGGATTCGCGACCCGGCGCGACGGCTCACCCCGCCCTCGCGCTCCTTGACTCCCCACGATACTCCACTTCCCTCCACCTGCCTACCTCAATCGGCCGTGTCACCACCCCGCTGAGCCCATCAGTGCTGGTCAGGACGGTGGAGCGAAGTGGAGGGCGGAATCCCGGCCGCGCCGGATCCGGCGATCTGGTTTCGTCGACGGCAGCGGGCGACGTACCGTTGCCGGACACCGCAACGGCGGGCACCGCAGCGCACCAGCCGTGGTGGAGCGAAGTGGAGGAACCGTGACCGACCCGCGCACCCGACCCGTGACGAGCAGCGCCGACCTCGAGGTGGAGCGTTCGACGCCCGAGGCCCTGGCCGAGTTGCGCGCGGTGGCCTCGCGCATCACCACCGCGATGGAGCAGGTCATCGAGGGCAAGCCGGCCGTCGTGCGCACCTGCGTCACCGTGCTGCTGGCCGGCGGTCACCTGCTCGTCGAGGACGTGCCGGGGGTCGGCAAGACGATGCTCGCCAAGGCGCTGGCCCGGTCGATCGACTGCACGGTGCGGCGCATCCAGTTCACCCCCGACCTGCTGCCCTCCGACATCACCGGGGTCAGCGTCTACAACCAGGACGTGCGCGACTTCGAGTTCCGGCCCGGCGCGATCTTCGCCAACGTCGTCGTCGGCGACGAGATCAACCGGGCCTCCCCCAAGACCCAGTCCGCGCTGCTGGAGTGCATGGAGGAGGGCCAGGTCACCGTCGACGGGCAGACCTACGCCCTGCAGCAGCCGTTCATCGTCATGGCCACCCAGAACCCGATCGAGATGGAGGGCACCTATGCGCTGCCGGAGGCCCAGCGCGACCGGTTCATGGCACGCATCTCGATGGGTTACCCGTCGGCCGGCGCCGAGGTCGAGATGCTCGACACGCACGGCGGTGCCTCGCCGCTGGAGACCCTGGCCCCGGTGACCGACGCGGCCACCGTCGCCCGGCTGGTCAGGGTCGTGCGGGACGTCTACGCCTCTCCCGCGGTGCGGCAGTACGTCGTCGACCTGGCCAACGCCACCCGCACCAGCCCGGCGATCCGGCTCGGGGCCTCCCCGCGGGCCGGTCTGCACGTGCTGCGCGCGGCTCGCGCCCATGCTGCGCTCGAGGCGCGGGACCACGTGCTGCCCGACGACGTGCAGCGGGTCGCGCCGGCGGTGCTCGGCCACCGCATCATGCTCAGCGGCGAGGCCGCGCTGGCCCACCGCACTCCCGGCGAGGTCCTCGGCGAGGTGCTGCGCGCCACCCCCGTCCCGGTCTCCCGGCGCTGAGGCCGCCCGCGGCATACCGGCCAGGAGGTGACGTGCGAGCGATCAGTGACCTGTTGACCACCCGGGGACGCGCCTTCGGGTCGGCCGGGGTGACCCTGCTGCTGGCCGGCTACGCGCTGGGCTTCCGCGACCTGACCCGCATCGCCGTGCTGCTGCTCACCCTGCCCCTGCTGGCCGCGCTGCTGGGCCGGCGCCGGCCACCGGGGCTGGTCGTGCACCGGGACACCGAGCCGGTGCGGGTCGTCGCCGACGACGTGGCCACGGTCGTCACCACGGTGCACAACACCGGCTCCCGGGCCACCCCGATCATGCTTGCCGAGGAGCGGATCGACTACCTGCTCGGCGAGCGGCCCCGGGCGCTGCTCGGCTCACTGTCCGCGGGCGAGGCGCGCGCCCTGACGTATGCCGTCCGCCCACCGCTGCGCGGCCGGCACCTGCTCGGCCCGCTCACCGTGCAGTTGCGCGACCCGTTCGGGTTGACCATGCGCTTCGTCGACGTCGGCGAGGCGACCGAGCTCGTCGTCGTGCCGCGCACCTTTCCGCTGGGCGGGGGCCGGCCGCGCGGCACCGGGGTCGGCGCGGACGGGGAGATCCCGTTCATGATCGCGCTGCACGGCGAGGACGACCAGTCGATCCGCGAGTACCGCGACGGCGACGACCTGCGCCGCATCCACTGGCCGGCGACCGCGCGCACCGGCGAGCTCATGGTCCGCCAGGAGGACCGGCCGGCCCGGCGGCGGGCGGTCGTGCTGCTCGACCCGCGGGCCGAGGCGCACCGCGGGTCCGGGCCCGGCTCGTCGTTCGAGTGGGCGGTCAGCGCGGCGGCGTCGGTGGCGGTGCACCTGTCCGGGCTGGGCTACGCCGTGCACCTGCTGACCCCCGAGACCGTCGAGGACGGGCACGCCGACCTCGCGACCGACGACGACCGGGTCCTGGACGCCCTCGCGGTGACCCAGCCCGCGCCGGGCGGCTCACTGGCGCCGCTGGTGCGGGCCGGTCAGGGGTTGGTGTCCGGCGGTGGCCTGGTCGTGGCGGTGGTCGTCGGCGACGACGAGCAGCAGTTGCGCTCGTTGGCCGCGCTGCGCCACCCGGGATCGGCGGCGCTGGCCCTGGTGCTGGACGCCGACAGCTTCGCCGGGCAGCCGGCCGCCGGTTCGCAGGCCGCCGACCTGGTGCGCGCCGGCGGCTGGCGGGTCGCGGCGGTGACCGCGGGCGACCGGGTCACCGAGGCGTGGTCGCAGCTCGCCGCGCAGCGCACCGGTGAGGTGGCCGCCCGATGACCGTTGCCCGCCGTGGCCTGACCCCGCTGGCCGCCCTGGCCAGCCTCGCGGCGCTGCTGCCGCTCACGACGCTGGTCCAGACCGGGTCGTGGTACGCCCGGGGCGTCTGGCTGGTCGTGCTGGTCGCCGGCACCGGCGCGCTGGTGCGCCGGGCGACCTCCCGCTCGCTGCTCGCCGTGCCGGCCCAGGTGCTGGTCGTCGCGCTGGTGACCACCTGGTCGGTCGGGTCGGGCACCACGTGGTACGCCGTGCCGACCCTCGACACGGCGCGCCGGTTCGGCGAGCTGTTCTGGCAGTTCGGCACGACGGTGTATGCCGCGGCCGCCCCGATCCCGACCAACCCCGGCGTCGAGGTGACCTTCGCCCTCATCGGCGCCGGGGTCGCCGTGCTCGTCGACTACATCGCAGTGGGCCGCGCAGCCCCGGCGGCAGCCGGGGTGGTGCTGCTGGCGGCATACCTCGGAGCGGCCGCCAACAACGGTGCCGCGCTGGCCCCCGGCTACTTCGCGGCGGCGGCGGTCTGTTGGCTGCTGCTGCTCGGCCGGCACGCCCAGGTGGGCATGCAGCGCTGGGCCTCGACGGTGGCCCGGCCGGTGGCCGCCGGAGTGGGTTCCGGCGAGGACCCGGCCACCCGCTTCGGCACGGTCGCGCGGCGCCTCGGGCTGGTCGTGGTCGTCGTGTCGCTGGCCCTGCCGCTGGTCATGCCGCACCTGCCGACCCGCTATCTGCTGGACGGGCTGGCCCGCAGCGCGGACGGCCGCGGCAACGCGCGCATCGGCTATTCCTCGACGCTCGACGTCGGGCGCAGCCTGACCTCCGGCGACACGACGACCGTGCTGCGCTACCGCACCAGTGCCTCGACGCCGGCACCGCTGCGCGTGCTGGCCACCTCGTCCTACGACGGCACCTCCTGGACCAGGGGACCCACCACCCTCGGGCAGACCACCCGGCAGGAGGTCGACGACAGCGTCGGGCGGACCGAGCGGATCCTGTCGGTCGAGGGCTTCACCCTCGATCCGCCCGCGCTGGCCACCCCGCAGCCGCTGCTGGCCGCCGACCTGGGCGGCGTGTCCTGGCAGGTCGACCAGAACACCGCGGACATCCACGTGCAGACCCGGCCGTCGAGCTACTCGACGACCTATCTCGAACTGGCCCTGACCCCGGCCCTGTTGCGCGACGGGGTCGACGGGGTCGCCGGCCCGGACCGGCTGCCGGGCACCCGCGGGCTCAACGCCGCGCTGCGGATCGACCCCGGCTCGGCGCCCGCGGTGCAGGCGGCGGCCACCGAGGCCACCCGGGAGGCGGCCGCCAACCCCTACGACCGGGCGGTGGCGATCCAGGAGTGGCTGCGCTCGACGGGCGGCTTCAGCTACACCCTGACCCTGCCCGACGTCGTCACCGCGACCGGCGAGCGGCCCGACCCGATCACGGCGTTCCTGCAGTCCAAGCAGGGCTACTGCGTGCAGTTCTCCTCGGCGATGGTCATGATGGCGCGGGCCGCCGGGATCCCGGCCCGGATGGCCATCGGCTTCCTGCCCGGGTCGATGCAGGACGGGGTCTACACGGTGTCCGCGGCCGACGCGCACTCCTGGCCGGAGCTGTACTTCCCCGGCGCGGGCTGGGTGCGTTTCGAGCCGACCCCGTCGAGCCGCACCGGCACCGCGCCGGCCTGGACGATGGCCCCGACCACGCCGGTGCCGACGACGTCGGTGCCGGTGCCGAGCGCCCGCAGCACCGAGGACCCGCTGGACCGGCCGGCACGGGAGAACGACGGCACCGCCGCGGACGGCGAGATCACCGAGATCCAGCAGCCGCTGCGCGACCGGATCCAGGCCTGGCTCGCCGACCCGTGGCATACCGGCCTGCTGCTGTTGGGCACCGCGCTCGTCGTCCTGCTCGTGCTGCCGCTGACCGCCCTGGTGCTGCGCCGCTCGCGGGGCCGCACCGGCGGGCCCCCCGCCACCCGCATCGAGTCCACCTGGCAGGGGCTGACCGGCCAGCTGACCGACCTCGGGCTGCCGCCGCCGGCCGGCGGCACGCTGCGCGACTGGCAGTTGCACTACGCCCGGGAGGGCTACCTCGGCGAACCCACCCAGCAGGCGCTGCACGGGCTGGTCGCCACCGTCGAGCGGGCCCGCTATGCCCGGCCCGGCGCGGATCTGGACGTCGCCCTGGTCGACGAGCAGGCCCGGGTCGTGATCCAGGCGATCACCCGGTCACGCTCGTGGCAGCAACGCGCCCGGGCGCTGCTGCTGCCCTCCGACGCCCGGTCCTGGTGGGCCGCCCAGCTGGCTCGGGCCGGTCGGCTGGCTCGGGCCGGCCGGTGGCCGCGGCCGGCCCGGCTGCGCCGGCGCGGGCGGTGACCCGGTGCGGAACTAGTCCGGCGGGCGGCCCTGCGGCAGCAGTTCGGCCAGCAGCGTCCGCACCCGGGCCTTGATCTCGTCCCGGATCGGCCGGACGGCCTCGACCCCCTGCCCGGCGGGGTCGTCGAGCACCCAGTCCTCGTAGCGCTTGCCGGGATAGAACGGGCAGGTGTCGCCGCAGCC
This sequence comes from uncultured Intrasporangiaceae bacterium, assembly GCA_964647395.1. Lineage (GTDB taxonomy): Bacteria > Actinomycetota > Actinomycetes > Actinomycetales > Dermatophilaceae > Phosphoribacter. The sequence continues at coordinate 2,574 of CAZYHR010000115.1, read as the reverse complement.
CATGGTGATGACGACGTCGCTGGCCCGCACGGCCTGGTCGGTGAGGATCTTGGGCCGCTCAGCCGAGATGTCGATGCCCTCCTCGAGCATCGCCTCGCGGACGGCGGGGTTGATCGACTCGGCGGGGGCCGACCCCGCGGAGCGGACCTCGACGGCCCCGGCGGACAGGTGCTGGGTGTAGGCGGCGGCCATCTGGGACCGCCCGGCGTTGTGGACGCAGACGAACAGGACCGACGGTTGGGGGGTGGTCATGGGCGGGCTTTCCGGTAGGGGCGGTCGGGTGAGGATCTGGCGCAGCAGGTCAGGTGAGGATCTGGCGCAGCAGGGTGGTGACCCGGGCCTGGATGTCGTCGCGGATCTCCCGGACCACCTCGATCGGTTGCCCGGCCGGGTCGGCGACCTGCCAGTCCTCGTAGCGCTTGCCGGGGAAGACTGGGCAGGTATCCCCGCAGCCCATCGTGACGATGACGTCGGCGGCTCGGACGACGCTGTCCGACAGGGTTTCGGGTAGCTCAGGTCGTCGACGAACTGGCGGACCAGCGCGTCACGGTCGAGTTCCATGGCAGTCCTGCCCCGCGATGGGGTGGTGGAAGGTCGCGCGCCGTCGCAGCGACAGGTCGCCGAGTCGACCGGCACCGGCACCTCGATGAACGGGCCGACGACCCCGGCCGGCGAAGCCTGACGGCCGGCGTTGAGCGCGAACGCAGGTGCCGGGCGCGGCCACCGGGCCGACGGTCCGGGCCCGGCCGGTCACGGCTTCACCGCGCGGACGAAGGCGCCGGCGAAGGCGCCGTCGAGGGCGTGGACGACCTCGGCCAGGGACAGGCCGGCCGGCAGCCGCGAGGCGTCGAGCTGGTCGGCCATCGACTCCAGGTCGGCTCGCCGGTAGCGCCGGGTCACCTCGACCGACGCGTCGGCGAACCCCGCCGCCTGCAGCTTGGCGACGAACTCGGTGTCGCGCAGCGAGCCCGAGACGCACCCGGTCCACAGCGCCACGACCCCGCGCAGGGCCTCGGGGATGTCGCGCAGCAGGACGATGTCGGACACGGCGAGGCGACCCCCCGGCCGCAGCACCCGATGGGCCTGCGCGATGACCGCGTCCTTGTCGGTGCTGAGGTTGATGACGCAGTTGGAGATGACGACGTCGACGCTGGCGTCCGGCAGCGGAACCCGCTCGATGGCCCCGAGCAGGAACCGCGCGTTGGCGACGCCCGCCTCGCGACGGTTCCGTTCGGCGAGTTCGAGCATCTCGGGGGTCAGGTCCAGCCCGTATGCCGTGCCGGTCGGCCCCACCCGGCGGGCCGACAGCAGGACGTCCAGCCCGCCACCGCTGCCGAGGTCCAGCACGTCCTCACCGGGCTGGAGCAGGGCCAGCGCCGTCGGGTTGCCGCAGCCGAGGGAGGCCGCCAGGGCACCCTCGAAGGGCGTGTCGGCCGGGTCGTAGAGACCGGAGGTGATGGGATCCACGGCGGGCGGGCCGGCTGATGCGCCGCAGCACGAGGTCCTCGAGCAGCAGCCCTGCTCGGCGACCGTCAGCAGCGAGCGCGCGACACCGGCGTACCGGTCCCGGACCGCCGCGCGGATCGTGTCGTCATCCTTCGGGTCGACCATGACGGCCCCTCTCCGGCTGCCTCGAGATCACCGCCCCGAGATCGTCGAGCAGCACCGCCTCGAAGGCACTCCCTCGACGAGCACTCGACGAGAACTGCCTCGACCAGCACTGTCTCGATATCCATCGAATCAACGCCACCACTCTGGCGCATTGATTCGATGGCTGTCAAGATAGATGGATGGCCGTCCTGCAGACCGCACCCACCGGGGTCACCTGCTGCGGCCTGGCGGCGACGCCGGTCACCGCCGCCGCGGCCGAGCGGCTCGCGCCGATGTTCAAGGCGCTCGGCGATCCGGTGCGGCTGCGGATGGCCTCGATGATCGCGGCCCGGGCCGAGCTGTGCGTCTGCGAGCTCACCCCGGCCTTCAACCTGTCCTCCGGGACGATCAGCCACCACCTGCGCACGCTGCGCGAGGCCGGGCTGGTCGACTGCGAGCGCCGCGGCACCTACGTCTACTACTGGATCCAGCCGGAGGCGCTCAACTCGTTGTCGACGCTGCTCGCGGTGACCTCGACGACGGACTGACCGGCGGGCCGTCTGGCCGCAGGTCACTGGACCAGCGTGCCGACGTCTCAGTCCAGGTAGTCGCGCAGCACCTGCGAGCGGCTCGGGTGGCGCAGCTTGCTCATCGTCTTGGACTCGATCTGGCGGATCCGCTCGCGGGTGACGCCGTAGACCTTGCCGATCTCGTCGAGGGTCTTGGGCTGGCCGTCGGTGAGGCCGAAGCGCATCTTCACGACGCCGGCCTCGCGCTCGGACAGGGTGTCGAGCACCGAGTCGAGCTGCTCCTGCAGCAGGGTAAACGACACGGCGTCGGCCGGGACGATCGCCTCGGAGTCCTCGATGAGGTCGCCGAACTCGCTGTCGCCGTCCTCGCCGAGCGGGGTGTGCAGCGAGATGGGCTCACGGCCGTACTTCTGGACCTCGACGACCTTCTCGGGGGTCATGTCGAGCTCCTTGG
>CAZYHR010000114.1:0-10036 GCA_964647395.1 uncultured Intrasporangiaceae bacterium | reverse complement strand
CCGCGGGCCGCCGCCTCCGCGGCCGCCTTGCGGGCCGCTGCCGCGGCTGCGGCCTCGGCCCGGCGGCGGTTCTCCGCCTCGAGCCGAGCCTGCTCCTGGGCGGCCAGCCCGGCCTGGCGCTGCTGCTCGAGCTCGACCGAGGAGTTGCGCAGCTGGGCCAGCTGGGTGGTCGCGGCCTGCTGGCGGGCGCCGACCGCGGCGGCGGTCGCCTCGGCCTGGGCGGCCTGGCGCTGGGCGTCGGTGTGCGCCGTGGCGGCAGCGGTCGCGGCCTGCTGCTGGCGGGTCTGGGCCTCCGCGGCGGCCCGCTGGGTCGTGTCGGCCAGCAGGCTGGCCGACTCCGACTCGCGCATGACCCGGGCGCGCTCCTCGCCCACGGCGTCCAAGCCGGCGGCGCGGTCGAGCGCGGCGGCCGGGCCACCGTCGCCCAGGACGATGTCGAGCTGGCTCAGCGAGTCGCCGCCCTGGAAGACCTCAGCCGCATAGCGGGACACCTGCAGGCTCGCGGCGTCGGCCGCCTGGCGAGCGGCACCGGCGGCGGCCGTGGCGGCCTCGGCCGCGGCGGTCGCGGCGGACAGGTCCTCGGCGGCCTGCAGATAGCGCTGCTCGGCCATCGCGGCCCGCTCGTCGGCGGCGAGCACCGACGCCCGCGCGCCGGCGAGTTCGGCGTCGATGGCGGCGACCTGGGCGGCGGCATCGCCGGCGGCGGCCTGCGCGGCGGCCACGTCCGAGGCGGACGGGATGGGGTCCGGCTCGGCGAGCGCCGGCGGGGCCACCAGGGCGCTCAACAGGGCCGTGCCGACGAGCACCGCACCGAGGCGACGCCGAGTGGGGGTGGTGCCGAGGGCGGCCCCGGTGGACCGTCCCGCGCTGCTGGACACTCGGTGAACTCCCTTTCCTGCCGCTCCGCTCCCCCCGGGACCCACCACAGGGGATGGGTGCTGCGCGGATCGAGCGTAGAGCCACTCGAGTCACACGAGAAACTTCTGTCTCGTGAATCACGGTGTGTCACGGGCGGATTCGAGAATGACACGAATGTAGTACTGAGAATTGCAGCGATGTTTTTCTGCAGGTGGGGTCGATGATTCGATGCCCTGTTCGACCAGACATCACGGGTTGGTAACGATGGTCGGCCAGCCGCGCAGCAGGGCGCGCAGACCGCGGTCGAACTGCTCGTCCGGGGTGTAGGCATAGCCGGCCGCCATGGCCCGGGCCAGGTGGGGGTGCGTGCCCGGCGTGACGTCGGCCAGGGCCGCGCCGACCACCTCGGCCACCGCGGCGTCCGCCTCGCCCAACTCGCCGAGCACCTTGCCGACCGTGTACCCGGCCAGGCAGTCGACCAGTTGCATGGCCTCGGCAGCGCTGAGACCGCAGGCGACCAGCCGCCCGAGCGCCGCGTCGACCAGGCGCAGCATGGCCGGCGCCACGGTGGGCCGGGTACCGACCAGCACGACCGCTCGAGGGTGCTCCAGCAGCCGGCCGCGGAACGCCGTGAACACTCCGTGCAGCACCTGCTCCCAGGTCTCCCCCACCTCTCGGGCCGGCATCGACACGCCACTCCACAGTTGCTCGACGATGGCGTCGAACAACGCCGCCTTGTGCGGGACGTGGTAGTAGACCGCCATGGGGTCCACGCCCAGGGCCTGGCCGAGCCGGCGCATCGACAGCCCGTCCACGCCAGCGGCATCGATGAGTTCCAACGCGACCCGGACGATGTGCTCGCGGGTCAGCGCGGGACGGTCACGAGTTCGGGCGGCCATGCCCCGATTGTCTCGCAGGGGGCGACCCCCCGGCCGCGCTCAGCCGGGCGGCACCCGGTCGGCCGGCCGGGTCAGGAACAGGTCGCGCTCCCGGACCACGACGACCACGGTGAGCACGAGCAGCAGCGCGGTCTGGATGAGCTTGCTGTCGGGGTCGGTCCGGAAGACCTCGTTGGCGTAGTTGCCGACCAGGTGGAAGACGATCGCGACCGAGATGTTCCGGCCGGTGCGGAAGTAGAGCCAGTTCATCAGCACGACGAACGGGATCATGCTCAGCGGGAAGTTCAGCGCGTGCAGCCACCCGCTCTGCACCACCTCCTCGTGGTAGTAGCCCTGGATGAGCGACAGCGGCAGGTGCCACAGCGCCCAGACGACGACGAACAGCAGCGACGCGCTGAGCACCCGCATCCGGCTGACCAGGGCGTCGGTGCCGTAACTGTGCCAGGCCAGTTCCTCGAGGACCGCCGCCAACCCGAGGACCACCCAGGCGGGCAGCAGCCCGGCGCTGAAGCTGAACCCGTCCCGCAGGAGGAACTGCTCGGGGCTGTAGCCGAAGAGCAGCGAGATCGCCTGCGCAGCAAGGATGCTCGCCGGCAACAGCAGGACTGCGCAGGCGACGTAGCCCGGTCGGGTGCCCGGCCGCCACAGCAGTCGGCGCCGGATGTCGGCCCACACCTCGGGCTGGCGCCGCAGCAACCAGGCGACGACAGCCAACGGCGCGGCCAGGCCGACCACGCCGAGCACGGCGGTCGCGGCGCGGACCGCCGCGCCCTGCTCGGGCCGGTGGCTCAGGTATGCCGCGACCAGCCAGCACGCCCACGGGATGGCCGTGGCGAGCAGGTAGAACAGCACCGGCCGGTCGTAGCGGCCGACGATCGGCTCGAGGCCACCGCGCTGCACGGGGCGGACGGCGGCGCGCCGGCCGGTGGAAGCGGACATCCCGGATCATCTCCTCTACGTTGTAGAACACTACTCTACATCGTAGAAAATCCGCCGCCCGCCGGGGACGAGATTCGCTTTCTCTCAGCGCAGCAGCGGGTTGTAGCGCAGCGAGTTGGGCCGCGGGTCGCACTCCTGCCCGACCCGCAGATCGGCCCGCACCCGGCGCTCGTCGCGCAGCCGCAGCAGCGCGTCGGTGACCCGCGCCGCGAGGGTCCACGGGTCGATGGTGTTGAGGTAGATCTTCGTGCCGCCCTCGAAGCCGGCCAGCGTCGACACCCGCCACTTGAGCACCACCCGCCAGGGCATGGGCAGGTCGAGGTCAGGTGGCTGGTAGTGCCACTCCTCGTTGCACGGCACGCTGGCCCCGGTGGCCGCGTGCATGGCGTGCAGCAGGTCGGACAGGCCGCGGACCTCGTCGGAGGCCTGCTCCCACGGTCGCCCGGACGGGCTGCGCGAATAGACCTCCAGCGACGGGTAGCGGTGCCCGAACCCGGCGAAGGCCACGGCGTGCTCGTTCTCGGCCACGAGCAGGTTCTGCCGGGCGGCATAGTCGACCGCGAACTCGTTGTAGAGGTTGAGGTTCCCGCGCAGCCGGCCGAGCTCGGCCTCGGTGCGCACGCTGCGCTCGTCGACCGCGACGAGTTGTTTGTGCAGGTGGTCGAACGACGCGCCGGCCGGGCGCAGCCAGTTCTGGAACACCGCGACGTTGCGGGCGTAGCGGTTGGCGTCGTAGAGGGCGTGCATCGCATCGACGGTGAACAGCAGGTAGGCGGCGTGCTCGTCCGGCGTCAACGTCCCGGAGGACGCGAGCTGGTCGGAGGTCTCGGCGCCGTCGACGTAGTGCCGGCGGGCGACGATGACATCGTGGGTGCCGGCGAACAGGGCCAGCACCCGGTCGGCGCGCTCGGGCTCGGACAGCCCCTGGAACTGCTGCTCGGTCAGCCCGCCGGCCACGGCGCGCACCTGCGCCATCGCCGTCGCGTGCTCGCGGCCGGGCCCGGAGGACAGATAGGACTCGTGGTGCCGGCGGGCCTCGCCCCCCGGCCGGAACCCGTAGTTGAGCCGCCAGTAGTCGTAGGACACGATCTCGAAGAGGTTGGGGATGCGCCGGAACTCGGCGACCGACTCGGTGAGCCGCTCGACCGGCACCCGGCGCAGCAGGTGCCACCCGTCGGCGTCCCGCACCATCCTCGACTTCTCCGGCGGCGTCTCGGCATAGCGCTGCGGGCAGAAGGCACAGTGCCGCCCGTCGGCGGCGTGGTCGACCGGTTGCGGATCGGGTATGCCGCTGGGCAACGGGCGGTTGCCCCGCCCCGGCACCGTCCACACCGAGGTGCCCGAATAGGGGTTGATCTGCTTGACCGTCCCGTCCGGCATCCGGCGCAGCGGCTCGGGGAACGGAAGAGCGGAGGCGGACACGTCCACAATGTAGGCTGTGCCCCGCGATCCGGTCGAGAAGTGTGCTGGCGCAGACCCTTCCCGCTGCCCGGAGATCGACGGAGGCCGTCTGACTGTGCACCCGACCCCATCGCTGCTGTTCCAGGACCTCGCCGCCCGCATCTACCGAGCCGACGGACCGGAGCAGATCTACCACGCCATCGTCGCGGCCACCCTGGACGTCGTCGACGGGTGCGACCACGCGAGCCTCATGCTGAGCTCCGGCGGTGCCGTCAAGACCGCGGCCGCCTCCGACGAGGTCGCCCAGCGGATCGACGACTACGAGAAGGCGACCGGCGAGGGTCCGTGCGTCGATGCCATCGTCGACGAGACCCCGCAGCTGGACTCCGACATCACGAACGGCTCACCCTGGCCCAAGTTGGTCGCCCACGTCGTCGCGCACACCCCGGTGCGCGGCATGATCGGCTTCCGGATCCTCATCGAGGGCCGCAAGGTGGGCGCCCTCAACATCTTCAGCGACACCCCCGGATCGCTGACCCAGCGGTCGGTGGACCAGGCGACCGTCCTGGCGGCCTTCGCGTCGGTGGCCCTGATGGCCGGCTCGGCCCGCCAGCAGGCCGCCGACCTGCAGCAGGCGCTCAGCTCCAACCGGGAGATCGGCAAGGCCGTCGGCCTGCTCATGGCCGCCCACCGGGTGCCCCAGGAGCGGGCCTTCGAGATCCTCGACAGGACCTCCCAGGAGCTCAACATCAAGCTCGCCGAGGTCGCCAAGAAGGTCGTCGAGGGCCAGCAGCAGCAGTTCGGCCAACCCGCCGAGCCGCAGCGCCGCCGAGCCGCGCGCTGAGCGTCGGCGGCCGGCCGGAAAGCTCCGGGAGCCCAGCACCCAGCGGCGGCCCAGGTTCGGGTAATCTTCTTGAGGACCACGGTCAAACAGCTCGGCCGTCTCTGAGCAGACGATCATGCCGAGGAGACCCCGTGGCATCGCTATCGCATCCCGACGTCCACGCCGAGCGCGACCGGACGACCAACTCGCTCATCGCCCGGCTCCGACGCGCCGACGACGAGCTCGAGTCCGCCTCCCTGCTGGACGCTGTGGTCCGGCTCAACCTGCCCTTGGCCCGCTCGATCGCCGCCTCCTATGCCCGGCGCGGGGTCGAGGCCGACGACCTGCACCAGGTCGCCTGCCTGGCCCTCGTCAAGGCCGTGCACGGCTTCGACGTCGAGCGAGGGCTGCGGTTCGCGGCATACGCCGTGCCGACCATCCGCGGCGAGTTGCGCCGCTACTTCCGCGACCACGCCAGCTCGGTGCGCCCACCCCGCGAGCTACAGGAGTTGCGGCTCGCGGTGGCCTCGGCCCGTCAGGACCTGACCCAGCGGCTGGGCCGGGAGCCCAGCGTCGCCGACCTGGCCGAACTGCTGGGGGTGGCCGAGGCCCAGGTGCGCCGGGCCCAGATCGCCTCGGCCAACCACCGCCCGCAGTCCCTGGACGCCCCGGTGGCCGGCGGCGGCTCGTTCGGCGACCGGCTCGCCACCCTCGAGGACCAACTCGAGCGGGTGGAGTGGCTCTCGGCGCTGCAGGAGGCGGTCGACCGGCTCGACGACCGCTCCCGCGAGATCCTGCGGCTGCGCTTTGTCGAGGAACGCACCCAGGCCCAGATCGCCGCCGAGATCGGCGTGAGCCAGATGCAGGTCTCCCGCCTGCTGACCCGGATCGTCGCGACATTGCGTGATCGCATCGATCCGCAGCGCCGGGCGGGTTGCCCGGCCCCCGGGGCGCTAGGTTCGCCCCATGACCGAGCCGGCACCCGAGGGCCAGAACCCAGGACGACTGGCCATCGTCGTCAACCCGATCAAGTTCGACGACCTCACCGAGGTCAAGCGGACGGTCCGGGACGGCTGCCGGCGCAACGGCTGGCCGGACGCCGTGTGGTACGAGACCACCGAGGACGACCCCGGCACCGGACCGGCCCGGCAGGCCATCGAGGAGGGCGCGACGATCGTCTGCCCGCTCGGCGGGGACGGCACGGTGCGCGCGGTCGGCCAGGCGCTGGTCGACACCGAGGTGCCGATCGGGCTGCTGCCGGGGGGCACCGGCAACCTGCTGGCCCGCAACCTCGAACTGCCCGTCGACGACCTGGACATCGCCCTGGACATCGTGCTGTCCGGCGGCACCCGGCGCATCGACGTCGGCACGATCCGCTGCGACGACGACACCGAGTCGGTCTTCCTGGTCATGGCCGGCCTCGGGCTGGACGCCGAGACGATGGCCGGGGCCAGCGAACGGGTCAAGGGCCTGCTCGGCTGGCCCGCCTATCTGTTGTCCGGTCTCAAGGCGGCCGTCGGCTCGGGCTTCACCGTGCGGGTGCAGACCGACCAGGACACGATCCGCCAGCACGCCCGCGCCGTCGTCGTCGGCAACTGCGGCACGCTGACCGGGGGCGTCGAGCTCATGCCGGACGCGGCCGTCGACGACGGGGTCCTCGACGTCGTCGTCGCCGCACCCCGGGGCGCCTGGGGCTGGGGGGCGACCTTCGCGGCGCTGGCCACCCGCAGCCGCAAGGGCCACCGCCGGCTGCAACGGCGCACGACGACCAAGGTCGAGATCGTCGCCTTCGAGCCGACCGAGACCGAGCTCGACGGCGACGCCATCGGCCGGCGCACCCGCGTGGTGTGCGGCATCAAGCCCGGCGCCCTGGTGGTCCGCGTTGCCTGACCATCACCCGGCCACCCGGCCCGCGCCGTCCCGGTCCACCGCGTGGCAGCGGGTCCGGGCCGCCGGGCCCGGGCGGGGACGGCGGCTGGTGCGCGCCGCGGCATACGCCGTCGGTTTCGCCCTGCCGGTGACCACCCTGGCGCTGCTCGTGCGGGCCCGGTGGGAGCCGATCCTGCGCGTCGACGAGGCGGCCATCGAGGCGGCGACCGCCTTCGCCCGGGGACGGCCCGGCCTCGCCCAGTCGCTCATCGTCTGGCAGGAGGTCTGGCAGCCCCGGTGGGTCTACCTGGTCGGCAGCCTGGTCTGCCTGTGGGTGTGGCGCCGGCGCCGGCTGACCTCCCGCGCGCTGTGGGCCTTCCTGACCATGATGGCCGCCTGGAACATCGCCCTGGACGTCAAGCTGCTCGTGCAGCGCGCCCGGCCGGTGGTCGAGGACGCCCTGGTCCACGCGCCCGGCTACAGCTTCCCGTCCGGCCACGCGGCCAACGCCGCAGCGGCCACCACGGTCCTGGTCATCCTGCTGTGGCCGCTGCTCGGCCCCCGAGCCCGGTATGCCGCCATCGGCCTCGCCGTCGTGGCCACCCTGGTGACCGCCGCCGACCGGGTGCTGCTCGGGGCGCACTACCCCTCCGACGTCGTCGCGGGGATCATCCTCGGCTCCGGGCTGGCGCTGGCCTCCTATGCCGGCTACGTCGGCTGGAACCCCACCACCCCGGAACCGACCGTCGATCCGACCACCCGCCCGGAGGGCTGAGCATGTCGTCGTTCGCGCACCGCTATGCGCGCGACCCCTCGCGCCCCACCGTGCGGCAGGCGCTGGGCGACTTCGCCCGCCGCTCCCTGCCGTGGGGGGTGCTGCTCTGGGTGGCCATCGTCGGGGTGGGGCTGGTGCTCACCGGCCCGCTGCGCTCCTTCGCGGCGTCCGAGGACGACCTCAACCGGGCCCTGCAGGCCGGTCGCACCCCGCTCTGGGACACGGTGACCATGGTGTGGTCGCGCATCGGCAACACCGAGATCATCATCGCCACCTGCCTGGTCGTCAGCCTGCTGATCTGGTGGCGCACCAAGCAGTGGTGGTATGCCGTCACCGCCCCCATCGCCATCTCGCTGCAGGCGACGATCTTCGTCATCGCCACGGCCATCACCGACCGTCCCCGCCCGGACGTCGAGCGGCTCGACCCGGCGCCGCCGACCTCGAGCTACCCGTCGGGGCACGTCGGGGCGTCCTTCGCGCTCTACTGCACGTTCGCGCTCATGGCCCAGCGGATCGCCAACCCGGCGCTGCGCCGGGTGGTCACCGGGCTGCTGCTCGTCGTGCCGTTCCTGGTCTTCTATGCCCGGCTCTACCGGGGCATGCACCACCTGATCGACTGCATCGTCGGCCTGCTCAACGGCGTGATCTGCGCCGCGCTCGCCTGGCGTTACCTGCGCCGGCTCGACGGGTGACCGACCGGGTCACCGCGGCGTACCGTCACACCGCGGCCTACCGTCACACCGCGGCCTACCGTCACACCGCGGCGTAGCGGGCCCGGGCGAAGGAGTAGACGGCGTAGCCGGCGAAACCCAGGGCGATGGCGACCAGCAGCGCCTGGCCGTAGGGGAATCCGAGCAGGTTGTGCAGTGCCCCGTCCAGCCCGGTGGCCTCGGCGGCGTTGGCGCGCAGACCGGCCAGCACGAACATGCCGCCCACCACGGCCAGGGCGATGCCCTTGGCGATGTAGCCGACCCGGCCGGCCCGCTCGGCCCACTGCCCGGGGTGTCGGCGCAGGTCCTGCAGGAACTTCTTCTTGGCGCCCTTGACCACGTGGTAGCCGCCGATGCCGATGATGGCCAGGCCGAGGACGACGACGAGCACCTGCCCGGCCGGCCGGCTCATGAGGTTCGCGGTGATGTCGGTCGTCTGCTCGCGGCTGGAGGACCCCGAGCCGCGCAGGACGGCCAGGCAGGACCAGGCCAGGGCGGCATAGACGACGGTCTTGCCGGCGGCCTTGACCCGGTCGCCGGTGTCCGAGCGGCGCAGGATCGCCTCGGTCAGCTGCCACAGACCCAGCAGGGCGAAGCCGGCCACCCCGAGCCACAGGCTGACCTGACCCAGCGTGCTGCGGGCCAGGGTCTGCAGGGCGCCGGACTGGTCGGCCGTCTCGCCGCCACCGCGGCCGAGGGCGAGTTGCAGGGCGATCCAGCCGATGAGCAGGTGCACCAGCCCGTTGACGGCATAGCCGACGCGGGCACCGTTCTCGACCACCGGGTGGTCGCCGACCTCGCGCGCGGCGCGGGACACGTCCTGCGAATCCATCTGGCCACCTTCACGTCACTGGGCAGGGGTCGATCGGATAACTTCCCGGGTGCAGCCCAGGCTAACCGGCGCGGGCGGCCGGCAGCGGCAGTCGGGCGACCGACCCCCGAGGATGCCGCGCGCGCCGCTCGCAGGGTGCGAGCGGCGCGCGGTGTGGTCAGGCTGGTCACCGGACGGTGGTCGAGGGACCGGCCGCCGGGACCGGTGCGGTCAGCCGAGGCGGCCGACGTGGGTGCGCGGGGCGGTCACGGCGGCGTCGCCGCCGGAGTCGATCGAGGCGAGGATCTGGTCGATGGAGGCGCCGGTCGCCCGCCAGGACTGGCTCAGGGCGCGGCAGCCGATGACGGCCAGCAGCGTGACGACCGTGACGAGGACGGTGAGGGAAACGACCATGCGGGGCTCCTGCGGTTGCGACGTCCCCCGACGTACGCCTGTCCCCCGACTGACACCTCCATTGTGGGCCCTGAGCGGCCGCTGTGGGAGCGCCCGAGGGTAAGAAGTCCGTAAAGATTATTCCGGCATATCCGGATGAACTAGGAATCCGGTCAGCCGAACGGAGGATGCCCGGTGGTCACCCGCCCGCCGGACGCGGCGCTCCGCCCGGGGGTGCCGGGGCGGGCTCCACGGCCCCGGGCACCGACTCGGGGTGGTGCAGGTCGAAGGCCGGCCGCTCGGAGCGGATCCGGGGCATCGACACGAAGTTGTGGCGCGGCGGCGGGCAGGAGGTCGCCCACTCGAGCCCCGCGGCATACCCCCAGGGATCGTCGACGGTGACCCGGGGCGCGGTGCGCCAGGTCTTCCAGACGTTCCACAGGAAGGGGATCATCGACGCGCCGAGCAGGAAGGCACCCATCGACGAGATGGTGTTGCCCAACTGGAAGCCCTCCTCGGGCAGGTAGTCGGCGTAGCGCCGGGCCATGCCCTGGATGC
>CAZYHR010000113.1:0-10123 GCA_964647395.1 uncultured Intrasporangiaceae bacterium | reverse complement strand
AGGTCAAGCTCATCGCCGAGCCGTGGGACCTCGGGGACGGGGGCTACCAGGTGGGCGGCTTCCCCCCGCTGTGGACCGAGTGGAACGGCAAGTACCGCGACACGGTCCGCGACTTCTGGCGCGGCGAGAACGCCACGCTGGGCGAATTCGCCTCGCGCTTCACCGGATCCAGTGACCTCTACGAACACTCGGGCCGCCGCCCGGTCGCCTCGGTCAACTTCATCACCGCGCACGACGGCTTCACGCTGCGCGACCTGGTGTCCTACAACGACAAGCACAACGAGGCCAACGGCGAGAACAACCGGGACGGCGAGAGCCACAACCGGTCGTGGAACTGCGGGGCCGAGGGGCCGAGCGCCGACCCCGAGGTCAACGCCCTGCGGTGGCGTCAGCAGCGCAACTTCCTCACCACCCTGCTGCTGTCGCAGGGGGTGCCGATGATCGCCCACGGGGACGAGCTGTCGCGCACCCAGCTCGGCAACAACAACGTCTACTGCCAGGACAACGAGCTGTCCTGGGTCGACTGGGACCTGGCCGCCGAGGAGAAGCAGCTGCTCGGCTTCACCAGCCGGCTGCTGCGGCTGCGCAAGGACCACCCGGTCTTCCGGCGGCGGCGCTTCTTCGCCGGCAGCGCCGACCACGGCGGCGAGAGCGACCTGGGCGACATCGCGTGGTTCGGTGCCGACGGCGACCACATGGACGAGTCCGACTGGGCGGCCGGCTTCGCCAAGACCCTCATGGTCTTCCTCAACGGCGACGCGATCCCCGAGGTCGACGAGCGCGGCGACCCGATCCGGGACGACTCCTTCCTCGTGCTGTTCAACGCCCACTTCGAGGCGATCGACTTCACCATCCCCGAGGACTCCTACGGTCCCGAGTGGTTCATCGAGATCGACACGGCCGCAGTCGAATCAGCGCCGGTGTCGACGGCCGGCACGGCCAAGAGCGACCCGGTGGCCGCGGCCGGGGCGGCGACCATTGCGGCGGCCGTGCTGTGCCCCGGCGACGAGCTGCGGGTGGAGTCGCGCAGCGTGGTCGTGCTGCGCTGCCCGCGCCCGGAGACCCCGTGACCGTCCCGGGCTCGACCTATCGGCTGCAGCTGAGGGCCGAGTTCGGCTTCGCCGACGCCGCGGCCCAGCTGGACTACCTCGCGGCCCTCGGGGTCACCCATCTCTACCTCTCTCCGGTGCTGCAGGCGGCCCCCGGCTCGGCGCACGGCTATGACGTCGTCGACCACGGCCGGATCTCGCAGGAGGCCGGTGGCCGGGCGGCCCTCGACGAACTCGTCGCCGCGGCCCGCTCCCGGGGGCTGGGCGTGGTCGCCGACATCGTGCCCAACCACATGTCGATCCCGACCCCGGCCCACCTCAACGAGCCGCTGTGGGAACTGCTGCGCGACGGGCGCGACTCCCGGTATGCCGCGTGGTTCGACGTCGACTGGGAGGCCGGCCAGGACACCATCCTCATGCCGATCCTCGGCGAGTCCCTCGAGGACGTGCTCGAGTCCGGTCAGCTCGCCGTCGGGCTGGGTGGCCGCGACGGCACCGAGCCGGTGCTGCGCTACTTCGAGCACGAACTGCCGCTGCGGCCCGGCACCGAGCGGCTGCCGCTGCCCGAGCTGGTCGCGGCGCAGTGGTGGCGGATCGCCCACTGGCAGGCCGCCGACCTCGGGCTCAACTACCGGCGCTTCTTCGACGTCAAGACCCTCGTCGCGGTCCGGGTGGAACGGCCCGAGGTGTTCCGGGCCACCCACGAGCTGATCGTCGGCCTGGTCCGGGACGGCTCGCTCGACGGGCTGCGCATCGACCACCCCGACGGCCTGGCCGACCCGCGCGGCTACCTGCGGATGCTGGCGGAGGCCACCGACGGGACCTGGGTGGTCGCCGAGCAGATCCTCGAGGGCGAGGAGCAGCTGCCGCCGGACTGGCCGGTCGCCGGCACCACCGGCTACGACGCGCTGCAACGGGTCGGCGACGTGTTCGTCGACCCGGCCGGGGCCGAGCCGCTGCTGGTCACCCTCGCCGTGCTCACCGGCGACGTGCGGGGGCCGGAGGAGTTCGCCCGCGAGGCCAAGATGCAGGTCGGGCTGCGGGTGCAGGCCGCCGAGGTGGCCCGGCTGGTGCGGCTGCTCACCACGGTCTGCGACGGCGCCGAGCAGATGCCCGACCTGCGCCCCGAGACGCTGCGGCGGGCCGTCTCCGCGCTGCTGGTGTCGATGGACCGCTACCGCGCCTACGTGCACCTCGGCGAGCCGATCGACCCGGTCGCCGAGCAGGCGCTGCGCGCGGCCGGCCAGCGGGCCCGCGAGCTGCTGGCGACCAGCGACGAGCCCACCCTCGAACTGGTCCGGGACCTGGCGATGGGCAAGGCGATCGGCTGGTCGAGCGCCGCGGCGCTCGCGGCCCGGTCGGAGTTCGTCGTCCGCTTCCAGCAGACCTGCGGCCCGATCCAGGCCAAGGGCATCGAGGACACCGCGTTCTACCGGTGGCTGCACCTCACCGCCCTCAACGAGGTCGGCGGCAACCCCGGCGAGTTCGGCGTCAGCCCCGAGGAGCTGGACCGCTTCTGCCGGCACCTGCACGAGCAGTGGCCGGGCTCGATGACGACGCTGTCCACCCACGACACGAAACGCTCCGAGGACACCCGCGCCCGGCTCGTCCCGGTCAGCGAGCTGCCGGTCGAGTGGTCGGTGTGGATGCACCAGGCGCGTGCCCTCGCCGACCCGATCCGTCCCGAACGGCTCGACGCCGCAACGGAATACCTGCTCTGGCAGACCATCGTGGCGACCTGGCCGGCCACCGCGGACCGGCTGGTCCCCTACGCCGTCAAGGCGGCTCGCGAGGCCTGCGTGCACACCTCGTGGGTGCACTCCGACGCCGACTACGAGCGGGCTCTGGGGGAGTTCGTCGACTGGGCCCTGGCCAGCACCGAGGTCGCCGCGCACGTGCAGTCGTGGCTGGAGCGGACCCGCCCGCACGTGCGCGCGGTGACGCTGGGCCAGAAGCTGCTGCAGCTCGTGCTGCCCGGCGTGCCCGACATCTATCAGGGGATGGAGCTGGTCACTCGCACCCTCGTCGACCCCGACAACCGCCGGCCGGTCGACTACGCCGAGCGGGCGCGCCGGCTGGCCGCCCTCGACGCGGCCCGGACCTGGGGCGAGCTCGACCCCGACGACGAGAAGCTGCTGGTCACCTCGCGGGCGCTGCGGCTGCGCCGCGACCACCCCGACTGGTTCGGCGCCGGGTCGCTCTACCGCCTGCTGGGGGTCAGCTCCGACCACCTGCTGGCGGTCGCGCGGGGCACCCCCGAGCGGGTCGAATGCGTCGCGCTGGCAACCCGGCTCGTCGAGCGGCTCACCGCCTCGGGCGGCTGGGGCGGGGCCACCGTCCTGCTGCCGGACGGGCGGTGGCGCGACCTGCTCACCGGTGCGCTGGTGGCCGCCGGCCGCGACGGCACCCCGGTGGCCCGGATCCTCACCACCCGACCGGTCGCCCTGCTGGTCCGGGAGGACTGATGGTCCGGCTGGCGGTCTGGGCGCCCGCGGCGCGCGAGGTGCGCGCGCTGATCGAGGAGCCGGCGCGGGCGGCATACCCGATGCTGCCGGGCCCGGACGGCTGGTGGACGGTCGAGTTCGACGACCCGGGCGCGCCGCTCGACTACGCCTTCTCGGTCGACGGTGGCCCGGCGACACCCGACCCGCGCAGCGCCTGGCAGCCGCACGGCGTGCACGGCCCCAGCCGCCACGTCGACCCCGCCGACTTCGTCTGGACGGACACGGACTGGACTGGGCCGCAACATGGTTCGGGCATCCTCGGGGCGATCCACTACGAGCTGCACGTCGGGACGTTCACCTCGCAGGGCACCCTTGACGCGGCCATCGGCCGGCTCGACCACCTCGTCGGGCTGGGCGTCGAGGTGGTGTGCCTCATGCCGCTGGCGGCCTTCCCGGGACGCTGGGGGTGGGGCTACGACGGGGTGCACCTGTATGCCGTGCACGACGCCTACGGGGGTCCGCACGCGCTGGCCCGGTTCGTCGACGCGGCGCACGCCCGGGGCCTCGGGGTGAGCCTCGACGTGGTCTACAACCATCTCGGGCCGGTGGGCAACTACCTGTCCCGCTTCGGGCCCTACTTCACCGACCGGCACGTGACGCCGTGGGGTGCCGCGATCAACCTGGACGGGCCGGACAGCGAGCCGGTGCGCCGGCACCTGGTCGACAACGCGCTGCGCTGGCTGCGCGACTTCCATGTCGACGCGCTGCGCATCGACGCGGTGCACGAACTGCACGACGACTCGGGGCGGCACCTGCTGGCCCAGCTGTCCGACGAGGTGGCTGCGCTGGCCGGCGAACTGGGCCGGCCCCTCGGGTTGGTCGCCGAGAGCGACCTCAACGACGCGCGGACCGTCCGACCGGTCGCCGAGGGTGGGCTGGGCATGACGGCCCAGTGGTCCGACGACGTCCACCACGCCCTGCACACCGTGCTCACCGGCGAGACCCAGGGCTACTACGCCGACTTCGCCGAGTTGGGGGCATTGAGCAAGACGCTGACCCAGGTGTTCCTGCACGACGGCACGTGGTCGAGCTTCCGAGGCAGCAGGTGGGGTGCTCCGGTCGACCGGCGGGCCGTGGACGGGCGCCGGTTCCTGGCCTATCTGCAGACCCACGACCAGGTGGGCAACCGAGCCGTCGGCGACCGGGTCAACTCCGGGCTGCCCGCCGGGCTGCACGCCGGGGGAGCCGCGATCTACCTGCTGTCGGCCTTCACCCCGATGGTGTTCATGGGCGAGGAGTGGGGCGCGTCCTCGCCGTGGCAGTACTTCACCGACTTCGACCCGGCCGATCCGGTGGCCGACGCGGTCCGGGCCGGCCGGTGGGCCGAGTTCGCCCGGCACGACTGGGCGTCCGACCAGGTGCCCGACCCGCAGGACCCGGCCACGCGGCATACCAGTGTGCTGCGCTGGGACGAGCGCGGCGAGCCGGCCGCGGCCCGGATGCTCGGCTGGTATCGCGAGGTCATCCACCTGCGCCGCACCGAGCCCGAACTGCGCGACGGGCGGCTCGACCGCGTCGAGGTCGACCACGACGACGACTCGCTGGCCGTGCGCCGCGGCTCGATCGTGCTCATGGTCAACTTCGCCGGCCGTCCGCAGGTGCACCCGCTGCCCGGCGCCGGCACTGCCGAGTTGCTGCTGGCCTGGGACCCGACCACGACCGCGCTACGGCTGGACCGGCCCGGCCGGGCGGCGACGGGGGTCGCTCTGGGGCCCTACGGCGTCGCCGTCCTGCGCGCCCCCCAGTGAAAACGGTAGCCTGGAACGTTTCCCGGACCGCGCCCCCCGGCGACCCCGCCACGACCCCCGCCCACGACCCCCGGTAAAAACGGTTGCCTGGAACCTTCGACGCGTCGAAGGTTCCAGGCAACCGTTTTTACCGGGGCAGTGGGGGGGGCGGACCGGGGCAGTGGGGGGGCGGACCGGGGCCGTGGGGGGGCGGACCGGGGCCGTGGGGGGCCGGGGCCGTGGGGGGTGGAGCGGGCGGGGGTGGCCGACGGTTACCCCGACTGACTAGGCCAGGACGAAGTAGCGCACCCAGACGTACGGCACCGAGAGGGCGATCGTCACGGCGGTGACGACGACGCCGTACTTGGTGAAGTGCCAGAACGAGATGGGGTGTCCGTTGCGTTTGGCGATGCCGGTGACGACGACGTTGGCGCTGGCTCCGACGGCGGTGGCGTTGCCGCCGAGGTCGGCGCCCAGGGCCAGCGCCCACCACAGCGACTGCTGCTGCGGGGGCAGCCCCTGGGCGGGGCCGACCAGGTCCAGCACGAGGGGGGACATCGTCGCGACGTAGGGGATGTTGTCGATGACCCCGGACAGCACCGCCGAGCCGACCAGCAGGCCCTGGGAGGCCAGCAGCCAGTTGGAGCCGACGGCGGCGGTGACGGCGGTGGCCAGCTCCGAGATGACGCCCTGGTGGACCAGCGAGCCGACCATGATGAACAGGCCGGCGAAGAAGACCAGGGTCTCCCACTCGACCTCGGACAGGAACTCCTGGCTGCCCAGCCGCGACACCGCGACGCTCGCCCCGGCACCGAGCAGCGCGATGAGCGACGGCTCGAGGTGGTGCAGCGAGTGGGTCATGAAGCCCACGAGCACGACGACCAGCACGAGCAGCAGCCGCCGCAGCAGCCGCAGGTCGGTGATCGCCTCGCGGCCCTGCAGGGCCATGAGGCTCTGCGCGCGGGCCGGGTCGTGGGTCAGCCGCCGGCCCCACAGCAGCCAGCACAGACCGACGAAGACGGCGACCAGCCCGACGACGAACGGGGCCAGGTGGATGAGGAAGTCGTTGAAGGACAACCCGGCCCGGCTCGCGATGATGATGTTGGGCGGGTCGCCGATGAGGGTCGCGGTGCCGCCGATGTTGGAGCCCATCGCCTCGGCGAGCAGGAACGGCACCGGGTTGAGGGCCAGCCGGTCGCAGACCAGGATCGTCACCGGCGCGACGAGCAGCACCGTCGTGACGTTGTCGAGCAGCGCCGAGGCCCCGGCGGTGATGACGACCAGCAGCGCCATCATCTTGAAGGGCCGGCCACCCGAGCGCTGCGCCGCCCAGATCGCGAGGAACTCGAACACCCCGGTGGTGCGCAGCACCCCGACGATGATCATCATCCCGAAGAGCAGGAAGATGACGTTCCAGTCGATGCCGGTCGCCTCCGCGAAGAACATCTGCTGGCCCCGCGTCGCCCCGACGAGCACCATGGCGGCAGCCCCGCCGAGCGCCGCGACGACCCGGTGGACCTTCTCGGTGGCGATGAGCAGGTAGGCGACGACGAACACCCCGAGGGCCAGGTAGGCGGTGAGGCTCACGGCGCCGGCTCCGGGTCGTCGGTGCCCGCCGGGTCAGCGGTCAACCGCGCGGCGAGGTCATCGCCCCGGTGGACCAGGTCGCGCTCCAGCCGATGGCGCACCAGGGGGGTCTCGTGGCCGGCCCGGGCGGCGATGGCCGCGAGGGTCCGCGACAGGGTGACCACCCCGTGGACCGCTCCGTCCTGGTCGCGCACCAGGATCAGCGGATAGTGGCCCCGCACCATGACCGCGGCGATCTCGACCAGGGTGTCCTCCGGCAGCACCGTGGGCAGCCGCTCGGGGGAGAGCCGATGCGCCTCGATGAGCTCGCCCACGGTGGTCCGGTTGAGCTTCTCGCACAGTTCGTCGGCGGCACCCTCGTCGTAGACGTGCGCGAGCGTGGGGTCGTCCAGGACGTAGCGCGGCAGGACCAGGGCCAACAGTTGGCTGCCCGGGATGACGGCGACCGGGTGGCCGGCCCGGTCGGCCACGACGATGCCGGACAGCCGGTACTCGGCGACCACCCGAGCCGCCTCGGCTCCGGTCATGTCGCTGGTCACCGTGGGGATCTGCTCGGCAAGATCGGCGGCGCGCATGGGCCAAGCGTGGCACAACGAGCGTCCGCAGGGACGAGGGGGCGAGGCCCGAAGAGGGGACGAATCGGGCTGCCCGCCCGGGTAGCGTGGGCCCTCGTGCAGATCCGTCCGGTGGACTTCGGCGCCGACGAGCAGTTCACGGCCTGGTATGCCGTGGCCGTCGCCGTGCGCTCGCACGAGCGGCCGCACTTCGTGCCCACCGCCGCCGGCGAGGTCCGCGCGCTGCTGACCCACCTCGACCCGGGCGAGGTGCAGCAGCATTACGCAGTCTGGGACGCGGGCGACATCGTCGGATGCCTGTCCGTCTGGCTGCCGCAGGACGACAACCTCGAGACGATGTGGGCGGACGTGGCCATCCACCCCGACCACCGCCGTCGCGGCCACGGTTCCCGGTGCCTGGCCAAGGTGTTCGAGCTGGCCGGCGAGCACGGCCGGACCCGCATCGTCGGCTCGGCCTGCTATCCGCCGCAGCGGGCGGCCGACCACCCCCACCGGGTGTTCCTGGAGAACAACGGCTTCCGGCTCGGCAACTCGGCCATGACCCGCCAGCTGGAGCTGCCGGTGCATCCAGAGCTGCTCGACGCGTTGTGGCGCGAGGCACTGCAGGCCGGCGGCGCGGCCTACCGGGTGGCGACCTTCGAGCGGGTCCCCGAGGAACTGGTCCCGGGCGTCTGCGCGCTGGCCGGCCTGGTCGCGGCGGACGGGCCCTCCGGCGAGATCGACTGGGAGCCACGGTCGCTGGACCCGCAGACCTATCGGGACCGGGTCGAGCTGGACCGTCGGCTGGGCCGCACCTGCCTGACCAGCGTGGCCGTCGAGCGCGCCTCCGGCGAGGTCGTCGCCTATACCGAGCTGTTCCTGCCGCGGGGCGTCACCCGATGCCACCAGGCGGGCACCCTGGTCCGCGGCGATCACCGCGGCCACCGGCTCGGCCTGGCCGTCAAGGTGGCCAACCTGCGAGCCCTGCAGGACGACCACCCCGACCGGGTCGACATCATCACCAACAACGCCGACGCCAACGACTGGATGATCGCCATCAACGAGCGGTTGGGCTTCGTGGCGATCGAGGTCGAGGGGGAGTTCTACCGGACCCGGTGAGGCGGCGCCGGCCGGTGCGCGGCGCGGCCCCGACCGGTCCCGGGGCCGGTCATCGGCAGGTTCCCGCTCGGCGGCCCGCCGGGATGCCTAGGGTGGGCTCATGCTCGTCGCCTTCTCCGTCGCCCCCGCGCTCGCCGCCGACGACACCGGCTCGGTGAGCCGGGCCGTGGCCGCAGCCGTCCAGGTCGTCCGCGACTCGGGGCTGCCGCACCGCACCGACGCGATGTTCACGACCGTCGAGGGCGAGTGGGACGAGTGTCTGGCCGTCGTCAAGGCCGCGTGCGACGTGCTGCTCACCGAGAGCCCACGGGTCGCCCTGGTGCTCAAGGCCGACATCCGGCCGGGCTGGACCGGCGAGCTCGACGGCAAGGTCGACCGGATCGAGGCGCAGTTGCGCGAGCTCGGATGACCTGGGCCGCACTGCGCCACCGCCGCGGCCAGGCCCTGCTGCTGGCCCTCTTGTCGGCCCTCGTGGTGGGCTGTGCGGCGTTCGCGCCGATTTATGCCAGATCGCTCGAACAGGCCCTGTTGCGCGTCGGATTCGAGCGGACGCCGGAGGACGCGACGGCCATCGTGCTCAGCGGTGCCCGCGAGCAGCAGCGTCGCATCGACGCGGCGACGGTGCGCCGTGCCTTCCCCCCGGACCTGGCCGACCGCTACGACGCGGGCATCGAGCTGTGGACCGGCCGGGTGGTGGTCGCGGGGCGGACCGGCCCGACCCGCACCAGCATGGTCGCGGCCGGGAGTGGGTGCGCGGGACTCGAGCTGACCGCCGGCCGGTGCCCGGCGGCGGCCTACGAGGTCATCGCGTCCGAGGCGGAGGCCCGGCTGCAGGGCTGGCAGCCCGGCGACGTGCTGACGGTCCACGAGGAGCGGCCCAGTGTGGCGACGGTGCCGGACTTCCCGGCGCCGGTGACCCTCGTCGGGGTCTTTCGTCAGGTCGATCCACGCCCGTGGGTCGGGCTGCAGCTCGAGGGGCGCGCCGGCACGGTGCTGCCGGGGCTGGCCGCCGAGCCGCGGATGGACACCCTGGTCACCGTCCCGGCCACCTTCGCCGACCAGCCGCAGGGAGCGGCGCAGGCGGTGCGCGGCTGGGTGCAGGTCTTCGTCGAGGTGCATCGCCGGCTGCTGCGGGACCGGGTCGAGCTGGACGAGCTGCCCGAGCTGCCCGGCCGGATCGAGCAGGCGGCGGCCGCCGGGCTGCGCGCCCAGCCGTCGGTGTCGGTGCGCTCGGGCGTCGGCCAGCTCATCGCGGACGTCGTCGAGGGCCAGCGCCAGGCCCGGGTCGTCGTGCCACTGCTGCTGGCGCAGCTGGCCCTGCTCGGGGTCGTCGTGCTCGCCCTGGTCTCGGCCGCCGCCGTCGAACAGCGCCGCCCCGAGGTGGCGCTGGTCCGGCTGCGCGGCGGGGGGACGGCGCGCGCCCGCCGGGCCCTGCTCGCCGAGCTCGGCCTGGCCGTCGCCCTGGGCGCGCCGGTCGGGCTGGTGCTCGCCGTCGCCGCCGGCACCCTGGTCCGGTCGCTCTGGCTGCCCGCCGGGGTGCCGGCCGAGCTCCCCGCGACGGCCGGGGCGGCGGCGGCGGCCGG
>CAZYHR010000112.1:0-10235 GCA_964647395.1 uncultured Intrasporangiaceae bacterium | reverse complement strand
GCACTGCGCAGCAGCCCGGGTCGGTCCGGCAGGAGCGGTGGGCCGGACCGGCCCGGAGTCGATGGGTGCTGACCGGCGCCGCGGCATCGGCCCGGCCGCGTCCGGCCGCGGCGGTCAACCCGCCTGCGCGACGATGTAGTCGTCGGTCTCGGGATCGCCGAGCCCGGCCCAGTCACGGTCCGGCTCGGCGATCTGCTCGTCGTCGAACGGCTCGTCGTCCTCGGGGAACTGCGCGACCGAGCTCCCGTCGACGGGCACCAGCGGGCCGCTGAGCGGCACGGGCGCGGCCGGGAGGTCACCGCCGGCCAGCTGGTCCAGGTCGGCTCGCACCTGCGCGTCGGCCAGCCGGTCACTGGGGTCGATCTCGCCGCGAACGCCCTTGGCGAACAGCGACGTGCCGCGGTTGAGGTCGTGCCCGACGTGATAGCCGTCGATCTCCACCGCCGTGCCCTGCCGCCCGTCCGGCGTCGACCACTTGCGCACCTTGAGCTGGCCGTAGACGACGACCGGCTGGCCCCGATGCACGCTGGCGACGACGTTGGCGGCCAGCGCGTTGAAGACGCCGACCGAGATGAAGTTGGTGTTGGAGTCGACCCACCTGCCCTCCTCGGCCCGGTAGCGCCGCGCCGTCGAGGCGACCCGGAAGGTCGCCGCCGGCCGGCCGTCCTTGGTGGAGCGCAGCACCGGGTCGGCGGTGACGTTGCCGACGATGGTCACTAAGGTCTCGTACATCTGTCGTCCCCTTCGCTCTGGGTATGCCGCCCTGGCCCGGAGCGGGCCACGGCGTGCGTCCCAGCGTGCGACGAACGGGGTCGCCGCGACAGCGCCGGTCGCCCGGCCTGTGGATCGTGTACCGACCCCGATCGCCCCTGTGGACGAGACGTCGACCGGGTGCCCGGGAGCGCTTCGTCCTAGCTCGCGCCGCGCGGTCCGCCGCGGTCCGAGCCGCTGGCCCGGACCGCCCGGTCGAGCAGCTCGCGGGTGCGCCGGTGCCGGTCCAGGACCTGCCCGACCGGGTCGGCGATGAGCTCCCGGGCCACCCGGGCCACCGACTCCCGCAGCCGCCGGTCGACCACCGCGGCCCGGCGGCGGGCACCGATCGAGGCCAGGGTGCGGGACAGCGCGGCCAGGCCCAGCCCGCCGAGCAGGCCGACGACCAGCAGCAGGGTGGGCACCGGGATCTGCTGCACCGTGGGTGTCGGCAGCGGCGGCAGCTGCAGCCACCCGAGCACCCCGATGACCAGCAGCCACAGCAGCCCGACGACGGTCGCCGCCCCGAGCACCCATTGCAGTCCGGACATGAGGTTCCACCAGGACGGGTTGCGGTCGCGCAGCGGCGGGGTGAGGATCGCCTGGTCGAGGGCGTCGGCGATGGCCGCGTCACCGGGGTCGGCGACCTGGTGGACCTCGGCGGCCCACCGCTGCGGTAGCCCCTGCGCGGCCCGGTCGGCCAACCGTCCGGTGGCCAGGGCGACGGCGGCCCGGGCCGCGGGGGTGGCCGGCGGGATCGACGATCGCCCGAGCACGGCCCGCACGTCGCTCTCCTGGGCGCCCTTGACGCCGGCCGAGATCCGGTCCAGCCCGATCCGGGCCAACGGGTCGGCGCTGAAGCCCGAGAGCCAGCGGGTGAACAGCCACCCACCGGCCCCGGCGGCCTCCCTGCGGAAGTCGTCGGCCACCGCGCGCACCACCAGCGGGGTGCCGGCCGCGCGGCACAGGGCGTCGACGAGCTCGCTGTCAGCCTCGCCGGGCACCCGGTGCTCGACGTCCGCGACCCCGGTCCGCAGCCGGTTCGCGACCGACACGACGTCGGCGGACAGCCGCTGCCGCGCCGCGCCCGCCCCGGCCACGGCGTTGGCCAGCCGCTGGGTCAGCTCGGGGATCCCCTGTCCGGTGGCGACCGAGGTGGCCAGCACCTGCACGCCCGGCATCCCGTCGTCCGCGAGCAGTCGGCGCAGATCCTCGCGGCAGGCCGCGGCGGCCTCGGGCGAGAGCCGGTCGATCTGGTTGAGCACGACGATGGTGACCGCGTCGTGGGTCGACAGTGCCTGCACGTAGTCCTCGTGCAGCAGGGCGTCGGCATACTTCTGCGGGTCGGTCACCCAGACGAAGACGTCGACAAGTTTGAGCACCCGGCCGGCCTCGACCCGGTGGCTCTGCACCCGCGAGTCGAAGTCGGGCAGGTCGAGCAGCACCAGCCCGTCCAGGCTGCCGAGCGTGTCGCCGGGCGGCTGCGTGACGTGGTGCCGCGCGGGCACGTCGAGCCAGTCCAGCAGCTGGGTGGCGGACTGGGAACCCCAGACCGCGGCGGTCGGGTGTGCGGTGGTCGGCCGACGCGTCCCGATCGTGGCCACCTGCTGGCCGACGACCGCGTTGAACAATGACGACTTGCCCGAGCCGGTCGCCCCGGCCAGCGCGACGACGGTGTGGTTGCCGGCGATCGACGTGCGCTCGGCGACCTTGGCGACGAGCTGGCCGGCCTGGCCGACGAGCCCGTCGTCGAGCTGCCGGCCACCGGTCCGGAGCGCCGTGTCCAAGGCCCCGGCCTGGGCCGCCAGGTCTTCGGCGGACACCCCGGCCACCTTGCGAGATCCCTTGAAGATCGGGCTCATCGGGACGCCTTCACGGCCTGCGCCGCCGCCGTCAGCCGCCTGGCCTGGTCGTGCGGCACGGCCACCGCTTCGAGGGCCGCGCGCAGCCGGGCGGTCTCCGCGGCATACAGGTCGGCGACCCGGTCGAGCAGCGAGCGGCGCGCCTTGGCCGCCAATCGCCGCACCGCCTCGTCCCCGAAGCTCGCCTCGAGCAGCTTCTGGCCGAGCACGGCGGCGCCGCCGGCGATGCCGACCTCGGTGCCGGTGATCCCCGCCGTGTGCGCGAAGGTCACGAGCATGAGCACGACGCCCACGGCGTTGACCCCGTATGCCGCGACCCGGGCCGTCGTGCGCCGGTCCTGCCCCTCGTTGCGCACCATCTCCAGCACATCGTCCTGCCACCGGCGGACCAACTGCTCGACGGTGCGCTCGACCTCCGGGGAGAGTCGGGTCAGGTCCGGGTCCTGCTCGAGCAGGTGCGACCCGCCGGGCATGCCGCGCCAGGCGCGCACCACCTGGGCGACGGCGGCCTGGGCCTCGGCGGTGACCAGCGTCGCGACCCCCGAGTGCAGGGCCTCGCCGAGTCCCTCGGCGGGGGCGGGCCGCCCGGTGATCCAGCCCATGACCCGGTCGCGCCACCGGGAGACGGTCGTCTCGACCTGCTTGAAGAACTCGCCGGTGCCGACGAGCTCCTGCCAACGGGCCAGGACCTCGCCGCGCAGCAGGGTGCCGTCGGTGACGCCCCGCTCGACGGCCTCGGTGGCGTGGGCGAAGGCCGTGTCCAGGGCGCGGCCCAGCTCGGCGGTGGCGGCCAGCTGCGCCTCGGTGGCGTCGGCCAGCACGGTGACCCGCGGTTCCAGCGAGCCGAGCGCCCCGGTCAAGGTGTTGCGCACGACGATGGTGCGCGCCCGGGCGTCGCCGGCCAGCGCGGTGAGCCACGAGCGCAGCCGCGCCACGGTCTCGGGCGGCAGCAGCCCCTCCGGCCCGAGCGGCACCTCGGGCACGGTGAACACCGGGGCCAGCGCGAGCCACTGCTCCTTGAGCATCCCGGACAGGTGCTCGCGGATGTCCTCGGCGGACTCCGGGGCCACCCGGTCCAGGACGATGGCCAGCGAGGTGCCCCGCTCGGCCGCCTGCTGCAGCAGTCGCCAGGGCACCGCGTCGGCGTAGCGGGCGGCCGTCGTGACGAAGATCCACAGGTCGGCGGCCGCGAGCAGCTGGGCGGCGAGCTCGCGATTGTGCTCGACCACCGAGTCGATGTCGGGGGCGTCGAGCAGCGCCAGACCCGGCTCGATCGCGGTCGTGGCGACCAGCCGCACCGACGACGGGTCCTCGGTGTCGGGTGAGCCGGTCACCCGGCCCAGGCCGGGCAGCACCCGATCGCCGGTGAACCAGTGCTCGTCGTCGGGATGATGCACCAGGACCGGCGCGCGGGTGGTCGGCCGCAGCACGCCGGGTCGGCTGACCACCGCGCCGACGACCGAGTTGACCAGGGTGGACTTGCCGGCGCCGGTCGAGCCGCCGACCACGGCGAGCAGCGGCGCGTCGAGACTGCGCAGCCGCGGCAGCACGTAGTCGTCGAACTGGTCGAGCAGTTGTTCGCGCTCCGCGCGAGCGGCCGGCGCATCGGGCAGGTCCAGCGGCAGCCGCGCGGCGGACACCTGCCCGCGCAGTGCCTCGACGGCCAGCAGCATCCCGGACAGATCGCCGGGGGCTGACTGGGTCGTCACCGACCTATCCTCGCAAGGCGCGCCAGGGGGTGCCAACCCGACCCGCCGACCGGCCGATGGCGGCGCTCCTAGACTGGTCCGACCCAGCCCTCGTAGCACAACGGATAGTGCAGCGGCCTTCTAATCCGCAGGTTGCAGGTTCGAGTCCTGCCGGGGGCACCGGCCAGGCTCGGCGCTACCAGCGCCCCGCGAAGCCGGACCGGTGCGCGGTGACCGCGTCGAGCAACTCGCGCTCGTGCTGCGGGGCGGCCGGCTCGGCCGAGCCGTGCACCATGCGCGAACGCAGCAGGGCCAGGTCGCTCGCGCTGTCCTGGAAGGCCCGCATCGACCGGGCCGCGGCCGGGCCGCCGGTGGCTTTGGCCCAGGCGCGGGCCTGGCGCCGGGCCGCCATCGAGGCGAGCATGGCGACCTCCTGGTGGGTCAGCCAGCCGGCGTCGGCATACTGGCTCAGGTAGCGGCGGATCAGCGAGCCCTCCCGGGCGCGCAGCACGACGACCAGCACGATGAAGGCGATGAACACCGGCACCTGGAAGGCGAAGTAGCCCTTCCAGTACGTGCCCAGCGACGCCGTGAGATTCCAGATCCCGTGCAGCACCACGGCCACGAGGAAGCCGCCGAGGGCATAGCCCCAGCGGGCCGCCGTGCTGCGCGCGGCGCTGGCCGCCAGACCGAGGCCGATGCCGAGGAACGCGGTGAACAGCGGGTGCGCGAACGGGCCCATGACGCAGCGGATGAAGAAGACGTAGGTGAGCCCTTCGCCGCCGTACTCGGTGTAGGCCCGGCCCAGGTAGAGCAGGTTCTCGCTGAACGCGAACCCGGCCCCGGCCAGCCCGGCATAGACGACGCCGTCGATGACGCCGTCGAACTCGCGCCGGCGGAACACCAGGATGAGCAGCACCGCCAGCCCCTTGAGACCCTCCTCGACCGGTGGCGCCGACAGGACGGCCGCCAACGAGTCGGCGTCCTCGGCGCCGGTGGCCAGCAGCAGGACGTGGACGCCGGTGTTGAGGAACATCGCCCCGACCGGCGCGCAGAGCGCGCCCCAGAGGAAGGCGAACACGAGATAGCGGGTCGGCTCGGCCTCGAGCCGGTCCATCCACAGGAAGGCCGGCACGACGACGAGCAGCGGCAGTGCGGCCAGCGACGCGGCGAGCAGGGTGACCTGCACACCGTTGCCCAGGCCCAGCAGATAGGCCAGCACCAGCCAGGAGAGCAGGAAGCCGGTGCCGATGATGCCGTAGGTGAGGTAGCGGCGACGGGAGGGCCGACTGGTCGGGTTGGGTGCGCTCGGATACACCGCCGGTGCCAGGTCCCCTGTCATGGCGGTCAGAGTAGTCGAGCGCGACCGGCCCTCAGGCGGGCTCACTAGGGTGTCCGTGTGACCGACTCCTCGACCGTCCCGCCGGGCGACCGCGCCCACACCGATCGCATCGTCTGGATCGACTGCGAGATGACCGGGTTGTCACTGCAGCACGACGCCCTGGTCGAGGTGGCCGCGCTGGTCACCGACTACGAGCTCACCGTGCTCGGCGAGGGCATCACCGTGGTCATCCGGCCCCCGGCCGAGGCGCTGGAGCAGATGGACCCGTTCGTGCGCGAGATGCACACCACCTCGGGGTTGCTCGCCGAGCTCGACCATGGGGTGAGCATGCGCGAGGCGGAGCAGCGGGTGCTCGACTACGTCCGCCAGTGGGTCCCCGAGCCCCGCCGGGCGGCGTTGGCGGGCAACTCGGTCGGCACTGACCGCTCGTTCCTGGCCCGCGACATGGCCGAGCTCGAGGCCTGGCTGCACTACCGGGTCATCGACGTGTCGTCGATCAAGGAGTTGGCCCGCCGGTGGTATCCCCGCGCCTATTACAACGCCCCTGCCAAGAACGGCGGTCACCGCGCGCTGGCCGACATCCGCGAGTCGATCGCCGAACTGCGCTACTACCGGGCGGCGGTGTTCGTGCCGGCGCCGGGCCCGGATTCGGCGACCGCCCGGGCGCTCGGCGCCGCCCACGCGGTGGCCCGCAACCCGGTCGGCGACGGCCCGGGTGAGGCGGTAGAGTAGGCGGCTGTGCGCGGCGCCCAACCGCGCCATGGTGGGTGTAGCTCAGCTGGTAGAGCACCGGGTTGTGGTCCCGGGTGTCGCGGGTTCAAGTCCCGTCACTCACCCCAGATGGGTCAGGTTTGAACTTTCGACTAAGGGGCCACCCTTGATCGAGGCTCCAGCCTGGCCCGCTTTCTTTGCTTGGGCGGCCCAGCTCAGGGCGTCGGCATGCAAGTCCGGGACGCTGAGCCCGTCGTACGGAGTCCGGTAGCCGACGCGCACGTCGTTGTCCTCATCGACGTAGATCGCCTTGAACAGTGCCTGGTTGAGCAGCCGACGGTTCGCATCATCGGCGTGCTCGTAGATCTCGGCGGCGTTCGACAGCAGTTTGAGGGAATCGTCGAGGTTGGCCCGCGCGTCCGCATAATGGCCGTGGTGAGCGCTGACCCGGTACTCAATGGTGTCCAACGAGGAAGTGATCCGGTCCTGCTCCTTCTTAAGGAGGTTGAGTGGGATGGCCCCGGCGTAGTGGGCATGGAGCAGCTTCTGCTGCTCGCCCTCAAGCTCAGCCCTTCGACTCGCGAGGCCCGCGAGCTCGGCTGCTCCCTCGGACATCATCTCGTCGAACCTGGCATGCAACATCCATGAGAGTGCCTGCGTGGTTTCGGGGTCGATCTGGACTTGCGCGTAGAAGTGTTCGACGAGCTGTTCGACCTGCTCGATCAGCATCGCCTGCCGGGTACAATCTCCCCTACCGGCGTGCCGGCTCGCGCACACGAAGTACGGGTAGATCGTACCCCGACTGCTCTTCGCGTTGCACACGATCAGGCGCGAGCCGCACTGCCCACAAAAGACGGTGCCCTTCAGGTAGTGATCGTGAACCTGAGTTGCATCCGCCGCGGACCGGTGCGTGCCGAGCACAGTATGCACCTGGTCCCACACCTCGTTGGGAACAATGGCCTCGTGCGCTCCCGCGTAGGTCACGCCCTGGTAGCGCACGCTGCCCTTGTAGTACGGGTTCGTCAGCATCCGATGCACCGAGGACTTCGCGATGGGTCGGGAGGGCCGTCGAGGTGTCGCGGCGCTGGTCAGCCCACGCGCCACCAGTTCCCGGTGGACTTGGCTGGTCGTCCAGTCACCGGAGGCGAACACCTGGAACGCCCACCTCACCAACGGGGCTCGTTCCTCATCGATCTCAACGGTGCGTATCTCCCGCCCAAATTCGTCGCGCACGCCGACGTTACGGTAGCCGATGGGTGCCTTCGTCACGGTGCCGCCCTGCGCGGCCTTCTGTGACAGGCCCTTGACGACCTCGGTGGCGAGGTTGCGGGAGTAGAACTCGGCAATCGAGGACATGATGCCGTGCAGCAGCATCCCGGACGGGGTCTCGTCGATGTTCTCCGTGGCTGATACCAGCGTGACGCCGGCGTCCTTGAGCGCGAGGTGGATGGTCACGTCATCGGCACGGTTCCGGGCGAGCCGATCGACCTTGTGGACGATGCAGTAGTTCGTCTTGTGCTTGGCGACGTACTGGATCATCCGCATCAGCTCGGGCCGGTCGGCCTTGCGCGCCGATTCGCCCGCGTCGACGAACTCTTCGATGATCGTTGCGCCGAGCTGGTCGGCCTTGCGCTGGTTCGCCTCGCGCTGTGCGGGGATCGAGAAGCCCTCCGCCTGGCCGCCCTTCTCCGCCTGCTCCTTCGTGGAGACCCGCAGGTACGAGACGGCGAATGATCCGGGGAACGGGGTGGGCGCTACGAGGCTGTCTATCGCGGTGCGGTCCGCGTCGATGATCGTCATGGCTCTTCTCCACAGTCACTGGTCCTGCCGACGCGGACTTGTGAGAGCGGATGTTGATCGTGAGAAGAGCCCGAAGGCTGTAGGACTAGGCCGAATCGGCCACGTTTACTTTGCCACGCCGAGGCGAAGCGCTAGGACCACAACATCCGCCATCCGCGACGGATGCCTACATTCTACGACGACCCGCTCGTCGCGGCACGAGGGCGCTTCGGTCGCGTCGCACCTTCTGAACGGCACGAGCCCGATTGCTGGAGCGCCAGGCGGATCAGCAGCTCGCAGAGCTTGTCCAGGTCGGGCGGCTCGTGGAACTCGGCGCGGATCGTCAGCTCGCGCTCGCTCTGCTGCCGCTGACCAGTCTTCCGTTCATAGCGGCGGGCCACGATTCACACCTCGCCGGTCTCCGGGTCGACGCCGGCGAAGAAGGCATCTTCTGCCTCCTGGCGCGCGTCCACCAGGTCGATCACGAACCGCACGAAGTCCTCATCGCGATCCGTGATCGGAGAATCTTCGATGGGCTCCGCGGGGTCTTCACCGGGCCAGCTCGTCTGGCGAGTCGGGCGGTCCCGGTCGAGCCGGGTGCCGCACGCCGCTACCCAATCACGGAGACGAGCGCGGGCATCGGCGAAGTCGCGGTGCCAGCCCAGCGGCGCAGACCCGTTCTGCTCCGGGTCGTAGGCGCACAGCCAGTGCAGGTGCAGCGCGGATAGCTCCCAGAGGAGTTCGGGGTGACGGTGCCAGTACGGCGGTACGACGCTGGCGGGGAGGCCGTAGGTGTGGCGGAGCCAGTCCACCCAGCGGTTCAGTTCGAGCAACTCGGCTTCAAGATCGTTGGCGGTCAGCAGGTTCCAGTTCACTGGATGCGGCGGCTCAGGCACGTCGAATCGCGGTGACACCGGGCCTGCCTCGGGTGGCATGTCGTCGTGCTCAGGGAGGAACTGATCGGTCATGGCTGAGTCGCTCACATTCCGATGGCTGTCGCGGTGGACGGCGCGGCCTGCTGAGGGGCGGCGAAGGCCGCGGCGTCTCGGCCAGAAGTGCGTTCGCTGCGATCCACCTCGTAGCGAGTGCGCGCGAGGTCGTGTCCGATGCGCGTCGCGATGAACTCCTCACCCTCGTACCGCTGGCCGTTGCGCTCGTAGGAGTAGTCGCGCACGCGCCCGTCAGCGATGATGTTGTCGCCCTTGGCGAGCCGCTCGGCGCCCTGCTCGGCGGCACCGCGATACGCGATGAGGTCGTGGAAAGTCGTCTCCAACTGCGTGAAGGAGTTGTCGGGCTCCTTGCGGTAGTGCTCGATGCCGACCTTCATGTACAGGCGCGCGTCGCCTCGGTCGGTGTAGCTGAGCTGCGGGTCCGAGGCAACGAAGCCGGAGATGGACTGGTGGGTGCGAATGGCCATGATGGCGTCCTCCTGAACTCGTGCGACCAGCCGTGTGTGGTCGCTGTGTCAGGCAGGTGCGCCTCCGCGCCCAGGTCTGCGCTCAGAGGGCCGGGCGACGCAGTAGTGCTTCGAGTTCGTCGCGGTCGCTGCGGAGCTGGCTGGCGTCGGGCCGGGTTGGCCAGGCGCGGAGGTCGGTGACGATGGGCGGTGCAGAGCGCAGCATCGTGATGCCGGTGCCGAATGGCAGGGTGCGGATGCGGTTTGGCGGCAGGATCGGGACGCGGCGGATGGAGCGCTGGTTGGAGCGGGTGCCGTGGTCGCCGAGGGTCACGCTGTCGGTGTACTCGTCACGCTCTCCGATGAGCGTGGAGAGGTCTTGGAGGTCACGGCTGTTCGATGCGCCGCCGAGAATGATTGACAACGGACACGGGAAACTGCCCGGAGGCGGCCATGTAGCTGCCCGGTAGCGGTCACGGAAGTTGCCCGCTGGCGGTCATGGGATCTGCCCGACACGAGTTCGTCTGCCTCGCCGCGTCCCGCGGTTGAGGCCCCTCCTGGGTTGCGGTGGCGGTGCTGATGCGCCTACCGCCCCCAGGAGGGACCACGTGAAGTCTGCCGAGGAGATCATGAACATGTTGGAAGCGTTCGATTGTCGGCAACGCTCGAAAATGAGGCCGATCCGACGCTCGAAAACGAGGCCACCG
>CAZYHR010000111.1:0-10249 GCA_964647395.1 uncultured Intrasporangiaceae bacterium | reverse complement strand
CGGCCAGCAGCCCGCCGGCCAGCGCCACCGCGAAGGTCACCAGGGGGGTACCGCCGAGGGCGGCCAGATGGGCGCTCGGCGCGTCCGCCTGGCTGTGCGCCAGCCGCACCCAGGGGAAGCCGCCGTAGGGCGTGGTGGCGCGGGCGAACTCCTGGGCCACCCAGGCCAGCCCGACGACCAGCGGGCGGACCCGGTCGCGCTGCAGCCAGCCGAGCACGGCCCCCAGGCCGGCGGCATACAGGGATTGCAGGACGGACAACCCGAGCCAGGGCACCACGCCAAGGAAGTCGGTGCCCGCCCAGGACAGGGCGGGGGTGAAGAAGGCCAAGCCGAACAGCAGCCCCAGCCCGGCACCGCGGCGGGCGCCCCGGCCGACGGTGATCGCGGCGAGCAGGCCGACCGCGGGGGCGGCGACCCACCACCAGCCGGGCGCCGGGAAGGCCAGGCACAGCGCTGCCCCGGCGACCAGGGCGAGCACGGGGCGCAGCACGGGGTGAGCGTAGCCCGGCCCGCTGGGTGGGCCCTGGACCGCGATCGATCGGGCCGACGACAGCTGTGCCCGCGTCACCGTTGGGACCAGCCGTCGGCCCACGGGCTGTGGGTCGCCGGCTGTTGTCTACTGAGCGACGCGGGCACGGCTGCCGTCCGCCACCCCCTCCGGTGCGCCGCCCCGCCCCCGCGACGGTGAACTGGTCGAGCGGCGGCCGCGCGGTGCGCGCCGCCGGTGCTGCCACGCGGGGCCGTTGCCGACGCCTGCGGTGAGAGCCACCCGGCGGACAACCAGGGTCGAAGTTACTCGTCTGTGGCCTGCTGTCAAACCGCCGCTCACCTGCGGTTTCGCGCATCGTCGCAGGTCAGCGCACCCGGCCAAAGCCGAACTCGGACAAGGAATTCCGGGCCTGGACGGCGTGTCGCCGACGACACGCCGGGCCGCGTCCACCGTGCGGTCATCCGCCGTCCCACGTGGTGGAGTCCCCCTCCCCGGCCTGACGGGTCTGCCTGACCCACGCTCGACCAGGACCGACGTGACCGACTGAGATGTGACGAAAGGTGATGCCTGGCTCACTCTCTGTCACAGCTACCGCGGAGGGACGGGCGCCGGTGTTCCGCGAACGTTCCAGGCAACCGCTTTCACCGGTGCTCGATCGCTCCCGGGTGGCTACCGGACCACGACGACCCCGCGGGCGGTGGTGGCGATGATCGGGGGGGTGAGGACGGCGGCGGCGGAGGGGCCGCGCTCGGGGGTGCCGCGGCATACCACGGTGGCGGTGAACTCGAGTTCCCGGGAGCGGCGGCCGACTCGGACCACTCGGGCCCGGACCTCCAGGATGTCGCCGGCCCGGACCGGGGCGAGGAACTGCACGTCCGAGTAGGACGCGAACAGCCCCTCGTCGCCGTCGGTGCGGATGCAGACCTCGGTCGCGACGTCCCCGAAGGCGGCCAGACTGTAGGCGCCGTCGACGAGGTTACCGGCGTAGTGCGCGTGGCCGGCGGGTACGTAGCGCCGGTGCGTCACCACCAACCCCAACCGGGCATCCGCACCGCCAGCCCCAGCGCCGCCGCCACCCTCACTCCCACCGTCGCCGGGGATCCGGTCAGCGGAGTCAGTCGGGCCGGGCGGTGCGCTCGTCATGAGGCCTTCCTGCGGGTCGTGCCGGCCGGGGCGGCCGGGGGGACGATGGCATGCACGAGATAGGACGCGACCTCACCCGGGGTGGTGCCGCGGCCGAAGACGCGGTCGACCCCGAGGCTAGCCGCGGCCCCGTCCTCGAAGCGCGGCCCCCCGACGACGAGCAGCGGCACCCGTCCGGCCGGGAACGCCTCCCGGAACGCCGCCGACATCGCCGTGACGTTGTGGATGTGCGCGTCCCGCTGGGTGACGACCTGGCTGACCAGCACCGCGTCGGCGGACCGGGCGTGGGCCTGCTCGACGAGTTCCGGCACGAGCACCTGGGCGCCGAGGTTGACCACCTGCATCTCCCGGTAGTACTCCAAGCCCTTCTCACCGGCGAACCCCTTGACGTTGAGGATCGCGTCGATGCCCACGGTGTGCGCGTCGGTGCCGATGCAGGCGCCGACCACGACCAGCGGCCGGCGCAGCCGGTCCTTGATCGCGGCGTTGACCTCCTTGGGCGCGAGCAGCGGGAACTCGCGCTCCTGGACCACCACCTCGGTCAGGTCGACCAGGTGGCTGGTCGAGCCGTAGACGACGAAGAACGTGAAGTCGGGCCCGATGGCCTTGGCGTGCACGAGCAGCGCCGGGTCCAGGCCCATCTTGCGGGCCAGCTGCCGGGCCGCGCCCTCGGCCCGCCGGTCGTGCGGCACCGGCAGGGTGAACGACAGCTGCACCATGCCGTCGCCGGTCAGGTCGCCGTAGGGGCGCACGATGTGCCGGCCGGGCCGGCGGGGCTGGTCCGGCACGTGCCGACGGTTCATCGGGGCTCCCCCGTCTCCAGCAGCGTGATCGCCGGGTTGTCGTAGTCGTCGGCGCGGCGCACCACGCCGTCGAGCCCCTTGCCCCGGTCGGCGGGCCGGCGCATCAGGCCGAAGGTGCCGTCGGCGATCGCCTCGAACAGCCCCTGGTCGGCGATCCGCTCGAGCAGCTCGACGGACTCGGCCAGCACCTGGCGGGCCCGGGTCTGGATGAAGCCGTCCGGCGGCGGGTGGAAGTCCTCGCGCAGCCCGCCGGCGGCGTCCAGGACGTAGCGGACGTTCTGCAGGGCCAGGTCGCGGTCGGACAGGAACGGCGTGACGACGGCCTCGGTCATCATGCCGACCAGCAGGATCCCCTGCCCGGTCATCGCCCCGGCCAGGTTGAAGAAGCCGTCGAGCAGATAGCCGCGGAAGATGTCGCCGGTCATGTGCTTGGTCGGCGGCATCCACTTCAACGGCGCGTCGGGGAACAGGGCGCGGGCCAGCAGGGCGTGCGCGAGCTCGATCCGGAACGACTCGGGCAGTTCCGGGTTGATCTCGAAGGCGTGCCCGAGCCCGAGCTGCCAGTCGGCCAAGCCGGCCTCCTTGGCGAAGAACTCGTTGAGCAGTTGGCTCACGGTCACCGTGTGCGCGGCCTCGACGGCGTCGGCGGTGGTCAGGTAGTTGTCCTCGCCGGTGTTGATGATGATCCCCGCGCGGGCGTGGAGTTGGCGCGAGAACCGTTGGTCGACGAACGTTCTCACCGGGTTGATGTCGCGGAACAGGATGCCGTACATCGAGTCGTTGAGCATCATGTCGAGCCGCTCCAACCCGGCGAGGGTGGCGATCTCGGGCATGCACAGGCCACTCGCGTAGTTGGTCAGCCGGACGTAGCGGCCCACCTCGCGGGAGGTCCGGTCCAGCGCCTGCCGCATGAGCCGGAAGTTCTCCTGAGTGGCATAGGTGCCGGCGTAGCCGTCGTGGGTGGCGCCCTCGGGCACGAAGTCGAGCAGGCTCTGCCCCGTCGAGCGGATCACCGCGATGACGTCGGCGCCGGCGCGGTCGGCGGCCTGGGCCTGCGGGATGTCCTCGTCGATGTCGCCGGTGGCGACGATGAGATAGACCCACGGGGTGCGCGGTGGGTCACCGTGCCGGCGGATCATCCGCTCGCGGGTGGCCCGCTGGGCATCGATGGTCCGTATGCCGCGGGCCACCGCGGCGCGCGCCGCGCGCCGCGCGGCGGTGGTCGCCCGGGCGGTGCGCGGCATATCGAGCGCGACCGAGCCGGAGGCGGCCTGTTGGGCCAGGGTGCGCAGGTCCGGGGCTCGGCCCTCGCGCAGCGCGTGCCACACCGGGGTGGTCACGCCGTGCTCGAGGCCGGTCTGGGACCGGACCGCGTCGACCAGGTGGTTGACCCAGGGCTGCCCCTCGTGGTCGGCGCCGGTCAGCCCGGCCAGCCGCAGGGTGGCCCGCTCCACCGAGACCGTGGTGTGCTGCCGGGCCAGCCGCACGACCGGGCGGCCGGCGCGGCGGGCCAGCGTCCGGGCCCGGCGCACCGCGGCGGGATCGAGGTGGATCGTCGGGTGGGTCGGCACGGCTCCAGGATAGCGGCTGCCATCGATCTTCCTGTTAGAGCATAGTGAATCCGCGAATCATCCGGTCGACCGAATGTGATCCCGCAACTCTGCCGGTCCCGCCCGTCAGACCGCGCCACCGGCCCGGACCCCACCGGCACGGCGCTCCCGCTGGGTAGTCTCGCCCCCGACAGCAAGGAGCCTCGATGAGCAGCACGCCGCCGGCCGGCACCCGACCCGCGCCGTGACCGGGTGGGAGATCGCCGGCTTCGTCACCGGCGCGGGCTGCGTCTGGCTGGCCGTGCGGCAACACGTCGCGACTTTTCCCCTCGGCATCGCCAACAACGCCGTGTTCTTCGTCCTCTTCCTCGGCGCCGGGCTCTACGGGGACATGTGGCTGCAGGTCTTCTACGTCGGGGTGGCCCTGCACGGCTGGTGGTCCTGGCTGCGCGGCGGCCCGCGGCGCACCGCCCTGCCAGTGCGGCCGACGCCGGCCTGGGGCTGGCCGCTCGCGGTGACCGGGGTCGCGGTCGGGACGGCCGCGGCATACCTGCTGCTGACCCGGCACACCGACTCGACGGTCCCGCTGGCCGACGGGCTGACGACGGCCCTGTCGGTCGTCGCGCAACTCATGCTCAACCGCAAGTGGATCGGCACCTGGTGGCTGTGGATCGCCGCCGACCTCGGCTACATCGGGCTCTACGCGCACAAGGGCCTGTTCCTCACCGCCGTCCTGTATGCCGTGTTCCTGGCCATGTGCGTCGTCGGCCTGCGGCAGTGGCGCGCCACCCGGTCGGTCGGTGCGCCGCCCGGCGGCGACCGGCCGGACCGGCCGGACCGGCCGCTGCGGGACGTGGGCGCCCCACGGTGACCGGCCGCGCCGTCGGTATGCCACCCTGCCGGGCATGACGTCCCACCGCCACGCGCTGGTGCTCGGCAAGTTCTACCCGCTGCACGCGGGGCACCAGGCGCTGATCCGGGCGGCCCAGCGGGCCGCCGCCCGGGTCACGGTGCTTGTCGTCGGCAGCGCGACCGAGACGATCCCGGTGGCCACCCGGGTGGCCTGGGTCGCCGAGGAGCACCCGGGGGTGCGGGTCGTCGGGGCCGAGGACGAGCACGAGATCGACTACGCCTCCGAGGCCGCCTGGCAGCACCACGTCGCCCTGATGCGCGGGCTGCTGGTCGCCGCCGACGGCCCGGTCGACGTGGTGGCCTCCTCCGACGCCTACGGCCAGGAGTTGGCGCGCCGCTTCGGGGCCGCCTGGCTGTGCGTCGACCCGACCCGCGGGCAGCTGCCGGTCAGCGGGACGGCGGTGCGGGCCGACGTCGCCGGGCACTGGTGGGCGCTGCCCGGGCCGGTCCGGCAGTTGCTGTGCCGGCGGATCGTGGTCACCGGCGCCGAGTCGACCGGCACGACGACACTGGCGGCCGCGCTGGCGCGCCACTACGGCGTGCCGTGGGTGCCGGAGTTCGGCCGGGAGTGGACGGCGCTGCGCGACGGCGGCATCCGGGCCCCCTGGCACCCGGCGGAGTTCGACCTCGTCGCGCGCGAGCAGGCCAGGCTCGAGGACCGGGCCGCGCGGCACACCCCGGTGCCGTTGGTCATCTGCGACACCGACGTCCTCACGACCACCGTGTGGCACGAACGCTACCTCGCAGTGCCCTCCCCCACCGTGAACGCCCTTGCCGCGCAACGAGTCCCGCACCTCTATCTGCTGACCGGCGACGAGATCCCGTTCGTCGACGACGGCCTGCGCGACGGCGAGGCGATCCGCGGTTGGATGCACCAGCGCTTCCGGGACCTGCTCACCGCCGGACCCGTGCCCTGGATCGAGGTCCGCGGCGCGCCCGAGCAGCGGCTCGCGACCGCGGTGCGGGAGGTCGACGCGGTGCTGGCCCGCGGCATCCCGATCGGGCCGTCCCTGGAGGAGCAGCAGCGGGCCAACCCCTAGGCTGGCGCGCATGCCGCAGGAGGAGCTCGCCGAGGGCCTGGCCCGCCACATCGACCAGGTCTCGGCCAGCCCGACCCTGCCCGGCGCGCACCGCGGGGGCGGGCAGGTCCTCGACGTCGCCGACCTCTACGGCGATCCCGCGGCCGAGCCGGACCGGCCCGGGCCCGACCTGGCCGAGAAGCTGCGGCAGGCCTACTTCTGGGTGACCAACCACGCGATCATCAGCCCACACTACGACGTCGAGTTCGATGCCGGCCCGAGCAAGCGGGTCACCCTGGGGGACGCCAAGGCGGTGCTCAGTCTGCCCTCGGCACAGTCCTATTCGTCGTTCGTCCTGCTGCCGTTGCTGACCTTCGCGGTGCGCGGCCGGTGTCTGCTCATCGGCGGTCCCGGGCGGGGCAAGACGGCCAGCGCGGCGCTCATGGGGGTGCTCGCCGGCTACCCGCCGCGTGAGGTGCGCCGGCACATGCAGCACGGCCACCCGCAGCTGTCGGTGGCCGACCTGTTCGGCACGCCGCTGCCGCGCGACCTGGTGCAGGCCGAGCGGCTGGCCGACATCGACGTGGCCTGGCGGTCCTGGCTGGGCATGCGGGTCAAGATCGTCGACGAGTACAACCGCATCCCCACCCGCACCCAGTCGGCCCTGCTCACCGTGCTGGCCGACGGCTACGTCGAGGCGTTCGACCAGATCTACGAGGTCGGTCGCTCCGCGTGGTACCTCACCGCCAACGACGACGCCGGCGGCGGCACCTATCAGGTCATCGAGGCGCTGCGCGACCGGATCGACGTCGTCGTCGCCGCGCTGCCCTTCAACAACCGCTTCCTCGGGGCGCTGGTGGCCCGCGCCGAGGGGGCGGTGGCGCCGGAGTCGGCGGTGCCGCAGGAGATCGTCTTCAGCGCGGCCGAGCACGACCGGATCCTGCGGGAGATCCTCGCGCTGCCGATCCCGTCGCCGGTGCTGCGCCGGATCGAGCACTTCGCCGGGCAGTTCGAGTACCTCGAGCGAGCCGGGGACCAGTTCGAGTACCGCACCAAGGACACCGCCCGGCTGGCCGGCGTCGACCCGCACCTCATCCAGGTGCAGGACACCGGGCGCGACACCCTGAGCGACCTCGGCACCCAGACGACCGCCGGGCTGTCGGTGCGGGCGCTGCAGTCGCTGCTGCTGTACGCCAAGGCGATGGCCTACTTCCGGGGCCGTCCCGAGGTCGGGCTCGACGACGTGCGGGCGGTGCTGCCCTTCGTGCTGCTGCAGAAGCTCACCGCCGACCCGCAGGCCAGCGCGTTCGACACCCCCGGGCAGGAGCAGTTCCGCACCGACCGGGTCGCCTGGCTGCGGCACCTCTTCGACACCTCCTGCCGGCACTTCGACCAGGCCGGGCTGGGACGCACCGACCCGGTCGGCGACCTACTGGCCGAGCTCGGCCACGGCCTGCAGGGGATCGCGGCCGACGAGGTCGCGGCGCGGATGCGCAGGATCGAGCAGGTCCTCGACGCGATCGCCCGGCAGGGCAAGGTCTACGGCCACCTCTACGACGACGTCCTGGCCCTGAAGTACCTGCACCAGCGCTACGTCAACTACCTGGCCTGGCTGCAGTGGTCGCGATGACCGACGGTCCGCCGCTGTGGACCGCGGCCCTGACCCGGCGCCGCGACCTGCTCAACGAGCGGATCGCGGTGGCGGTGAGCTCCGGAGCCGACCCACAACTGCTGCGGGAGTCGTTGCGCCACATCGGTTTCGCCGTGGCACACCACCTCGACGGGATGCCGCCCGCCCGGCTCGACGGGTGGGTCACCGCCGTGGTCGACACGGTCTGCCGCGAGGTCAGCCGCGGCACCTGGGGCCCGCGGAGCCTGGCCGCCTGGGCCGTGCAGGAGATCGCGCTGCGGCTGGCCCGGCACACCGACGAGCCCGGCCCGGTGCTCGCCGACCTGCTGCGGGCCGCCGACCGGGTGTGGCGCAGCGGCGACGTCGCCCTGTGGGGACGCCTGCTCGTCGCCGCGGCCCAGGCCGAGGGCGAGGCCGACGCCACCGCCGGCTCCAGGCTGCTCGACGCGGCCCGACTGCGCGAGCTGGGGGTCGTGGCCGCCTGGCGGGCCGGCGACGTGCGCTTCCGGGACGCCGGCCTGCGCCTCGCCGGCCGGCTCGAGCCGGCCGTCGCCGCAGCGGTCCTCGCCCTGCCGCCGGGGACCGACGCCGACCAGGTGCTGCAGGCCAATCGCGCGGCGCCGCAACGGTGGCCGGGCGTCGGGCCGCGGCTGGTCGGGGGCTTGCGGGTGCTGGGCGGCTGCTTCGCGCGGCCCCCGGTGCTGCGGGCCGGGGACGGCCTGCGGTGGCTGCTGCTCGACGGGCCGGCGCCGGTGCTCGTGACCGTCGACGCGCACGGGTGGCGGTCCGATCCGGGCGACTCCCCCGCTGCCGGCCGGCTGCCCGAGGTGGTGCCCCAGCCGTCGACCGGGCGGCGCTGGGCCGCGCACCGCGTCGGTGACGGCTGGGTCGGCACCTCGCCCACCTCCTTCCACCTGCTGGTCGGCGCACCGCCGGGCGCGGCGTGACGGCCGGACCGGGCCTGCGCCGGCACCGGGTGCCGGCCGCCCGACTCGCCGCCCTGCGAGCCGAATTCGCCGCCGCCTGGCCCGAGGCGCTGGCCCTGTGGGGTCCGGCCCTGCGGCTGCACGACCCCGACCTGCCAGCCGGCCGGGGTGGTGCCGCCGACCCGCTCGCGTGGTTCTCCCTCGGCGACGCTACGGTGACCGTCGACCTGGCCCAGGTGGACCGTCACGGCCTGGCCGACCTGGCCATCCCGTTGCTGGCCCACGAGATCGGCCATCATGTCTGCGCCCCGGCCAGCCGGACCGACAGCGCCCGGATCCTGGCCCGGGTCCTGGCCGGGCTCGGCGGCCAGACCCACCAC
Organism: uncultured Intrasporangiaceae bacterium; assembly: GCA_964647395.1. GTDB lineage: Bacteria > Actinomycetota > Actinomycetes > Actinomycetales > Dermatophilaceae > Phosphoribacter. Next base: position 1,396 of record CAZYHR010000111.1, on the reverse strand, counting down.
CTGCCGCTGGTGGCCAACCTGTGGACCGACACGCTGGTCAACGACCGGCTCCAGCGGGTGCACGACCTGCCCATGCACGAGGTCTACCGGCGCACCGCCCGGGACGGCGCGCCCGCCCGGCACTGGGCCCTGTGGATGCGCTGCCTGGAACTGCTCTGGGCGCTGCCGCGCGGCACGCTGGCCCCGATCGGCGAGGACCCCGAGGTGGAGCGGGACGGCTGGCTGCTCGCGCGGCATACCCGGGTGTTCGCCGGTGACCCGGTCGGTGGGGCAGGCGGATTCGCGGCGGTGCTGCGCCCCTACCTGCCCGAGCGCGCCCCGGGCGCACCGGTCTGCGCCGGCCCGAACGAGGCGGGGCTGGGCGACACCCAACTGCCCGGCCTGGCGGGCGACCCCTCACTCGGGGCCTCGGTGATGCACCCCGCGCTCGACCCGCGGGTCAACCCGGAGGCACCGCCGCCGGCCGATCAGCCGGACCAGCCGCCCGGCGCGGGACCGGTCGCCCAGGCCACCTGGCAGGGCTTCGGCCCGGCCGACCTCGAGCGCCTGTATGCCGCGCTCGGCAGCACCCGCGACGCGGCCGTCGACCACTACCTGGCGCTGGCCCGCCGCCAGTTGGTGCCCTTCCCCGTGCGGACCGCCCCGACCGTCACCAGGACCGAGCTACAGGGTTGGCAGACCTGGGAACTCGGCGACGACCTGACCGACCTCGACTGGCTGGCCACCGTGCTGCGCTCGCCGCAGATCGTGCCCGGCATGACCACCCAGCGCCGGGTGGTCGAGCCCGAGCCCGCACCCGCCGGCACGCGCGAGCCGCTCGACCTCGACCTCTACGTCGACTCCTCCGGGTCGATGCCCAACCCGCGGGTGCTCACCAGCCCGGTCGCGCTGGCCGGCGCGATCCTGGCCCTGTCGGCCCTGCGGGTGGGCGGCGCGGTGCAGGTCACCGTCTGGTCCGGACCCGGGCAGGTCAGTCGGACAGCGGGATTCGTGCGCGACGAGGTGGCCGTCGTGGCTGCGCTGCTCGAGTTCTACGGTGGCTCGACGAGCTTCCCGCTGAGCCACCTGGCAGCCGACCACCCGGCCGGGTCGGTGCGTGGCCCCTTCACCCACCCGGTCCACCTGTGCTGCCTGTCCGACTCCGGGGTCACCTCGATGTTCGGCGAGGGCCAGCCGACGGCGCTGGCCGAGGTGGCGCACAGCGCGCTCGCCGCGGCCGGTGGTGGTGGCAGTCTGGTGCTCAACGTGCTCGAGTCGCACCGCTCGCGCTACCAGGACATCGCCGGAGGTTATGCCGTGTATGCCGTGCCGACACTCGACGGGTTGGTCCCTTTCGCCCGAGCCTTCGCCGCCCGGACCTGGGGGCCGGGTCGCAGCACGGCGACCACGGTCGACG
>CAZYHR010000110.1:4506-10323 GCA_964647395.1 uncultured Intrasporangiaceae bacterium | reverse complement strand
GCGGACCTCGCCGAACCGCTCGAAGTACTCGTCCATGAGGCCCTTGGCCTCGGCGGTCGAGATCCCCAACTGGCGAGACAACCCGAACGCCGACAAGCCGTAGGCCAGGCCGTAGGACATCGCCTTGATCTTGGAGCGCATCTCCAGGGTCACGGCGGTCGGCTCGACCCCGAAGACCCGCGATGCGACGAACGAGTGCAGGTCCTCGCCCGAGCGGAACGCCTCGATGAGCCCGTCGTCACCGGACAGGTGGGCCATGATCCGCATCTCGATCTGGCTGTAGTCGACGCTCATCAGCGACTCGTAGCCCGGGCCGACGACGAACATCTCGCGGATCCGGCGGCCCTCCTCGGTGCGGATCGGCACGTTCTGCAGGTTGGGATCGGTCGAGGAGAGCCGTCCGGTGGCCGCGATCGTCTGCAGATAGGTCGTGTGGATGCGCCCGTCGTCCTGGACCGCCTTGATCAGACCCTCGACGGTGACCCGCAGCTTGGCGGCGTCGCGGTGGCGCAGCAGGTGGACCAGGAACGGGTGCTCGACCTTGGCGTTGAGCTCGACGAGGGCCTCGGCGTCGGTCGTGTAGCCGGTCTTGGTGCGCTTGGTCTTGGGCAGCCCGAGCTGGTCGAAGAGCACCTCCTGCAGCTGCTTGGGCGAGCCGAGGTTGACGTCGCGGCGCCCGATGGCCGCCCACGCCTCCTCCTGGGCGTCCTCGACCTGGGCGGCGAACTCCCGCTCCAGCGCCTCGAGCGCGTCGACGTCGACGGCGATGCCGGCCCGCTCCATGCGGGCCAGCACGTCGACCAGCGGCAGCTCCACCTCGCGCAGCAGCTCGGTGCCGCCGGTGCGCTCGAGCTCGACGTCGAACGCGTCGGCGAGGTCGACGATCGCCCGGGCCACGACCATGGCGTCCTGGGCCTGGGCATCCTCGCCGCGGCCGTCGCCGAGGTCGAGCGCGAGCATGCCCTGCCCGTCGTCGGCCAGGTCGTTGCGCAGCTCGCGGCGCAGCATCCGCAGGGCCAGGTCGGACAGGTCGTAGGCGCGTTGGTCGGGTTTGACCAGATAGGCGGCCAGCGCGGTGTCGCTCGTCACGCCGGCGACCTGCCAGCCGCGGGCGGTGAGCGCTTGCAGCGGCCCCTTGAGGTCATGCACCGCCTTGGGCCGGGCCGGGTCGGCCAGCCACTGCGCGACCGCGGCATCGGCGGCCGGGTCGAGGTCCGCGAGCTGCAGGTATGCCGCGGCCCCACCCGCCGTCGCCACCGCCAGGCCATACGCGTCGCCGGTGCCGCTGCCCCACTGGCCCAGCACGTGCACCCCGGAGCGCTCGCCCGCTGGCAGGTGCTCGGCGAACCAGGCCGGCACCTGCGCCGACTCGAGCACCCGGCCCTGCACGTCGAAGCCCGCCTCGGCCTCCGGCTCGGGCGCGGTGAAGGTCGCGAACAGCCGCTCGCGCAGCACCATGAACTCGAGCGCATCGAAGACCTCGTGGACCTGCTCGCGATCCCACAGCTGCCGTTCGAGGTCGGTGACGGTGACCTCGACCGGCAGGTCGCGGACCAGCTGGTTGAGCCGCCGGTTGCGCAGCACCTGGTCGAGGTGCTCGCGCAGCGCCACGCCGACCTTGCCGCCGATCTGGTCGACCGCCGCGACGATGCCCTCGAGCCCGCCGTACTGACCGATCCACTTGGCAGCGGTCTTGGGCCCGACGCCGGGCACCCCGGGCAGGTTGTCGGAGGACTCGCCGACCAGGGCGGCCAGATCGCTGTAGCGGCCGGGCGGGACCAGGTACTTGTCCTCGACGGCCTGCGGGGTCATCCGCCAGACCTCGGACACCCCGCGCACCGGATAGAGCATCGTCACGTCGTCGGCGACCAGCTGGAAGCAGTCGCGGTCGCCGGTGCAGATGACCACCGGCAGGCCCTGCGCCTGGGCCAGCGCGGTGAGCGTGGCGATGACGTCGTCGGCCTCGAAGCCGGGCACCTGGACATGGCGGATCCGCAGCGCGTCGAGGATCTCCTGCACCAGCGAGATCTGCCCCTCGAACTCGCTCGGCGTCGCCGACCGGCCCGCCTTGTACTCGGCGTACTCCGCGCTGCGGAAGGTCTGCCGGCTGACGTCGAAGGCCACCGCGACGTGGGTGGGGTCCTCGTCGCGCAGCATGTTGATGAGCATCGAGGTGAAGCCGTAGACGGCGTTGGTGTGCTGACCGGTGTGCGTCGAGAAGTTCTCCGCGGGCAGCGCGTAGAACGCCCGATAGGCCAGCGAGTGACCGTCGAGCAGCAGCAGCTTGGGCGGCGGCGGAGATGTGGGCGGGGTCGGCACGTGTGAGAGCCTAGGCGACGTGACCGACAGCGTGCCGAGCCCCGACAGCCAGCAGGATCCGTCGTCGGTGGACCCGAGCGGGCTGGATCCGGCGACGTTCGCCTGGAGCGACCTCGCGGCGGTCAACCGGTGGGGCAGCGGCGCCCTGCACCAGCGGATGGGCATCGTCGTCACCGAGGTGTCCCCGCAGCGGGTCGTCGGCACCATGCCGGTCGAGGGCAACACCCAGCCTTACGGTCTGCTGCACGGCGGGGCGTCGGCGGTGCTCGCCGAGGGACTCGGCTCGATCCTCGGGGTGATCCTGGCCGGCCCGGGCCGGGCCCCGGTCGGCGTCGACCTCAACGCCACCCACCACCGGCCGATGCTCGCCGGTACGGTCACCGGGGTCGCCACCCCGCTGGCCGCGGGTCGCACGACGGGCTGCGTCGGCATCGCGATCTCCGACGAGCAGGGCCGCCGGGTGTGCACAGCGCGCCTCACCGTGGCCTTCCGGGACCTGCCGAGCAGCTGACGCCCCGCCCGGTGACCCGGCCGCTGAGGCGCGGGCGGGCCCGCGGCATACCGCAGGGGCGGACGGCTGCCGCGCCCGCGGCGTCCGCCCACAAGGTCTCAGTGCGCGACCCGGCCGTGCGCCGCCCGCACCCGGGCCGCCCGCCGCCGGGACAGCAGCACCTGGTCGAGGGCGAAACGCGCCGCGGGCGCGTCACCGGCGAGCTTGCGGTGCAGCGCGCCGGTCGTCGTCACCCGGCGCATGGTCAGCGGGGTGAAGCCGAGTCGGGCGAAGAAGCGGTTGGCGTCCCGGCCGCTGGTCGGCACGTTGCAGGCGACCTGCTCGACGCCCTGCCGGTCGGCGTAGCTGGCCACTGCGGCGACCAGCGCCTTGGCGACCCCGCAGCGGCGCGCCTCGCGGGCGATGAACAGCTGCTCCACGGCGACGCACGCCGACTCCGCGAACGGGTTGAGGGTGCGGTCGCTGACCACGACGTAGCCGACCGCCGCCCCGTCGAGATGCGCGACGAAGGCCACCGTCTCGGGCCGGAGCAGCGCCGCCCGGATGGTCTCGGCGGTGGTGCGCCGCAGCCCGGCATCCGGGACGACCGTCTCGGCCCGTAGCTGCTCCCAGAGCGCCACGACGTCTTCGGCCCGGCCCTCGTCGACCCGCCGCACTGTCACCGCTGGACGCGACACCTTCGTCTCCCTGCTTCCCCGCACCGAACCGGACCGTGCCACTCCACGGGGGTCCCGCGACCCCGCGCCCACGACCCTATGCCCGGTGGGCCCGGACCGGAAGACCCGAACGACCCGGTGGCACGCGACGAATCTCACCCCGGCCCCTGCCGGGCCCTGCCGGCACTGCCGGGCCGCGGGGGCGGGCGGGAGCGACCGGCCGCTGCCCATAGGGTGGGGCCCGTGAGTGGCTTCCCCGGCCTCGGCACCGTCATCAACGTTGCGACCGTCGTCGTCGGAGCCCTGCTCGGCATGTGGATCGGCCACCGGATCCCCGAGCGGACCCGCTCGGTGGTCACCGACTGTCTGGGCCTGGTCACCCTGCTCGTCGCCGGCCTGTCCTGCGTCTCGGTGACCGCCCCCTCGCTCGCCGAGACGGTGGGCAGCGGTGTGCCGGTACTCGTGGTCCTCGGGTCGCTGCTCGTCGGCTCGATCATCGGATCGCTGCTGCGCATCGAGGAGCGGCTCGGCTCCCTGGCCGGCGGCCTGCAGGCGCGGCTGGCGGGGCGGCTCGGCGAGGCTGACGGCGACGCCGCAGCCGCCCGCGAGCGGTTCATCGAGGGCTGGCTGACCGCCTCGCTGCTGTTCTGCGTCGGGCCGCTGACCATCCTGGGCACCCTCTCCGACGGCCTGGGCCGGGGCATCGACCAACTGGCCCTGAAGTCGGTGCTCGACGGCTTCGCCGCCCTGGCCTTCGCCGCGTCGTTCGGCATCGGGGTGCTGCTGTCGGCGGTCTCGGTCGGCGTCGTGCAGGGATCGCTGACGGTCGTCGGCATCCTGCTGGGCACCCTGCTGCCCGAGGCTCACATCGCCGCCCTCACCGCCACCGGCGGCCTGTTGCTCGTCGGCATCGGCTTCCGGCTGTTGAGGGTGCGTGACGTCCCCGTCGGCGACATGCTGCCGGCCCTGCTCATCGCCCCCCTGCTCACCCAGCTCGTCGCGCTGCTGCGCCAGTGACACCGGCGTGCCTGCACCATCCGCCCCCCACCCCAGCCCGCCCTACCACCCGCCGCCCCGCTTGCCCCAGTGAAAACGGTTGCCCGGAACGTTTCCCGGGCCACTCGGGCGGTTCACCGGATCCGAGGGGGATGGCCCGCGGGCCCGGCGGCCGGGGTGGGCGCCTCGGCCGGGTCGGCCGCGAGCGGAGTCGCAAGGTCGGGTCGATAGACTCGGCCTCCTGGCCAGGGACACACCGACTCCTGCCGCCGGCGCGGGCAAGACCGCCAAGCGTGCCGGCCGCGTCAAGAAGCCGGCGACCGTCCCCGACGAGACCAGCCAAGCGGCCGAGCCGAGCGCTCCGGCCGAGCCGAGCGCTCCAGCCGAGCCGAGCGCTCCAGCCGAGGCGAGCGCGCAGTCCGAGGTGAGCGCTGCCGACGCACCGGCCGACGCAGCGGCGGCCGGGCTGCGCATCCTCGTCGCCGAGGACGAGGCCCTGATCCGGATGGACCTGGCCGAGATGCTGGCCGAGGCGGGCTATGACGTCGTCGGGCAGGCGTCCGACGGCGAGCGGGCCGTGGCCCTGGCCCGCGAGTTGCGCCCCGACCTGGTACTCATGGACGTCAAGATGCCGGTCCTGGACGGCATCTCGGCGGCGGAGCAGATCGGTTCCGACACGATCGCCCCGGTCGTCATGCTCACTGCTTTCTCCCAGAAGGAGTTGGTCGAGCGGGCCAGCGACGCGGGCGTCATGGCCTATGTCGTCAAACCGTTCACGGCCGCCGACCTCACTCCGGCCATCGAGGTCGCGGCCAGCCGCTGGCAGCAGCTGCGCGCGCTCGACGCCGAGATCGCCGACCTGGCCGACCGGCTGGAGACCCGCAAGCTGGTCGACCGGGCCAAGGGCCTGCTGCAGAGCCAACTGAAGATCAGCGAGCCCGACGCCTTCCGGTGGATCCAGAAGACGGCGATGGACCGACGGCTGTCGATGAAGGAGGTCGCCGAACTGGTCATCGAGGGACTGCCCGGCAAGAAGAAGGCTGCCCCCGAGGCTCCGTGACCGCCCCGCCGCCTGACCCGGAGGCCGCTTGACCCCCAGTCGGATCCCGACCCCGGCGACTCCCCGCGAGACCGAGCCTCCGGGACGCGCCGGCCCGCGCCGCGCGAGCCACGGTGGAGTTTGCCCGCGGCTATCGTCGCGGGCACACTCCACTCTGATCGGAACCGTTTGACTGGGCCCGGCGAACGTTCCAGGCAACCGCTTTCACTGGGGCCAGCGACCCGGCGAACGTTCCAGGCAACCGCTTTCACTGGGGCCAGCGACCCGGCGAACGT
>CAZYHR010000110.1:0-4406 GCA_964647395.1 uncultured Intrasporangiaceae bacterium | reverse complement strand
TCCAGGCAACCGTTTTCACTGGGGCCAGCGACCCGGCGAACGTTCCAGGCAACCGTTTTCACTGGGGGCGCGGCGGAGGGGCCCCGCCACCACCACTCCAGCGCCCCGGGTGCGCTGCCGCGGGCGCCGAGGACCTATGCTGCTAGGGCACCTCGCCGGGGTGGTGGAATGGCAGACACGGGGCACTCAAAATGCTCTGCCGCAAGGCGTGGGGGTTCGAGTCCCCCCCTCGGCACCACCGCAGCCGCCGCGCATCGCACCCGCCGCCGCGCATCGGACACGCCGCCGCGCACCGCACCCGCCGCGCGCACCACACCCTGCGCAACCGGTCCGTTCGCGACCCGGTCACACGATCTCGGGGTTGACGTCCTCGCTGTGCCCGATGCGCAGCACCCGCATCATGTTCGTCGAGCCGGGCATGCCCGGCGGCGAGCCGGCCACCATGACGACCAGATCGCCCTCGACACAGCGCCCCTCGGCCAGCAGGCTCTGCTCGACCTGGTTGGCCATCTCGTCGGTGTGCGACACGGACGGCCCGAGATAGGTCTCGATCCCCCACACCAGGGCGAGCTGGCTGCGGGTCGACGGGTTCGACGTGAAGGCGAGCATGGGGATCCGGGAGCGGAACCGGGCCAGCCGCTTGGCCGAGTCACCCGAACTGGTGAAGGTCACCAGATAGCGCGCGTTGATGAGGTCACCCACCTCGTATGCCGCGCGCGTCACCGCGCCGCCCAGCGTGCGGGCCTTGCCGCCCAGCGGCTGGATGCGCTCCAGGCCGTGCTCCTCGGTGTTCTCGATGATCCGGGCCATGGTGCGCACCGCGTCGACCGGCCACGCTCCCACGCTCGTCTCCCCCGAGAGCATGAGGGCGTCGGCCCCGTCGAGCACCGCGTTGGCGGCGTCGGAGGCCTCGGCCCGGGTCGGCCGGGAGTTCTCGACCATCGACTCCAGCACCTGGGTCGCGACGATGACCGGCTTGGCCATGAGGCGAGCCGTGGACACGATGGTCTTCTGGGCGCCGGGCACGTCCTCCAGCGGCAGTTCCACGCCCAGGTCGCCGCGAGCGACCATGAGCCCGTCGAAGACGTCGAGGATCTCGTGCAGGTTGTCGACGGCCTGGGGCTTCTCGATCTTGGCGATGACCGGCAGCCGGATGCCCACGTCGTCCATGATCGCGTGGACGTCCTCGATGTCGGCGGCGCTGCGCACGAACGACAGCGCCACCATGTCGGCACGCAGGCGCAGGGCCCACCGCAGGTCGGCCTTGTCCTTCTCGGACAGGGCGGGCACGCTCACCGCCACCCCCGGCAGGTTGATGCCCTTGTTGTTGGAGATCACCCCACCCTCGACGACCTCGGTGACGATGTCGGTGTCGGTCACCGCGACGGCCCGGAGCGACACCTTGCCGTCGTCGATGAGCAGCAGGTCCCCGGGCCCGACGTCGCCGGTCATCCCGGTGAACGTCGTGCTGACCCGGGTCTGGTCACCGGGCACGTCCAGCGTGGTGATGGTGAACCGGTCGCCGACCCCGAGGGTCACCGGCCCGTCCGGGAACCGGCCGGTGCGGATCTTCGGTCCCTGCAGGTCGACCAGCACACCGACGGCGCGGCCGGTGTCGTCGGAGGCCTGCCGCACCGCCCGGTAGACCGCCTCGTGGGCGGAGTGCTCGCCGTGCGAGAGGTTGAGCCGGGCGATGTCCATGCCGGCCTCGACCAACTCCCGGATCCGCGCCGGCGACGACGACGCCGGCCCGAGGGTGCACACGATCTTGGCGCGGCGCATGTCGCTACCTTAGGCCCGCTCGGGTCCGGCGTCAGACCGACAGTGGACGGTCGGTCGGGTTGACCGGCCGCGGCAGCTGGCTCGGGGTGCCCATGAGCCAGGCGTCCACCCCGTGCGCGGCCGCCCGGCCCTCGGCGATCGCCCAGACGATCAGCGATTGGCCACGCCCGGCGTCACCGGCGACGAACACTCCCGGGACACTGCTCATGTACTGCTGGTCGCGCACGATGTTGCTGCGGGCGTCGAGCTCGACACCCAGCTGCTCGACCACCCCCGGAGCCTGCGGGCCCAGGAAGCCCAGCGCCAACAGGACGAGCTGGGCCGGGATCTCCCGCTCGCTGCCCTCGACCGGCTCGAACCGCCCGTCGGCCAGGCGCACCTCGACCAGCCGCAGCGCCCGGACCTGGCCGTTCTCGTCGCCGACGAACTCGGTGGTCGAGATGGCATACAGCCGCTCGCCGCCCTCCTCGTGCGCGGACGCGACCCGGAAGATCGTCGGATAGGTCGGCCAGGGCTGCCCCGCCGGCCGGTCCGGCCCGGGCAGCGGCATGATCTCCAGCGAGGTGACCGACCGGGCACCCTGACGGTGTGCCGTGCCGATGCAGTCGGCGCCGGTGTCGCCGCCGCCGATGACGACGACGTCCTTGCCGGTGGCCACGACCTGGTCGCTCACCGGCTTGCCCAGCGCGACCCGGTTGGCCTGGGGCAGGTAGTCCATGGCCTGATGTATGCCGCCGAGCTCCCGCCCCGGGACGGCCAGGTCGCGCGGCACGGTGGCTCCGATGGCCAGCACGACGGCGTCGTAGCGCGCCAGCAGTTGCTCACCGGTCAGGTCCACCCCGATGTCCACGCCGTTGCGGAAGCGGGTGCCCTCGGCGCGCATCTGGGCCAGCCGCCGGTCCAGGACGGACTTCTCCATCTTGAACTCCGGTATGCCGTAGCGCAGCAGGCCGCCCGGGGCATCGGCCCGCTCGAAGACGGCCACGGTGTGCCCGGCCCGGGTCAGTTGCTGCGCGGCCGCCAGGCCGGCGGGCCCGGACCCGACCACGGCGACGGTCTTGCCGGACAGCCGCTCCGGGATCTGCGGGGCGACGTCCCCGCGGGCGAAGGCCTGCTCGATGATCGTCACCTCGACCTGCTTGATGGTCACGGCGGGTTGGTTGATACCGAGCACGCAGGCGGTCTCGCAGGGGGCGGGGCACAGCCGGCCGGTGAACTCCGGGAAGTTGTTCGTCGCGTGCAGCCGCTCGATGGCCTCGTGCCACGCTCCCTTCCACGAGTAGTCGTTCCACTCCGGGATGAGGTTGCCCAGCGGGCAGCCGGTGTGGCAGAACGGGATACCGCAGTCCATGCAGCGCCCGGCCTGGCGGCGCAGCTGATCCAGGTCCTGGTCCTCGTAGACCTCACGCCAGTCCATGATCCGGACCGGCACCGGACGCCGGGCCGGCAGTTCGCGCTCCCGGAACTTGAGAAAGCCTTGCGGGTCAGCCACGGGATGCCTCCATGATCCGGTTCCACACCTCGGTGCCGTCCGGGTCCAGGCCCTCCTTGGCGGCCTGGGCCCGGACGTCAAGGACGAGTTGGTAGTCGCGCGGCAGGACGGTGGTGAAGCGGTCCAGCGAGACCCCCCACCGCTCCAGCAGCCGGGCCGCGACGGCCGAGTCGGTGCGCTCCCGGTGGCGCTCGACCAGGCCGCGGACGACGTCGATGTCCTGCTTGCGCAGCGGCATGAGATCGACCAGCTCGCGGTTGACCAGTTCGGGGCGCAGCTCCAGGACATAGGCGACGCCACCGGACATGCCGGCCGCGAAGTTGCGCCCGGTCGGGCCGAGGACCAGCACGGTGCCTCCGGTCATGTACTCGCAGCCGTGGTCGCCGACACCCTCGACGACAGCGACGACCCCGGAGTTGCGCACGCAGAAGCGCTCCCCGGCGCGGCCGCGCAGGAACAGCTCGCCCCCGGTGGCTCCGTAGGCGGCGACGTTGCCGGCGATGACGTTGTCCTCGGCGGCCAGCGGCGCGCCCCGGTCGGGTCGCACGACGATCCGGCCGCCGGACAGGCCCTTGGCCACGTAGTCGTTGGTGTCGCCGAACAGGGTCAGGGTCACCCCGGCCGGCAGGAACGCCCCGAAGGACTGGCCGCCCGAGCCGGTCAGGGCGAACTCGATGGTGCCGTCGGGCAGGCCGTGCGGGTGGCTGCGGGTCACGTGATGACCGAGCAGCGTGCCCACGGTGCGGTTGACGTTGCGGACCTCGAGCTCGCCGCGGACCGGCTCACCGTGGTCGATGGCCGGGCGGGCCATGGCGATGAGCTGGTGGTCCAGGGCCTTCTCCAGGCCGTGGTCCTGGGTGGTGCTGCGGTATGCCGTGCCGCCGGTCGGGTCCTGCACCTGGGCCAGGATGGGCGACAGGTCCAGGCCGGTGGTCTTCCAGTGCTCGACCGCCCGGTCGGTGACCAGCGAGGCGACCTGGCCGACGGCCTCCTGCAGGGTGCGGAAGCCGAGCTGGGCGAGCAGCTCGCGGACCTCCTCGGCGATGTATTCGAAGAACGTCTCGACGAACTCCGGGCGGCCGGTGAACCGGGCCCGCAGCTCGGGGTTCTGGGTGGCGACCCCGACCGGGCA
>CAZYHR010000109.1:5279-10356 GCA_964647395.1 uncultured Intrasporangiaceae bacterium | reverse complement strand
CGACGAGATCCGGCGGACGGCCGAATACTGCACCCAACTGCCGGTCCACGAGCGCCACCCCTACGGCGGCGACCTGGTCTTCACCGCCTTCTCCGGCTCCCACCAGGACGCCATCAAGAAGGGCTTCGAGTGGATGGAACGCGATGCGGCTGCCGCCGCGGTCGGGTTGGACGGCATCCCCTGGGCGGTGCCCTATCTGCCGGTCGACCCGCACGACCTGGGCCGTTCCTACGAGGCGGTGGTCCGGGTCAACAGCCAGTCCGGCAAGGGGGGGGTGGCCTACATCATGAAGACCGAGCGCGGGCTGGACCTGCCCCGCCGGCTGCAGATCGAGTTCTCCGCGGTGGTCCAGCAGGACGTCGACCAGGACGGCGGTGAGGTGACGCCGGCGCAGATGTGGGAGATGTTCGCCCACGAGTACCTGCCCACCCCCGAGCACCCGTGGGGCCGGTTCCGGCTCGCCATGGCGCGCATCGAGGCCGCTGAGGGCGGCGACACGGCGCTGCGGGTCGGGCTGCGTGACCGTAGCGAATCCGACTCCGAGATCAGCGAGTTCGAGGGTCACGGCAACGGCCCGATCGCGGCCTTCTGCGCGGTGCTGGCCCAACTCGGCATCGACGTGCGGGTGCTCGACTACGCCGAGCACGCCCTGTCCGCGGGCGGTGACGCCCGGGCCGCGGCATACGTCGAGTGCGCGGTCGGTGACCGGGTGCTGTGGGGGGTCGGCGTCGACTCCTCGATCGTCACGGCCTCCCTGCGCGCGGTCGTGTCCGCGGTCAACCGGGCGATCCGGGACGGCGCGCCGCTGCCGGCCTGACCTCGGGAGGGTATGCCGCCCGGCGCCGAAGGTGGGTGGTCCCCCCTCGGGCGCGGACCCGACCGATCGGTCGGAAGTTCCCCTGTCCACCGAATCGGACCGGGCGTTCACCGAGTCGCTGTGCGTTCTTCAGGACCGGCTCAGCAGCCGTCCGCCCGCGCCCACCAAGTTGGAGGTGCAGCCAGGGGGCTGCGCCTGAGAGAAGGGGACGGCTGTGCCGGTGCGGGTGCTCATGCTGAGGGCTCCCGCCCTCACCAGTTGGTCGCGTCGGATCGGGCTGGCGGCGGACTCGGCCCCCGACTCGGGGATCTCCTGGCGGCTGCTGGGCGCCAACAACCGCGAGCTCGGCCGTGGCGTCGGGCGCGGGCTGGCGCAGGACGTCCTGGAGCACTTCGAGCGGGTCCGGTCGGGCCGGGCCGAGTTGGTCGTCTCCCACCTGCCGGACGAGACCGGCCGGTGGCACTGGCGCGGCCAGCTCACCGACGGGGTGGTGGTGACCTCGGCGCGGCTCTACAGCCGCAAGCGCGAGTCGATCCGCAGCGCGACCCGCTTCCTGGAAGCGCTCGCCTCCGCCGACCTGACCGTGCCGGTCCCGCTCGTGGAAAGAGAACGGTCATGAGCGCCGCCGTCGTCCTACCCGTCCATGCCGAGCAGTCGCCGTGGCCCCGTCCCGGGCGCGCCGGCAACGGGGCCCGGATCCAGTTCTTCACCGAGCTCGCGTCGACCTCGCGGCGCGGCCTCGAGGCCGGGCCGCTCACCGTGCGGTGGCGCCTGCTGGCGGCCAACCACCGGTGCCTGGGGCGGTCGGCCACCGGGCACCCCGACCTCGGGTCGGCCCAGGACCACCTGGCCGTGGTGCTGGCCTGGCTGGACCGGGCGACCACCCGTTGCGACTGGGTCTGCTCCGGCCCGGTGAGCCGGTGGTCGTGGTCCCTGGTGCACGACGGGGAGGCCGCCGCGGTGTCCCCGCGCGGCTACCAACGGCGGGTCGAGTGCGAGTTGGCGCTGCGCCAGTTCCTGCGCCTGGCGACCCAGGCCGAGGTGCTGCCCGACCTGGCGATCTTCCGCGCCCGGTGACCCGGTGGCCAGGTGGCGGCCGGGTCGCACCTGACCGCGGCGCACGGTCCGTGGTCGACGCCGCACCGCGGTCGGGCGCGGGGACCTCGCCCGGGGGGGTGAGGACGGGTCCGAGGATCGGCAGCGGTCCGAGCCCAAAGACAGCCGGCCATGGCGTCGCCATGGCCGGACCGTACTTCCCTCCAGAGAAGTCCTCTCATGCTACCGCCGGAGGCGGCCGGACCACGAGCGTCAGGCAACCCGGTGTGGCCGGGCTGTTCGTCGCGCGTTCACGGGCCCGCCCACGCGGCGTCCGCCGGGCCGCCCACAGTGTCGATGTGCAGGGGTCGCAGCGACCAGGGCCAGGTCGGACAGGTCGCCGGTCGGACAGGTCGCCGGTCGGACAGGTCGGGCAGCGACGCGGGTCGCGGACGGAAGGGGAGTGGCTGATGCGGACCACGAGGCGCGCCTGGTGGCTCACCGTCGCCGGTGCGTTGCTGTTGGGACCGACCGCGGGCGGCATACCCTCAGCCGCGGCAGCGAACTCCGGCGACCTGAAACACATCGTCAATCAAGGCGCCTGGGCTGCGGACCTGGACCCGACCCAAGGGGTTCCGGCCCACAACATCGCGATCTTCACACCGGCGGCGTGTCCGACCGGCACGACCCGGCACGTGACCAAGATCGACAAGGTCACCGCCGCCCGGCCCGCCGACCAGGCCGAGGCGGACAAGTGGCCGGAGTGGGGCAATCTCTACTCGCCGACGGCGGCGAGCCTGCCCGGGCCGCTGGTGGCGTTCCCGGCCGCCATGAACTGGCAGAGCCTGGCCCAGCTGCGCGGTCTGCGCATCGTCGCCGGCAACTACGACCTGGTCACCCGCTGCCAGGACAACCTCGGTCAGCGGGTCTTCGCCGAGTGGAAGGGGCGGGTGGTGTTCGACTCACCGACCCACTACGCGATCCCCGCTCCGTATGCGACCCGACTCGGCAAGGAGGCGATGCTGGCCGGGTCGCCCACGCCGGTGCCACCGCACACCGATGTCGCCAACCCCGATCGGTCCCAGCCGACCTCGACGTCCGCCGCCCCGACCGGCGCGGGTGGCTCGGGCGGAGCGGGTGACCCGGCGCCGGGTGAGGGGCAGCCCGGGGCCGGCGCCGGCCCGCAACCCTCCGCCGGCCCGGAGGGGTCGACCCCGGTGCAGACCTGGGTCCCGACGATCACGCCCGGCCAGGCGCTGCCGACGGCGACCCCGGTGGCCGCCGCCGCGCCGGCATCCTCGCCCGGCACGGACGGCGCGCTGCCCTGGCTCGCCGCTGTGCTCGGCGCGCTGGCCGTCGCCGGTGCGGCGGCCCTGCGGCGGCGCCGGAGCGAGTCGTCCCGATGACGGTGACCGCGCCGGAGCGCGCCGCCGCGCCGTCGGCGCAGACCGGGCGGACGCCGGCCGGGCGCGGGCGAGCCAGGCGCGAGCCACCCGGCCCAGCAGGTCGCCTGGACCCGACCCGCAGCGCGCGTTACAGCGCCGGCGTCGCGCTCGGCATCCTCTCCTCGGTCCTGCTCGGACTGTGCGTGCATCTCGGGCTGATCAGCCACCTGGCCTACAGCCGCGCCCAGCAGATCGGCTTCAACCAGTTGCGGCTGGACCTGGCCAACTCGGTCGCCCCGGTCGCGCCCTACTACATCGACACGCCCCCTGAGCCCGACCCGATGGAGCGGGTGCCCCAGCACGCCGGGTCGGAGCAGCCGGAGCAGTCCGAGCCGTCGGAGCCGGACGCTGCCGCGGCCGCGACGAACTCCCGGGTGCTGCTGTATCCGGGGGGAACTCCGATCGCGCTGCTGAGCATCCCGGCGATCGGGCTGCAGGACGTCGTCGTCGTCGAGGGGACGACCGGTGCGGACCTGCAGTCCGGGCCGGGTCACGACCGGATGTCGACCTTCCCGGGACAGGCCGGCACGACGACGATCCTGGGCAAGCGGTGGTCCTACGGCGCACCGTTCGCCCGGTTGACCGACCTGGCCGCCGGTGACCGCATCCACGTGACCACCGGTCAGGGGCAGCACGAGTACGTCGTCATCGGGCTGCGCCGCCCCGGCGATCCGATCACCCCGCGCGAGTCGGGCAGCGGGCGGCTGGTCCTGGTCACCGCCCAGGGGCCGGCGTTCACCCCCGAGGAGCCGGTCTACCTCGACGCGAACCTGGTGTCCGAGGTGCAGCCCAGCAGTGGGGTGCTGGCGGTGCCCCCTGAGCTGCGGGCCGGCCCGATGGCGGCCGACTCGGGCGCCTGGTTCCCGCTGCTGCTCTGGCTGCAGGGCCTGGCGGTGGTCGTCATCGCCTTCGCCTGGTCCTGGCGCGCCTGGGGCCGCCGGCAGACCTGGCTGGTCGGGGTGCCGCTGCTGTTCACCGTCGGGATCGGGGCCGCCGCGACGGTCTCCCGGCTGCTGCCCAACCTGCTGTGACGCCGATGACCGAGACGACGAAAGAGGAAACCCGGTGAGTGCCGAGACCAGCGTCCTGCCACCGGTGCCCAGCCCACCGGCCCCGGACGGCGAACCCGCGCTGGCCGGGGAGATCGACGCCCGTGAGGTGTCCGCCTGGTTCGGCGACCGCAAGGTGCTCGACCGGGTCAACCTGGTCATGCCTCCGCACCAGGTCACCGCCCTCATCGGCCCGTCCGGCTGCGGGAAGTCGACGTTCCTGCGCATCCTCAACCGGATGCACGAGATGGTCCCCAGCGCGTCGATGGCCGGCGAGGTGCTGCTCGACGGCGACGACATCTACTCCGAGCGCAAGCGCATCACCGACGCGCGACGACACATCGGCATGGTCTTCCAGAAGCCCAACCCGTTCCCGGCCATGAGCATCTACGACAACGTGGTGGCCGGGCTCACCCTGACCGGGCTCAAGGCCAAACGCGGCGACAAGGACGCGCTCGTCGAGGAGTGCCTGGTCATGAGCGGGCTGTGGAACGAGGTCAAGGACCGGCTGCGTCAGCCCGGTGGCGCCCTGTCCGGGGGCCAGCAGCAGCGGCTGTGCATCGCCCGATCGCTGGCCGTGCGACCCAAGGTGCTGCTCATGGACGAGCCGTGCTCCGCACTCGACCCGACCTCGACGGGCCGGATCGAGCAGACGATCTGTGAACTCATCGAGCACATCACCGTCGTCATCGTCACCCGCGAGCTCGCCAGCGTCTTCTCGATCGTCGACC
>CAZYHR010000109.1:4330-5269 GCA_964647395.1 uncultured Intrasporangiaceae bacterium | reverse complement strand
ACAACATGCAGCAGGCAGCCCGCGTGTCGGACCGGACGGCCTTCTTCCTGGCCGAGCAGGGGACCCCCGGGATCATCGTCGAGCAGGGCACCACCACCCAGATCTTCGAGGCCCCGGTCGATCCGCGCACCGGCGATTACGTGCACGGACGCTTCGGCTGATCCGCCTCGACCCGGCGCCCGCCCGGACCGGGCTACCCGGACGGTGGGCTGCCGGACCAGGTGGTGGGGCTCGGTCCGACCGGCGGTGTCGAGGACGCCGGGGCAGGGGTGCGGGGTTCGGTGACCACGAGGACCACGGTCGAGCCGACCAGCAGCAGGCTGCCCGCGGGCGCCCCGGCCTGAGTCACCGTGCCGCCGGGCAGGTCGGGGCGTCCGGTCGTGGTGCGGGTCGTGGCGCCCAGCCCGGCCCGTTGTAACGACGCTACCGCGTCGGCCGCCGACAGGCCCACCACGTCGGGCAATGCCGTTGCCCCCGAGGCTAACTCGAGATCCACGCGCTGACCGGTGGCGACCGGGCTGCCGGCCGCCGGGCGGACCGAGAGCACCGTGTCGAGCGGGGCGGGCGAGGGCCGTCGGGTGAGCTCGCCGAGCTGCAGGCCACCGGCGGACAGCAGCTCCCGGGCCCGACGCAGATCCTGGCCGACCACCGGCGGGATCGTCGTGCCGGCCGGGCCGGACGAGACCAGCAGGGTGACCCGGCCCCCCGGGCCGACGTCCGCCCCGACCTCGGGCTCGGTCCCGACCACGACGCCCGGGGGAGCGCTCGGATCGGGCTGAGCGCGCGTCGGGCCGGCCGCCAGGCCGGTGGCCCGCAGTTGCGCAGCGGCGTCCGGCACCGTGCGCCCCTGCAGCAGCGGCACCGTCCAGGACGACCGGTCCCCGGTCCCGGCCGCGGCGGCGGCCGGCTGCCCGCGCCGTTCGACGATGGCCAGTCCGC
>CAZYHR010000109.1:0-4320 GCA_964647395.1 uncultured Intrasporangiaceae bacterium | reverse complement strand
GAGGGCCACGGCCACGAGGACAGTGGGCACTGCGTGGGCCAGCAGCGCCACCGCCCAGGAGCCGGACCGGCGATCCGTCTCGGTGGCCGCGCGGCGCCGGGTGGCCGCCCGCGGCCCGCGGGCCTCGCCCAGGGGCAGCACCCGAGTGCGGGGTCGAGCCGGCCCCTGCGGCGGCGCAGCCCCGGTCGGCAGGTCGGGCAAGCGGGCCAGCTCGGCCCGCATCCGCGCCGCACTGACGAACCGGTCGGCGGGGTCCCTGGCCAACGCCTGTTGCAGAAAGGCATCCCAGGCCGGCGGGACGTCCGGCCGGGCCAGGGCCAGCGGCGGCGCCACCGTCCGCGCCTGGTCGGCGATCGCCCGGGCCGGGTCGTCCCCGGGGAACGGCGGCGCGCCGGTCACCAGGGCGTAGAGCAGGCAGCCGGCGGCATACAGGTCCGATCGCTGGGTCTCGGCGTGGCCGAGCCCGCGCTCGGGCGGGACGTAGCCGGGGGTGCCGACCACGTGGCCGGGGCGGACCGGCAACCGGCGGGCGCCGAGCGCGAAGTCGATGAGCTTGACCGAGCCGTCGGCGCCCAGCAGCACGTTGCCGGGACACAGGTCGCCGTGCAGGATGTCGTGGGCGTGCGCGTGCTCGAGGGCGTCGAGGACCTCGTCGACCACCAGCGCCACCCCGCCCGGCGGGGCGCCGCCGCCGGCGATGACGTCCTGCAGACTGGGTCCCGGCACGAGTTCGAGCACGGCCCAGGGCGGCTCACCGGTGCCCTCCCCGCCCCCGAGGTCGTGCACCGCGGCGATGCGCGGGTGGGTGAGCCGCGCGGCCGCCCCGACCTGCCGGCGGAACTCCTGCTCGGCGCCCCGGGCTGAGATCGAGCCGACCTTGATCGCGACCGGCCGGCCGAGCCGGCGGTCGTGGCCGTGGAAGACCGACGAGGTGCCGCCCTCGGCCAGCAGGTGCTGGCACAGGTAACGGCCCCCCAACAGGGTCACTGCTGACTCCGCCGGGCATAGGCCGAGGCGGCCGACGAGACGGCGGACAGGTAGGCCGCGCTGGGGTTGTAGTCCAGCACCGCCTGCCGCCAGCCCTCATCGGTGGTCAGGTCGCCTCCGTTGGCACACAGGTGACGGGCGGCGGCCAGCGCCGCGTCGTCGATGTCCTGCGGGTCGGCGCGCCCGTCGGCGTCGGCGTCCACGGCCAGGCGCGCCCACGACGACGGCAGGAACTGCATCGGGCCGACCGCCCGGTCCCACCGGGGGTCGCCGTCCAGCGCGCCGGCGTCGGTGTCCCCGATGGTCGCGACCGGCCCCGACCCGTCGAGCGCCACCCCGACGATGGGCGGGCGCGCCACCCCGTCCGCGCCGAGGGTGGCCCCGCCCCACGAGCCGTGGTGGCTCTCCACGTAGCCGATCCCGGCCAGGGTCGGCCAGCTCAGCCGGCAGCCGGGCGCCTCGGCAGCGCTGCGCAACTGCGCGGCGGCATACGCCTGCATGGCCCGCGGGGGCACCCCGGTGAGCGCGCTCGTCCGGGCGACCCAGCGCGGATCCGGGGTCGCCGCCACCCCCGCGCCCCGAGGTGCCGGGGCGATCGTCGGGGCCGTGACGGCCGGGGATCCCTGGGTCACGGCGACCGCGTCCACGACGAACTCGACCCGCGGTGTCGAGGCCCTGGTGGTGGCCAGTCCCACGAGGAGGCCGGCGATCGTCAGGGCGCCGAGGGCGGAGCCGATGCGGCTGGGCGGGTGGTGGGCCATGTCGGGCCCACTCTGTCCGCGGGGGGTGAACGGGGAGGGACGCGGCGACGAAGGACGACCGAACAGGTTGGCGCTGAAGCCGATTCGGTATGCCGCGTCGCGACAGTGCGCCTAGCGTCACCGGTGGATCGCCGGTCGACCGACCGGTGCGGGGCGCGACGCAGGAGGTCAGGGTGCGCGGGGGCGGTCGGCTGCGAGGGACCTCGGCGGTGACCTCGGTCGCCCTGGCGGCGGGGCTGCTGGCCGGCTGCGCGCGCGGCGCCGGGGCGGCCCCGGCGCCGACCGCCGCGCCGACGCTGACCCCCTACGTCGTGCCGTCGACCAGGCCTGCGCCGGTCACCGCGACCGCGGTGCAGCGCGACGACGCCGTGGACGCGGTGGTGCGGTTCTTCGACGCGCTGAACTACGGCTACGCCACCAACGACGCCGACCCGCTGCGCACCATGTCGACCCTCGACTGCAGTCCCTGTGTCGCGTGGATCCAGGAGATCCAGCGCAACCACGACGAGGGGCGCCGACAGGTCGGCGGCTTCGTGCGACTGCTCGAGATGCGCGCCGACGGCCAGCAGCAGCACCGCTTCCTGTTCCGGGCCGTGCTGGTCCGTGAGGCGGGCACCATCACCGGTCCGACGGCGACCACCCCGGTGGTGGGTGCGGGCAAGGCGGAGTTGGTCGACATCGTCGTGTCGGTCCAGCAGTCCGCCGCCACCGGGATGACGTCCTGGGTGCTCACGGCGATGACCCTGGCGCCGATCGACCCGGTCGCCACGACCTCGGGCGGGCCACCGTGAATCGGCAGTTCCCCGGTCGCGCGTCGTCTGCCGTTCACTCGGTCGTGACGAGACCGCCGCAGATGCCCAGGCATGATCGCGCCGTGCCGACAGGAGCCAGCAAACGCAGCGGGGTGACCCGGTGAGGACCCAGCAGACCCAGGTCGTCGACGCTCGTGATGTCCTGCAGGACGAGCCGAAGCGTTCCCTCGCGCACCGCAAGACCCCTGGAGACCAGGCCTTCTCGGCGTTGCTGCGCTCCGGTGGGCTGCTGACCCTGGCGATCATGGTGGTCATCGGGGCGTTCCTGTTCCTGCAGGCCTTCGACTCGCTCGGCACCCGCGGCTGGGCGTTCTTCACGACCGCCGCCTGGAACCCGGACGGCGGCGAGTTCGGCATCGCGTCGGTGCTGCTGGGCACCGTCCTGATCGGCCTGACCGCGATCCTCATCGCGCTGCCCCTGGCCCTGGGAATGGCGCTGTTCATCAGCGAGTACGCGCCGCAGCGGCTCAAGCGCACCCTGGTCAACCTCGTCGACTTGATGGCTGCCGTGCCGAGCGTGGTCTACGGGCTCTGGGGCTCGTACATGTTGCAGCCGGACCTGCTGGTGGTGGGCCAGACCGGCGAGGGGCTGCCGCGCTGGTTGGCGACCTACTTCGGCTGGCTGCCGATCTTCCAGGTCCAGCTCGACGGCGAGCCGATCGACCCGAACAGCCCGCTGGTGCGGGCGTCACTGTTCACCTCGTCGACCTTCGTCGCCGGCGTCGTCGTCGCCATGATGGTCGCCCCGATCGCCTGCTCGGTCATGCGGGAGAGCTTCTCGCAGGCCCCCCTCAACGAGCGGGAGGGCGCGTACGCGGTGGGGCATGATCCGCTCCGTCGTGCTGCCCTTCGGGGTCGGCGGCATGATCGGCGGGGTCATGCTCGGCCTGGGCCGGGCGCTGGGGGAGACCATCGCGGTCGTCATGACGATCTCGCTGGCCTTCGTCGTCAAGGTGCGGATCCTCGAGGCCGGCACCGGCTCGATCTCCTCGCTCATCGCGCTGCGGTTCGGTGAGGCGACGCCGTTCGCGACGTCCGCGCTGATGGCGGCCGGGCTGACCCTGTTCCTGCTGACCCTGGTCATCAACTTCACGGCGTCCGCGGCCATCGCCCGCAGCCGGTCGGGGGCGGTGAGCGACGCATGACGACACTGCTGTCCGGCAGCCGCTCGACGCCCGACCGCGCGGCGCAGCCACCCGCGCAGGCCGGCGAGCCACCCGTGGTGCCGCCCGCCGTGGGCGCGCCGGTCGAGGTCGAGCAGGTGCGCCGGACCACGAACCGGGTCCGCGCGGACGACGCCCTCCCGCTGGCCGGGGCGCTCGTCGGTTCCCTGGCGCTGACCACCTTCCTCACCGCGGTGCTGGCCCCGTGGAACGCGGCCCTGGCCATGCTCGTCATCGGCTACGTCGTCTTCCTCGGGCTGTATGCCGCCCTGGTCGGCATGGACGGCGACCGGCAGTTGGTCAAGGACCGGGTGATGGCGGCGCTGACCTACACGCTGGGGATCATCCTGCTGCTCGGGCTGCTGGTCGTCGTGGTGTTCGCCCTCTGGCGGGGCCGGCAGGTGCTGGGCTTCGGCAACTTCTACACCGACGACCTGGCGCTGGCCGACTCGCAGACCCCGCTGGACGTGGGCGGCATCCGGCACGCCGCCGTCGGCACGCTGGTCATGATGTCGCTCTCGTTGGGCATGACGATCCCGATCGGCATCGTCTGCGCGGTCTTCCTGTCCGAGACCCGGGGCGCGTTCGCGAGGTTCA
>CAZYHR010000108.1:0-10703 GCA_964647395.1 uncultured Intrasporangiaceae bacterium | reverse complement strand
GACGCGAGCGGGTCAGGCGGCGCGGCGCCGGCGGCGGCGCACCGAGGGCGCGGCGCGCCGGCGGGCTGTGTGGGTCAGCGGGCGGCCGGGCTCGGCCGGGTCGACGACGACCACCTGGGTGACCGCCTCACCGGACCCCACCGTGAATCCACGCGCTACCCGCCGCCAGGTTCGTCGCAACACAAGTCACAACAGAACCACCAATCACTCCAGTAACATCCTCCGGCACACCGCTCGCGCAGCGCCGTTACCGATTCGTTGCCGTCCCGGGCCCTAGGCTGCCCGGTATGCCGGTCAACGCGCAGTTCGTCGGGCGGGAGTATCCGCCCGGCCCCCCCTACGTGGTCAGCGCCGCCAAGATCAAGGAGTTCGCCGAGGCCGTCGGCGCGGCCGACCCGGTGCACACCGACCCCGCGGTGGCCCGGGCCCGGGGCTACCGGGACGTCGTCGCGCCCCCGACCTTCGCGGTGCTGCTGTCCCAGGCCCGCGACGCCGACTTCTACTTCGACCCCGAGGCCGGCCTCGACTTCAGCCGGCTGGTGCACACCGAGCAGTCCTTCACCCACCACCGTCCGCTCGTGGCCGGCGACGAGGTCGTCGGGCGGCTGCGGGTCGACTCGGTGCGCACCGTGGCCGGCCACACCATGGTCGCCACCAGCGTCGAGTTGACCGTGGACGGCGAGCCGGTCTGCACGACCGCCGCGGGCATCGTCATCCGGGGTGACCAGTGACGCCCCGGCTCGATGCGGTCGCGGTCGGCGATGAGTTGCCCGCCCGCACGATCCACCTGGACCGGGCCCGGCTGGTCCAATACGCCGGGGCCTCGCTGGACCGCAACCCGATCCACTGGGACGAGCGCTTCGCCCGCGGCGTCGGGCTGCCCGACGTCATCGCGCACGGCATGCTGACGATGGGAGCGGCGGTCCAGGTCGTCGTCGACTGGGCCGGTGACGCCGGCCGCGTGGTGCGCTACTCGACCAAGTTCCCCGGGATGGTCGTGGTCCCCTACGCCGACGGCGCCGACGTGCAGGTCGCCGGCCGGGTGACCAAGCTCGATCCGGCGGCCGGCGAGACCACCGTCGAGCTCACTGCGACCAGCGCCGGCCAGAAGGTCCTGGGCCGCTGCCTCGCGGTCGTCCGGCTCGACGCCTGAGGGCCGGCTGGTGCACGAGGCGTTCCAGGTGCCGCTGGCGCCGCTGACGACCCTGCGGGTCGGTGGCCCCGCGGCCCGGCTGGTCACCGTGACGACCGGCGACGAGGTGGTCGACGCGATCCGCGAGGTCGACGCCGCCGACGAACCCCTGCTGGTCGTCTCCGGCGGCTCCAACCTCGTCATCGCCGACACCGGCTTCCCCGGCACGGTCGTGCGGGTGGCCTCCCGCGGCATCCGGGTGCTGTCGTCCGACGCCTGCGGGGGCGCGATGGTCCGGGTCGCCGCCGGGCAGCCGTGGGACGAGGTCGTCGAGCACGCCATCGGCCAGGGCTGGTCGGGTCTGGAGGCGCTCTCCGGCATCCCCGGCTGCGCCGGGTCCACCCCCGTGCAGAACGTCGGCGCCTACGGCCAGGAGGTCGCCGACACCGTCGCCCAGGTGCGGGTGTGGGACCGGCGCGCCGAGGCGGTGCGCACGCTGAGCGCCGCCGAGTGCGGTTTCGCCTATCGCGACTCGGTGATCAAGCAGGCGGCCGGCCGGCTGGTCGTGCTCGACGTCGTGTTCCAACTGCCGCTGGGCGACCTGTCGGCCCCGGTCCGCTACGCCGACCTCGCCGCGCAACTCGACGTGCCGCTCGGCGCGCGGGTGCCGCTGGCCGAGGCGCGCGAGGCGGTGCTGGCCCAGCGCCGCCGCCGCGGCATGGTGCTGGACCCCGACGACCACGACACGTGGAGCTGCGGCTCGTTCTTCACCAACCCGGTGCTGCCCGGCGACGGGGCCGACGCGGTGCAGGCCCGGGTCGCCGCGGCCGGGGTCAGCGACGCCGACCGGATGCCGCGCTGGGACACCGCGGACGGCGTCAAGACCAGCGCCGCGTGGCTCATCGAGCGGGCCGGCTTCGGCAAGGGCTTCGGCCTGCCCGGGCTCGCCGCCCTGTCGACCAAGCACACCCTGGCGGTGACCAACCGCGGCGGGGCCAGCGCGGTCGACATCGTCGCGCTGGCCCGGCAGGTGCGCGACGGGGTCGAGGCCGCCTTCGGCGTGCGCCTGGTCAACGAGCCGGTCCTCGTCGGCCTGACCCTCTGAGCCCCGCGACGCCGCAGCCGGCCGACTCCGGGCCGACCGGCTCCGGGCCGACCGACCAGGTCACGGACCCGGCGAGGTGGCCGCAGGTGCCGGCCCGGCCGGCGGGGTCGGTGCAGCCGGTGCGGCCGGTGCGGCCGGGGGGGCCGGGGGAGGCGTGACCAGGTCGACGGAGAAGACCCTGCGGGGCAGCGTCTGCCCGGTGTCGGTGACCCGGGTCGGTGGCCGGGTGTAGTCCAGCCGCAGGGTCGACGCATTCTTCGGATCGACCTTGAAGATCAGCCAGCCGGTGATCGAGGTCTGTCCCGGCGGCAGTTGCGCCGCGGTGAGTTGGTCGGGCAGGCCCAGCCAGCCCGCGGCATACAGGCTGGGGTCGAGGACCTTGTCCGGCCGGTTGGGGAACTGCGAGGTCGTCGCGATGGTGAAGTCGATGGTCCGCAGCGCCGCCGTGTAGCGGGGCGTCGGGGTCCAGCGCAGCTCGAGCCCGACCAACTCGAAGGCCTGCTCCTGCCCGCCCGAACTCGGCGGCCAGGACATCGCGCGGGCCATCTTGGTCACGGTGATCTGGTGACCGAGGTCGGGGTCGCTGATGCTCTTCTCGACGGTGAGGAACTCGGTCGGCAGCTGGGCCAGGTTGGGGGGCGGCGGCGGCTCCGGGGGCGGGGCCGACTGGGTGGTCGGCACGACCGTGGTGGGTGGCACCTCGGTCGGGATGTCGGTCGGCTCGGTGGTGGCCGGCGCCCCCTCGGTGCTGGGCGCGGTGGGCTCCAGGGCGGTGGTCGACGGGCTCGGCGGGGCGGTCGCGGTCGGAGTCGCCGGGTGCGCGCCCGCGGTCGGCTCGTCGCGGTTGGCCCGCTCGCCGAGGGTGCCCAGAGCGAGGCCGCCGACCAGGACGACGGCCACCGGCACGAGGGCGGAACGGGGGGCTCGGGCAGACACGGGCATCCACTCTACGTGCCTGCCAGCCACCGGTCGATTCCGGCGCAGGCCGCCGCGCGCACCGACTCGGGTGCGCGGCTGGCCCGGATCGAGGCGCGAGCCAGTTCGGCCAGCTCGCCGTCCGAGCAGCCGAGCGACTCCCGCGCGAGCTGGTACTGGTCCACCAGGCGGGTGCCGAACAGCAGCGGGTCGTCGGCGCCGAGCGCCACCGGTATGCCGCGCGCGACCAACTCGCGCACCGGCACCTCGGCGGGTCCCGGATAGACGCCCAGGGCGATGTTCGAGCCCGGGCAGACCTCGAGGGTCACCCCGGCGGCGGCGACCTCGTCGAGCACCCGAGGGTCCTCGACGGCGCGCACGCCGTGCCCGATCCGATCCGGACGCAGCGCGCCGAGGGTCTCCTGGACGGCGGCCGGTCCGAGCAGTTCGCCGCCGTGCGGCACGAGCGCCAGCCCCGCTCGGGCGGCGATCCGGAAGGCCGGGGCGAAGTCGGCGGTGACCCCACGGCGCTCGTCGTTGGACAGGCCGAACCCGACGACCGTGCCCGGCTGGTCCCCCGCGTGCCGGGCGGCGAGCCGGGCCAGGGTGCGGGCGTCCAGCGGATGCCGGATCCGGGAGGCCGCCACGACGATGCCGACGCCGGTGCCGGTGGCCCGGGTCGCCTCGCGGGCGGCGTCCAGGATGATCTCCAGGGCCGGGGTCAGTCCGCCGACGTGCGCGGCATACGAGCTGGGCTCGACCTGCAGTTCGAGCCAGCGCGAGCCCTCGGCGGCGTCGTCCTGGGCCGCCTCCAGGACGATGCGGCGCAGGTCGGCCTCGCCTCGCACGCAGGCCCGGGCCAGGTCGTAGAGCCGCTGGAAGCGGAACCAGCCCCGCTCGTCGGTCGCGTGCAGCCGCGGCGGCCAGTGCCCGGTCAGCGCGTCGGGCAGCCGGACGCCCTTGTCGCGGGCCAGGTCGGTCAGCGTGCCGATGCGCATCGACCCGGTGAAGTGCAGGTGCAGGTGGGCCTTGGGCAGGGTGACCAGCGGGCGCCCACCGGGCGGGTCCGACGCCGCCCGAGCGCCGCCGGGATCAGGGGGGGCCGCGGGGCTCAGTCCTCGTATTCCTCGTCGTCGTCGGGGTCGAAGATGTGCATCGCGGCCTCCTCCGCCGAGGCGGCGCCACCGTCGATGCCGACGTCGTCGGCGAAGCGGTCGTCGTAGTCCCGGGCGTCGGCGACCAGCCGTCCGCTGCGTCGCCGGCCCGCCTGCCCGACGAAGTCGTCGGCGGGGTCGATGCTGTCCGGGTCGTCGCCGCCGATGCGCTCGCGGCGGGCCTGCTCGCCGCTCTCGTCCTCGGGCGCGCCGTAGGCCGAGATGGGGTCGGGCTCCTCCTGCAGGATGCGCTCGTCGATCGTCTCGTGGCGCTGCTGGTCGGCGGCCGTCAGGCCGCGCGCGGTGGGGCCGGAGGGCCGCTCCGGCGGGGAGTAGCCCTCGTCGAGCACGTCGTCCACCCCGCGGTCGATGAGGGTGTCCTCCGGTTGGAGTTGGTCCTCGTCGTCGACCGACCACACCTCCAGGTCGTCACCGATGATCTCTCGGTCGGGAGCGTCGTTGCTCATGGCTCCACTCTGCCACCTCGGTGTGCGGGGGTGAACACCGGCGCAACGCGGTGTGGCTCACGTCGGCACCCGGCTTGACGCGGACCCGCCGGCGCTGCGCGGACGCCGGCGCGGTTCGCGGGGTCCGGGCGGTTCCCGTATGCTGTCCCCTTGGTGGCAGTGCCCCCATGCTCAGCCGTGCCCACGCCCCACGCGCGGCCAGGCGGCGGGACGCACCGACCGGGCCACGGTCCGGGAGCCGAAGGGCAATAGCTCAATTGGTAGAGCACCGGTCTCCAAAACCGGCGGTTGGGGGTTCGAGTCCCTCTTGCCCTGCGCAGCGACCCGAAGGGGTTGTCAGCCCGAACGAGGAAGTGGACGAGTGACCGAGTCGAGCACGGCGAAGTCCGGGAGCCGGGCGCCGCGCAAGACCGCGGCGCCACGCGGCAACCCGGTCAGCCGCATGTTCCGCGGCTTGTCCCTGTTCATCCGGCAGATCCTCGCCGAGCTGCGCAAGGTCGTCCGGCCGACCGGTCGCGAGCTGCTCAACTACACCATCGTCGTCATCGTCTTCGTCCTGGTCATCATGGCCATCGTCGGAGGCCTGGACTGGGCGTTCCACCGCTTGGTGCTGCTGGTCTTCGCCGGCAGCTGAGCGCGTCCGTCCCCCCGTCGCGGGCCTGGTCCCGCTGTCAGCCAGAAAGAAAGAGGAATCCCCACCGTGGCCGACGAGCACGACACCTTCGAGCGCGAGCTGGCGTCCGAGGCCCGAGCCGCCGCGGACAGCCTCGAGCCCGTGGACCGCCCCGAGCCGGGGGACCGCCTGGCGCCAGCGGACAGCGCCGGGCCCACGGACGACGCCGAGCCCACGGACACCCTGGCGCCAGCGGACAGCGCCGAGCCCACGGACAGCCTGGCGCCAGCGGACAGCGCCGAGCCCACGGACAGCCTGGCGCCAGCGGACAGCGCTGCGCCCACGGACGACCTCGAGCCAGCGGACGACGCCGAGCCCGACGAGCCGACCGTCGATCCGGTCGAGGAGTTCAAGACGGCGCTGCGCGCCAAGCCCGGCGACTGGTATGTCGTGCACACCTACGCCGGCTACGAGAACCGGGTCAAGACCAACCTGGAGACCCGCCGGGCCAGCCTCAACATGGAGGACTACATCTTCGAGATCGAAGTCCCCATGGAGGAGGTCAAGGAGATCAAGAACGGCCAGCCCAAGCTGGTCAAGCGGGTCCGGATGCCCGGCTACGTCCTGGTCCGGATGGAGCTCACCGACGAGTCCTGGGGCGCCGTGCGGCATACGCCGGGGGTGACCAGCTTCGTCGGCAACGCCCACCAGCCGATCCCGCTGTCCTTCGACGAGCTCTACCGGATGCTCGCGCCCGACCTCACGCCGGCCCCGGCGGCGGCCGCGGCGGGTGCCGCCACCGGCGGCAAGCCCAAGGAGGTCCGGATCGTCGACTTCGAGATCGGCGAGTCCGTCACCGTCATGGAGGGTCCGTTCCAGACCCTCCCGGCGACGATCTCCGAGATCAACCCCGACACCCAGAAGCTCAAGGTGCTCGTCTCGATCTTCGGCCGGGAGACCCCGGTCGAGCTCGGGTTCGGCCAGGTCGCCAAGATCTAGCCCCACCCGGATGCCGCGGCGGCACCTGCCGCTCGCAGCCCCTGCAACCTGGTCATCGCCCAGCGGCGTCGGCCCACGACAAGGAAGAACAGCATGCCCCCCAAGAAGAAGAAGATCTCCGGTTTCATCAAGCTGCAGATCCAGGCCGGTCAGGCCACCCCCGCCCCGCCGGTCGGCCCAGCGCTGGGTCAGCACGGCGTCAACATCATGGAGTTCGTCAAGGCCTACAACGCGGCGACGGAGAACCAGCGCGGCAACGTCATCCCGGTGGAGATCACCGTCTACGAGGACCGCAGCTTCACCTTCGTCACCAAGACCCCGCCGGCCGCCGAGCTCATCAAGAAAGCCGCGGGCATCGCCAAGGGCTCCGACGCCCCGCACAAGACCAAGGTGGCGACGCTGACCGCCGAGCAGGTCCGCGAGATCGCGCAGACCAAGCTCGAGGACCTCAACGCCAACGACGTCGAGATGGCCGCCCGGATCATCGCCGGCACCGCCCGCTCGATGGGGGTCACCGTCCAGGGGCTCTGACCCCGACCCCGCGGACCCCGGTCCACCACCTCCGTGGGAGAGCCGAGCGCGGCTCGCCGACCACGACTCCCGCCGCTGACGCGGCATACCGAAGAAGAACGACCAAGGAGCAGCAGTGAAGCGCAGCAAGGCCTATCGGGCCGCCCTCGAGAAGATCACCCCCGGCCGGGCCTACGCCCCGCTGGAGGCCGTGCGGCTGGCGAAGGCCACCTCCGGCACCAAGTACGACGCGACCGTCGAGGTCGCCATGCGGCTGGGTGTCGCCGACCAGATGGTCCGCGGCACGGTCAACCTGCCGCACGGCACCGGCAAGACCGCCCGGGTGCTCGTCTTCGCCAACGCCGACAAGGCCGAGGCCGCCCGCGAGGCCGGGGCCGACTACGTCGGCGCCGACGACCTCATCGAGCGGATCACCGGCGGCTGGCTCGACTTCGACGCCGTCGTCGCCACGCCGGACATGATGGGCAAGGTCGGCCGACTCGGCAAGGTCCTCGGCCCCCGGGGACTGATGCCCAACCCCAAGACCGGCACGGTGACGATGGACGTCGCCAAGGCGGTCACCGAGATCAAGGGCGGCAAGATCGAGTTCCGCGTCGACAAGCACGCCAACCTGCACTTCATCATCGGCAAGACGTCGTTCGACGAGAAGGCCCTGGTGGAGAACTACTCGGCCGCGCTCGACGAGGTGCTCCGGCTCAAGCCCGCCGCCTCCAAGGGCCGCTACATCGAGAAGGCGACGATCACGACGACCAACGGCCCGGGCATCCTGCTCGACCACAACAAGACCCGCAACCTGCTCGTCGAGGAGGAGGCCACCGCCTGAGGCGGTGCTCCTGCTCGGCAGCGCGGACGGCCGGTCACCCCTCGGGGTGGCCGGCCGTCGCCCTTCTCCGACCGGTATGCCGCAGGCGCACTCCGCGAAAACCGCTGGCCCGCCCGGTGGATCCGGCCCTACGGTTGCCGACCGGACCAGCAAGCGACGACACTCGGACCGGGAGGAGGCAGCCGTCATGACCGTGGCCGTGCTCAACGCATCGTTCGAGCCGCTGGGCGGCGTCGACCTCAGACAGGCCCTGCGGATGCTCTTCCGCGAGGTCGCGGTCGTCCACGAGGCCGTCGACGGCCGCACCGTGGGACCCTATCCGTGGCCCAAGGTGCTGCGCCTGGTGCGCTACGTCAGCACCGGCTGGCTCTATGCACCGGCCCGCTTCTCGCGGCGCGGGGTGCTGCTGCGCGACCGGCAGGTGTGCGCCTTCTGCGGCGCTCACGCGACGACGGTCGACCACATCCGGCCGCGGTCGCGGGGCGGGGGGCACACCTGGCTCAACACGGTCGCCTGCTGCCGCAGTTGCAATGGCACCAAGGCCGACCGGACCCCCTACGAGGCGGGGATGCGCCGGCTACACTGCACGCCCTACGTGCCGCGGCTGGTCGACCTCCGCCGGTGGGAGGCCGCCGCCTGAGCCCGCCGCCTGAGCCCGCCGCCGGGACCGAGGACGCCCTCGGTCCCGGCGAACGTTCCAGGCAACCGTTTTCACCGGGAGATCGTCGGCGCGGCAGGCTGGGTCGGGGCCCGGCGGAACGGCCGTCCGGGCGGGTGCGTCACACTGGTGGCCCGCTTCCAGCACTCCCGACCCGCAAGGGGATCACCCATGAAGAAGACCCTCGTCGGCGCCCTGGCGCTCTCCGCGGCGCTCGCCCTGAGCGCCTGCGGCGGCTCGAGCACCCCGGCCACGACCACCCCCGCATCGACGAGCGCATCGACGAGCGCATCGACCGGCGGCACGGCGACCAACACGCCGGCCGCACCGGGCGCCAGCGCCGCCCCGAGCACCCCGGCCGCCGGTGGCGGCGCCGACGCGGCCGAGCTGTCCAAGAAGTTCGAGGCGGCCATGTCGACGGTCAGGAGCGGCCGGATGACGGTCAACGGCAGCGGCGGCTTCAGCGACTCGGTCATCGAGTTCGTCCGGTCCGACAGCGGCATGAACATGCGGGTGACCAGTTCGCTCAACGGCCAGTCGGTCGAGATGCTCGTCATCGACCAGGCCGTGTACATCAAGTCGTCGGCGATGGCCACCGGCGGCAAGCCGTGGGTCAAGATGTCCGGTGCGGCGGCGACCCAGGCGGCCGCGTCGGCCCCCAACCTGTCCGACTTCGACTTCAAGGGGGCCAAGGTCACTCAGGTCGGCAGCACCGGCGGCCTGACCGAATACGTCGTCTCCGAGATGCCGGGCGTGACCGGCGAGACCCGCTTCTGGGTCGAGGACGCCACCGGCCTGCCCACCCGGTCCGAGATGAACGTCAACGGCGTCAAGGCGAACGTGACGTTCAGCGACTGGAACTCGGCGATCACCGTGACGCCGCCGCCGGCCAGCCAGGTCACCACCCTGGGCGGCTGAGCGCGCGAGCGCCGGTGCCACAATCGAGCATGTCCACCGAACCACCGCCCGACCCGCCGCTGTCCGACGAGCACGTCGCCAGAGTGGTGGCGCTGGCCCACGACCTGGCCCGCGAGGGCCGCGCCGCCGAACTGCTCGAGTTCGTCGAGCACGGCCTGCCCGTCGACGTCCGGGACCCGGACGGCAACACCGCGCTCATGCTCGCGGCCTATCGCGGTCACGCGGCCACGGTCCGCGCCCTGCTCGAGCGGGGCGCGGACCCGGACGCGCTCAACTCCCGCGGCCAGTCACCGCTGGCCGGGGCGCTGTTCAAGGGCGAGGACGAGGTATGCCGCGTGCTGCTGGCCGCCGGCGCGGACCCCGACCTCGGCACCCCGACCGCCCGCGAGGCGGCCGAGTTGTTCGGTCGGGGCCACCTGCTGCGGCATACCCCGGGCCGGGGTGCGGGCCGGCCGGCCCCCGGCTAGCTGCCGGCGCCCGCCTTGAGCGCCTCGATCGCCGAGCGGACGCCGGCGCCGTAGGCCGGGTCGGCCTTGGTGCAGTTGGCGATGTGCCGCTCGACCGTCGCCTCGGAGGCGCCGTCGATGGCCCGGGCGGTGTTCTCGAAGAGCACCTGCTGCTGCTGCGCGCTCATCAGCCGGAACAGGTTGCCCGGCTGCTCGTAGTAGTTGTCGTCGTCCTCGCGGAAGTTCCACCGGTCGGCGGTCTCGCCGACGTGCCACTGCGGCTCGCGGAACTCCGGCTGCTGCTGGAAGCGGCCGTAGGAGTTGGGCTCGATCGACGGCGTCGAGCCCTGGTTGCCGTCCACCCGCATGGCCCCGTCGCGGTGGAACGAGTTGACCTCGTTGCGCGGCCGGTTGACCGGGATCTGGTGGTGGTTGACTCCGAGCCGGTAGCGCTGGGCGTCACCATAGGAGAACAGCCGCCCCTGCAGCATCCGGTCGGGCGAGAACGAGATGCCCGGCACGACGTTGGCCGGGTTGAACGCGGCCTGCTCGACGTCGGCGTGGTAGTTGTCCGGGTTGCGGTTGAGGACGAACTCGCCGACCTCGATGAGCGGGTAGTCGCCCTTGGGCCAGACCTTGGTCAGGTCGAACGGGTGATAGGGGATGGTCGCCGCGTCGGCCTCGGGCATCGCCTGGATGTACATCGTCCACTTGGGGTGGTCGCCCCGCTCGATCGCCTCGTAGAGGTCGCGCTGGTGGCTCTCGCGGTCGCCCGCGATGACCTGGCCGGCCTGCTCGTCGGTGAGGTTCTCGATGCCCTGCTGGGTGCGCATGTGGAACTTCACCCAGTGCCGTTCGCCCGCGGCGTTGTACATCGAGAAGGTGTGCGAGCCGAAGCCGTGCATGTGCCGGTAGGAGCTGGGGATGCCGCGGTCGGACATG
>CAZYHR010000107.1:0-10729 GCA_964647395.1 uncultured Intrasporangiaceae bacterium | reverse complement strand
TGCTCCTGGTCGGCGGCGGGCTCAGCCACCCCCACCTCAAGTAAGAAGAGCCCCTAAAGTGAAGGAGTTCTTGAGGGAGCGGCACGCATCGGGGTGGCGCCGCTCCACCCTGCGGGACACGCACCTCAGCAACGGCCCACGGGGTCGGTGGCGGCCTTCGTCAGACCGGGCCACCATCGACCCCGAGGTCGCGCGGCCTCGTCAGACCGGGCCGCCGCGTGCACCGCAGGCGCGGGCCGGCACCCACCCACCCTTCCGGGTGGGTGCCGGCCGGGCGCCCCCGGCCGGCTCCCCGAGACCACCCGGGCTGCTCCCCCAGCCCGGGTTGGACCTCAGCACGTCCGGCAGACAAGGAAATCCGGTGCCCGTCCCCATCTACGAGGCCAAGGCGGAGTTCTTCCGCACCCTCGGGCACCCCGCGAGGATCCGCATCCTCGAGTTGCTGTCCGAACGTGACCATGCCGTCCACGAGTTGCTCGGTGAAGTCGGCATCGAGGCCAGCAGCCTGTCCCAGCAACTGGCCATCCTGCGGCGCACCGGCATCGTCCGCCAGCAGCGGTCCGGTGGCCAGGTCATCTACAGCCTCGTCGTGCCGGAGATCGTCGACCTGCTCGCCGCCGCCCGCCAGGTGCTCTACACGATGCTGTCCGACCAGCTCGAGCTCACCTCGGAGCTCACCACTGAGCTGGCCGCCGTCCGCGCCGACCGCTGACCCCCCCGGGCTCGGAGCGCGGCGCTCGGTGCGCCGGCCGGGTCCGGCGCGCGCGACCCGGTTCGGCGCAACTCAGCCCAGTGCCGACGCGAACACGTCCCGGTAGCACCGGATCGGCCCGGCCGGGGTGGACACCGACGTGGCCGCGAGCATCGCGTGCGCGACCGCCCGGGTGACAACATCACCGGCAGCGTCCAACAGCGCGTGCAGCACGAACGGCGACCCCTCGACCGGGTGCGCCCCGGTGGCCAGGGTGAACAACGTGTCGCCGTCGAACAACGTGTGTACCGGGCGGATCGCCCGAGCCAGCCCGTCGTGCCCGATGCCGGACACCTTGGCGCACTGCGCCTTGGTCAGCGCGGCGTCGGTGGCGATGACCCCGATCGTCGTCGCCAGCGGAAAGCGCAGCGGCGCACCGGCACTCGCCTCGACGCCGGCGTGTCGAGCCGCCGCCAACTCGCTCGCCGCGGGCCGCCGCAGCGCCGGCAGCTCACCGGGCAGCGCGAAGCGGGCGGCATACAGTTCACCGGTGGCCGGGTCGACGCACGAGCCGACCGCGTTGACGACGACGAGGGCGGCGACCGTGACACCCGCGGCGGGTGACCCCTCCGGAAGCACCGCCGACGCCGAGCCGACCCCGCCCTTGAGCCCGCCCGCGCGCGCCCCGGTGCCCGCCCCGACGCACCCCTGCACCACCGCCTCGCCCGAGGCGACGACCACGGCATCGGTGCCGAACGACGAGTCCGGCCGCCGCCCGAAGTCGCCGCCCCGGCCCAGGTCGTAGACCACCGCCCCCGGCACGATCGGCACGACCTCGCCCGGGCCACCCATCGGGAAGCCGACGCCGGCGGCGGACAGCCGCTGCATCACCCCGTCGGCCGCCGCCAGCCCGAACGCCGAGCCGCCGGACAGGCACACGGCGTGGACCCGTTCGACGAGATTGCGCGGGTCGAGCAGATCGGTCTCCCGGGTGCCCGGCCCGCCGCCGCGCACGTCAACCCCGGCGACCGCCCCCTCGTCGGGTGCCAGCACGACGGTGGTGCCGGTGAGCCAGCCGTCCCCGATCCGGGTGGCATGACCGACCCGGATGCCGCCCACGTCGGTCAGCGTGTTGGTCCGGCCCGGCCGGGGCGCAGGGTTCATGGGCGGTCCTGGGGGCTCGACGGGGTGGGCGGGGGCTCCACGGGCGGCGCCACGGCTGGGGCGTCGACCGCCGGTGTGTCAACAGCAGGGGTTTCCGCAGCAGGGGTTTCACCAGCGGGCGCGTCGGCGATGGCGGCCTTGAGCACCCGCCGGGCGGCCAGCGTGTCGGCGGCCAGGTCGAGCGCCGTGCGGCCGGCGAGGGCGGCCTGCAGCCGGGGGGCGGCGGCGATGAGTTGCCGGGTGTAGGGGTGCTCAGGGTCGTCGTAGACCTGCTCGACCGGCCCGGTCTCGACGATCTCGCCGCGGCTCATCACCGCGACGTGGTCGCAGACGTGCCGGACCACGGACAGGTCGTGCGAGACGAAGACCAGGGTCAGCTCCAGCCGGTCGACCAGGTCGTGGATGAGGTTGAGCACCTGGGCACGCACCGACACGTCGAGCGCCGAGACCGGCTCGTCGGCGACCAGGATGGTCGGGTCGGGTGCCAGCGCCCGGGCGATCGAGATGCGCTGCCGCTGACCGCCGGAGAACTGGTGCGGATAGCGGTCGGCCGCCTCGGGCTGCAGCCCGACCCGCTCGAGCAACTCCTCGACTCGCGCCCGGTTGCGTCGATGCCCTTGCGCGACAAGCGGTTCGGCGACGATGTCGCGGACCCGCATGCGCGGGTCCAGCGACCCCATCGGGTCCTGGAAGACCAGCTGCAGTTGCTGACGCAGGAACCGCAGCCGACGCTCGGGCAGCCGGGAGATCTCCACCCCGGCCACCTCGACGGTGCCTGTGGTCGGCTGGTCGAGCCCGGCGATGATCCGCAGCAGGGTCGACTTCCCGCACCCGGACTCGCCGACGACACCGAACCGCTGGCCGCGGGCGATGTCCAGGCTCACCCCGCGCAGCGCGCGCACCACCGGCGCCGGCCGGGTCAGCGAGGTGCGCGCCCGCCGGTAGTCGCGGGTCAGGTCGCGCACCCGGATCAGCGCGTCGCCGCTCATCCGGCACCCCCGTGCACCGGGTGGAAACACGCGTAGCCCTGCTCGGGGCCCGGGCCGGTCCACGGCGGCAGCTGCTCGCACTCGACCGTGGCGTGGGTGCACCGGTTGCGGAACACGCACCCGGCGGGGAACCGCCCGGCCGCCGGCACCGAGCCCTGGATCGTGTAGAGCCGCCCGTCCGGCCGGGTCAGGTCCAGGTCGGAGGCTCCGATGAGCCCCCGGGTGTAGCGATGCCGCGGCCGGGTGAACACCTCGTGCACCGGCCCGGCCTCGACGACCCGCCCGCCGTACATGACCAGCACCCGCTCGCAGACGCTCGCGACGACGGCCAGGTCGTGGGTGATGAACAGCATCCCGGCGGTGCGGGCCTCGACGCCGCGCACGATGAGGTCGAGCACGAGGGCCTGGACGGTGACGTCGAGCGCGGTCGTCGGCTCGTCGCAGATGAGCAGCGCCGGGTCGTTGGCCAGCGCCATGGCCAGCACGACCCGCTGCCGCTGCCCGCCGGACAGCTGGTGCGGATAGGCCCTGGCGGCTTCGGCCGGGTCGGGGATGTGCACCTGCGCGAGCAGGTCGAGAGCGCGGGCCCGCGCGGCCTGCCGGAAGCCGCCCGCGACCGCCAGGCTGCGGTGGATCGTCATGATCTCCGCGACCTGGTCGCCGACCCGCATGGTCGGGTTGAGTGCCGTCATCGGCTCCTGGAAGACCATCGCGACGTCGCGACCGCGGATGCCGGCCAAGGTGCGCTCGCCGGCCCCGACGACCTCGGTGGACCGCCCGCCCGGACCGGTGACGACGACCGACCCGGACGGCTCGAGCCCCTCGGCGAGCAGGCCGATGACCGACAGCGCGGTGAGCGACTTGCCCGACCCGGACTCCCCGATCAGCCCGACCCGTTCGCCGCTGCGCACGGTCAGCTCGACGTCGGTGAGCAGGTCCTTGCGACCCACCCGCACGCCGAGGCGACGCACGCGCAGGACGTCCGCGGGCGGCATACCCCCGGTCGGTATGCCGCGGGGCGCGGCGGGTGCCCCGGTCACCGCCGGTCCTCCAGCCGGGGGTCGAAGCGGTCCCGCAGGCCGTCGCCGAGCAGGTTGAAGCCGAGCACGGCCAGCGCGATGGCGACGCCGGGATAGACCTCGAGTCGGGGCGCGACGTAGATGAGTTCCTGGCCCTCCTGCAGCATCCGGCCCCACGAGGCGGTGCCGGGCGGCGCGCCCAGCCCGAGGTAGGACAGCGCCGCCTCGGCGAGCACGGCGATGGCGAACGCGATCGAGGCCTGCACGATGACCAGGCTCGCGACGTTGGGCAGCACGTGCCGCACGGCGATGGCCAGCGGGGTGCGGCCGGCCGCCCTGGCGGCCAGGACGTACTCGGTCTTCATGACCGACAGCGCCCCGGAGCGGATGACCCGCGCGAAGGACGGGATCGACGCGATGCCGATGGCGATCATCGCGGTGACCACGCCCTGGCCGTGCACCGCGGTGAGCATGATCGCCAGCAGCAGGGCGGGGAAGGCCAGCAGCAGGTCGTTGGCCCGCATGAGCACCTCGCCCCACCACCGCGGGACCATGGCGGCGAGGATGCCCAACGGCACGCCGACGACCATGGCGACGCCGACCGCGACCACCCCGACGAGCAGGGTGGTGCGCGAGCCGATCATGAGCATCGACACGACGTCGCGGCCGAACTTGTCGGTGCCCAGCCAGAAGGTGGCGGACGGGCCCTTGAGCCGGTCGACGGCGCTGATCAGGTCGGGGTTGTGCGGCGTCCAGACCAGCGAGACCAGCGCCGCGAGCACGACGAGCCCGACGAGGGCCGCGCCGACGACCAGGCTCCCGCCCAGCGGCCGGCGGCGCCGCCCGGCGGCCGGCGGCTCGGGCAGCGGCGGGCTGGTCCGCGGGGGACCCGGCGGCGGGGTGGTCATCGGGCCCCCGTGCGCAGCCGCGGGTCGATGGCGACGTAGAGGACGTCGACGAGGAAGTTGACCAGCAGCACAGCGACGACCAGGACCATGACGACGTCCTGCACGACGATGAGGTCACGCTGGCCGACGCTGTCGAGCAGCAGCGAGCCGAGCCCCGGGATGTAGAAGACCCGCTCGATGACGACCGCACCGACCAACAGGGTGGCCAACTGCAGGCCGAGCACGGTGACCACCGGCACGGCGGCGTTGCGCAGGCCGTGCCGGACCAGCGCCTTGGCCGGGGTGAGCCCCTTGGCCCGGGCGGTGCGCAGATAGTCCTCGCGCAGCACGTCGAGCACCGCCGAGCGGACGTAGCGGGTCAGCACGGCGCCCTGGACCAGGCCGAGGGACAGGGCCGGCAGCAGCAGGTGGCGCAGGAAGTCGACCGGGTTGTAGGCCGGCGGCACCCAACTGCCCGAGGGCAGCCAGCGCAGGTGCACGGCGAAGACGGTGATGAGCATGATCCCCGCGAGGAAGGCGGGCACCGCGACCCCGACCTGGGACAGCGCCGACAGGGCCAGCCCGGACGGCTTGCCGTGCCGGACCGCCATGACGGTGCCCATCGGCAGGGCGATGAGCACGGCGACGACCATCGCGGCGAGCACGAGGATGAGGCTGACCTGCAGCCGGTCGGCGATCTGCGGGCCGATCTCGGCGCGGCTGATGTAGGAGGTGCCCAGGTCGAGCCGCAGCAGACCGCCGACCCAGGACAGATACTGCTCGGGCATCGGCCGGTCCAGCCCGAACTGCCGGCGCAACTGCTCGACCGACTCGTCGGTCGCGTTGGTGCCCAGGGCCACCCGGGCCGGGTCGCCGGGCAGCAGCACCATGAAGCCGAAGACCAGCACCGAGCTCACCGCGAGGCTCGCCAGGAAGATCGCGGTGCGCTCGATGATCCGCAGCAGCACGGGGCCAGCCTGTCAGATCGAGCGTTCCCGGATCCGCAGGCGAGCCCGGCACGTCCGGTGCCGTCAACGGCCGGTGGCCAGGGCCGCCGCCCGCTGCAGGTGCGCCGCGGTTTCGTCGTCCAGGCCCCCGTGGAACGTGTTGCCGACCGGGGACATCCCGAAGATCACGCTGTAGCACGCGCACGCCGCCAGATAGCTACCCGCCTCGGTGGGGTGACCGTCGGCGGCGTTGAGCGCCACCGCAGGCCGGGTGCGCGCCGAGATCCCGAAGGCGCGCCCGGCCGGCACCACGGTGACCTGCAGCGCCGCGGCGACCTGTTGGTAGGCGCCCTCGATCGACTCATTGGTCACGTCGGGGCTGTCCGGCCTCCCCCAGGTGGCCAGCAGCAGCGGCAGAGCACCGGCGGCCCGGACCCGGGCGACCATGGTCCGGGCACCCTGCTGGAAGAGGCCATTGGCCCGGACCGGCACCTGACTTTGCTCCTGCAGCACGACCAGCCGCCACCGCCCCGGACCCAGCGCGTCCGCGGTGGGGCGCTGGTCGGCGTGCCCGGCCAGCGTCATGCCGCCCGGCGCGACGAGGTCGGCGTCGGTGTTCGGGGCCAGGCCGGCCAACCGCTGGGCCAGCCCGCCGTTCATCGCCGTGAAGCTGTTCCCGACGAACAGCACGGCTCGTTCGGGCAGGTCACGGTTGCCGGTGCGGGTGCAGCCGGTCAGCGCCGCCAGCGGGGGGGTGAGGGCGGCCGCGCGCAGCAGCGCCCGACGCGACGGGTGCCCGGGCACGGCCGCCCTCCGGTGCTCGATGCGGCGTCAGGGCTTGCGCAGCTTGGACAGGTCCAGGCCGACGCTCGTTGCGTTCTTGGGCAGGCCGGTCACCGTCCGGTCGGTGACCATGAGGTTGGGCAGCAGGAACAGGACGTCGGCTGCCGCGTCCTCGGCGAGCATCCGGGCGGCCTTCTTCATGTTGTCGACGTATGCCGCGTCGTCACCGGCGTCGCCCGCCTCGATGAGCGCGACGAACGCGGGGGCGGCGTACTTCGTGTAGTACTGCGGGTTGGCGAAGACCGCCGGCATGTCGCGCGGCTCGACGTGGGCGACGATCGACAGGTCGAAGTCGCCGCCGGTGAAGACCTGCGGCAACCACTGCGCGAACTCCAGGCTCTCGAAGCTGATCTTGAGCCCGACCTGCTCGAGCTGGGACTTGACCACCTGGCCGCAGTTGACGGCATACGGGATGTTGGGGACCCGCAGCCGCAGCGTCTGACCGGCCCGGCCGGACTCGGTGAGCAGGGCGGTGGCCCGGGCCTTGTCGTAGGGGGTGACGCTGGTGAGGTCCTCGTACCACGGGTCGGTCGGCGGCACGAACGAGCCGAGCAGGGTGCCCTTGCCGGCGAAGCAGGTGTCCATCAGCGCCTTGTGGTCGATGGCGTGCCGGATCGCCAGGCGGGCCCGCTTGTCCTTGAAGAACTCGTTGGCGTTGTTGAACGACAGCAGCACCTCGCCGTTGGTCGTGCCCTCGATGACCTCGTACTTGGGGTTGCTGGTGAACTGGGCCAGCGCCTCGGGGGCCTGCATGGCGCCGATGACGTTGATCTGGCCGGACAGCAGGGCGTTGTTCATCGCCGAGGTGTCCGGGATGTACCTCAGGGTGACCGTCTGGTAGTAGGGCTTGGCGCCCCAATAGTTGTCGTTGCGGGTGAAGACGATCGAGTCGCCGCGGGTCCACGAGGTCAGCGTGTAGGGGCCGGTGCCGACCGGCCGGGTGGCCAGTTCGGCGACGCCGGAGGGGTCCATCATCGCGCCCATGTGGGTGGTCATCTTGTAGAGCCAGTCGTTGCTCGGCTTGTTCAGGGTGACCTGCAGCTGGGTGGGGCTGAGCGCCTTGGCCTCGGCGACGACGTTCATCGCGTTCTTGAGCGAGTTGGTCCACTTGGTCTTGACGTAGTCGATGGTGAAGACCGCGTCCTCGGCGGTGAACGCCTCGCCGTTGGCGAACTTGGCCCCCTCGACCAGGTCGAAGGTGTAGGTCTTGCGGTCGTCGCTGACCCGCCAGGCCTTGGCCAGGCCGGGCACGACCTTGCCGGTGTCGTCGACCTTGACCAGGCCCTCGTAGACGTTGTACATGAGCGCCTGCTGGATCGCGGCGCCGTTGACCGTG
The DNA here is from genome assembly GCA_964647395.1 of uncultured Intrasporangiaceae bacterium. GTDB lineage: Bacteria > Actinomycetota > Actinomycetes > Actinomycetales > Dermatophilaceae > Phosphoribacter. The sequence goes on along the minus strand of CAZYHR010000107.1, from coordinate 2,853 downwards.
GTGAAGTCCAGGCTGGTCGGCTCGAGGACCAGGCCGATGCTGATCCGGTCCGTCGAGGTGGTGCCGCCGCCGCCCGCGCCCGTGGTGGCGGGCGGCTGGGTCGTCGAGGACCCGGCGGTGCAGGCGGCGAGCGCGACGGCCAGAGCGGCCACTGGCGCGAGAAGTCGGGGCAGACGGGTCACTTTCGCTCCCTTGGAGGTCTGTCGGCGGCGACGTGCCAGGGACTGGCGCGGACAGGCTATGTCCCCGGACGGGGGCAGGGACAGGGGGGACCGCCCGCGCCGCGGGAATGAGACCCGATCGTCACCGCCGGGGTGCGGCCCGGGCCGGGAGGTTCACCCGAAGGGCCGATCCGGGGCTCGGCCGGCCGAGCCTACGGTGGACCGGTGATCTCGCTGCACGCGCCCGACGAGCGCTTCCATGCGAGCTTCATCGAGGCTCACTACGAGTTCCGGGGCGAGTTCCGCAACGCCGGTGGCAGCTGGAGCGCCCCACCGTGCGAGTCCGGCTATCCGGGTATCTCGTTCAGCCTCAAGGAGATGCAGAGCCCCGAAGGGTTCGCGCGCTACTGCGAGTGGCAGCGCGACGACGCCCACGACGCCGCGCCCCGGCCGGTGGTGCAGGTGCCGACCACCCACCTGTGGATCGTCGAGGGCGACGAGTTCCTCGGCTCGATCCACCTCCGGCACTGGCTGACCGACTTCCTGCAGGACATGGGCGGGCACATCAGCTATTCGGTGCGGCCCTCGGTCCGTGGCCGGGGAGTGGCCAGCGAGGCGCTGCGCCTCGCGGTGCCGGTCGCCGCGCAACTGGGGTTGAGCCGGGTGCTCATCACCTGCTCGACCGCCAACGAGGGCTCCGCCCGCGTCATCGAGAACAACGGCGGGGTGCTCGAGGGCGTGCGCCGCGGGATGCGCCGGTATTGGCTGGAGACCTCCGAGGTGCCCGCCGAGCCGGTGGAGCACCATGACGACACACTCGTGCACACCCCGATCTACGACGCCCACATCGCCGAGCAGGTCGCAGCCCTGGAAGCCGCCGAGCAGGCCCTGGCCGCCGCGCAGAAGGCGGTCGAGGAGGCTCGCCGGGCCATCGCCGACGCCGTGTCGGTCGTCGTCCCGGACACCCCGGCCGGCCTGGCCGAATAGCCGGCCGCAGCGCCACTAGATTGCGCGGCATGGAGCCCGCTGCCGGTGACCTCGCTCGGCTGACCGCCACGGAACTCGTGGCCGCCTTCGCAGCGCGCACCCTGTCCCCGGTCGAGGTGCTGCGGGCCGTCCGGGCCCGGATCGAACGCTTCGAGCCGACCGTCAACGCCCTGGCCTGGCGGGACGACGCGGCGGCCAGCGCTGCCGCCCGGGCGGCCGAGGCCCGCTGGCGCTGCGGCGAGCCGCTCGGCCCGATCGACGGCGTCCCGGTCACCCTCAAGGAGAACCTGGCCCGCATCGGCCGCCCGGCCCGGGCCGGCTCGGCCGGCACCACCGCCGTCCGGCCCACCCGAGACGCCCCGGCGGCCGAGCGGGTCCTGGAGTCCGGCGGCGTCGTCGTCGGCGCGACGACGATGCCCGACTGGGGCATGCTCTCCTCCGGCGTGTCGTCCCTCTACGGCATCACCCGCTCGCCCCTGGACCCCGCCCTGACCACGGGCGGCTCCTCCTCGGGAGCGGGAGCCGCGGCGGCCGCGGCCTACGGGCCGGTGCATGTCGGCACGGACATCGGGGGCTCGATCCGGCTGCCCGGCACCTGGCTGGGGCTCGTGGCGCACAAGCCGAGCTTCGGGCGGGTGCCGCTCGACGCGCCCTATCTCGGCCGGGTCGCCGGGCCGCTGACCCGCACGGCCGCCGACGCCGCGCTCGCCCTGCGGGTGCTGTCCGGCCCCGACGGACGCGACTGGACGGCGCTGCCGCCCGCCGAGCTGGACTGGTCGCTCGACGGGGCCTCCGTGCGCGGGCTGCGGGTCGGGCTGTGGCTCGAGGCCGGAGCCGGTATGCCGCTCGACCCGGCGGTCCGCGCGGTCACCGAGCGCGCCGGCCGGGTGCTGGCCGACGGTGGAGCGCACGTCGAGCCGCTCCGGCCGTGGCTGACCGAGCGGATGCTCACCGCGATCGACCTGTTCTGGCGGGTCCGCTCGTGGAACGACGTGTCCGCACTGCCGCCCGGCCGGCGGCAGCGAGTGCTCCCCTACATCGTCGGCTGGGCCCGTGGTGGGGCCCAGGCCACCGGGCTGGACGTGCTGCGCGCCTACCAGACCGTCATGGCGCTGCGCGCGGCGACGGTCGCCGCGACCGCGGCATACGACCTGGTCGTGTCGCCGGTGGCACCGATGGCCGCCTTCCCCGCGCAGTGGCCGATGCCGTGGGGGGACGACCCGGCCGCGGGGATGGCGCACATCGGCTTCACCGTGCCGTTCTCGATGTCCGGCCAGCCCGCCTGCTCGGTCAACGCCGGCCACCTGCCCGACGGGCGCACCGTCGGGGTGCAGATCGCCGGGCGGCGCTTCGACGACGTCGGCGTGCTGCGCGCGGTCGCCTGGTGGGAGCAGGCCCGCCCCGCCGATGCCGTGCCGGTCTGGCCGGCGTGACGACGGCGCTGCTCAGCCGCTCCCGGGGCCGGCCGTCGGGACCCGAGCGCGGTGAACTGCCGGGTGTTGCGGGGTGGCGACCGACATGCCGGCCACCTGGGCGACGGCGGCCATCAGGGCGTTGCCCAGCGGGGCCTGCTGCGGGACGCGATAGCCGGCGGGCACAGATTGCGCGGGGTCACCGCGCCACCCCGCCTACACCCTCGATGGGGAAGAGCCTAGTGCCCCGCGTGTTAAGTTGATGTACGCTTGGTGGGTTGGGATGATGGGGT
>CAZYHR010000106.1:10498-10767 GCA_964647395.1 uncultured Intrasporangiaceae bacterium | reverse complement strand
GCCACCCACTGGCCGTCGATCAGGCTGACGCGGGTGGCACCCACCGGACCGCTGAACGGGAGGCCGGAAATCTGGGTGGAGGCGCTGGCGGCGTTGATGGCCAGCACGTCGTACTGGTGGTCCGGGTTGAGCGAGTAGACCGTGATGATGATCTGCACCTCGTTGCGCAGACCCTTGACGAACGACGGGCGCAGCGGCCGGTCGATGAGCCGGCAGGTGAGGATCGCCTCGGTCGTCGGGCGGCCCTCGCGGCGGAAGAACGAGCCGGG
>CAZYHR010000106.1:0-10488 GCA_964647395.1 uncultured Intrasporangiaceae bacterium | reverse complement strand
GATCGAGTACATCCGCTCCTCGACGTCGACGGTGAGCGGGAAGAAGTCGAACTGCTCCTTGGGGGTGCGGCCGGCCGCGGTCGTCGACATGATCATCGTGTCGTCGTCGAGGTAGGCCACGACCGCGCCGTCGGCCTGCTTGGCCAGTCGGCCGGTCTCGAACCGGATGGTGCGGGTGCCGAACCGACCGTTGTCGATCGTCGCTTCGGCGAAAATGATGTCTGGACCCTCCATTGGGCCCTCCGTTTCTCGTGATGGCATCCATGCCACGGGCATCGTCGTTGTGCCCGGGCCGTCGTGACTACTGGGAACTACACATGCTGGAAGGCGGTTCCCGCATGCGCGGAAACCGCCTTCCGTGGGCTCATCGGCGCAGGCCGAGTCGCTTGATGAGCGCGCGGTAGCGCTCGATGTCGGTGGCCTCAAGGTAGCGCAGCATGCGCTTGCGTCGGCCGACCAGCAGCAGCAGGCCGCGCCGGCTGTGGTGGTCGTGCTTGTGGGCGCGGGAGTGTTCGGTGAGATCCTGGATGCGCTTGGTGAGCATCGCGATCTGCACCTCGGGGGAGCCGGTGTCGCCGTCCTTGGTGGCGTAGTCGTCGATGATCTGCTTCTTCGTGGTGCTGTCCAGCGGCATGGGGCGGCGACTCCTTCAGGGGTATGCTGCGCGGCGCACCAGGGCAGGTCCACCTGGGCTCTCTCGATCCGCGGCCGTACTACGGCACCGACCAGACTACCAGCGGCCGGGATCGCCCCCTAATCGTCGCGGGCCGGTGCGCCCGCCGGGGCACCGAGCAGGCGCAGGCTCAGCGCCGCGGCATACGCCGTCCAGGCGAAGATGTTCAACAGCTTGGCACCGTCCTCCGCCAGGGACATCCAGTCCTTGTCGACCTGGTCCGCGCCGAGGAACAGCTGGTTCACCTGGTCGACCGCCAGTGACCCGCCCAGGCCGGCGAAGGCGAGCGCGAGCACCGGCCACGGGGTCGCGGGCAGCCGGCGACGCTGGCGCCACAGCACGATGAGGACGACCGCGACCAGCACGGCCAGCCCGACCTGCTCCCCGCGCCGACCGAGCTTGGGCAGCAGCCACTCGTGGATCTGGAAGGTGTCGTCGAGCAGCAGATAGGCCGTGATCCCGGCCAACTGCAGGCACCAGGAGTCGCGCCGGGCCAGCCCCACGACGACGAGCACCCTGGCGCTGGCCGCCCAGGCGATGGTGCCGAGCAGCGAGACCCCACCGATGAGCGGCGTGACGTTGACGGCTCCGGTGAGCTCCCGGAAGGCGGTCTCCGGGTCGGCGGTGAAGTAGCGGACCGGGAAGCCCCGGGTCAGTTTGGCCGCGACGATCGCCGCCAGCACCGCGGCCGTGCCGACCACCGCCGCCGCGAACCAGGGCGGCCACCGCTGACCCGTCGGCCGCCCCCGCCGGGCAGCCCCAACCGACTCGTGTTGCCTGACCATGCCCCACGCCTCCCCGATGCGCCTCTCCCGCGGCCCACGGTAGCCAGGACCAGCGCCGACCGGGGGACTTACGCCAGGATTGCCCTGGAGCAGGACCGGAGCCCCCGGGCCACCGACCGTGACATCCGCACCGAAGCCGCGCATGCGCGCCGAAAATGTGCGATGTGACGCGGGTCCAACTACTGGTCAGTAGGTGGACGGCGAACGGAATACTCGGGGGGGATCCGGCTCCATCAGCACCGCGACGCCATCGTCACCACCCCTAGGAGGGACCGTGCAGCACATCACCGGCCTTGACGAGATGTTCCTCTCGTTCGACACGATGACCACCAACGGCAACTTGGGCGGCATCTCCGTCTTCGAGGGGGGTAAGGACGACAGCAACGGCAAGGGCGACGTCGGAGACCGCACCGAATGGCTGCGCAAGCGGGTCGCGGACCGCCTGGACACGCTGCCCCCGCTGCGCTGGCGCCTCACGCCGGTCGGGATGGAGTGGTTCTGGGTGGAGGTGCCGGTGGACCTCAAGTACCACGTCACCAGCCTGACCCTGGACGGCGACGGCAGCGACCGCGAGATGCTCGACCGCATCAGCGCCATCATGAGCGTCCACTTCGACCGGACCAAGCCCATGTGGCGCCTGTTCGTCATCGAGGGTCTCGAGGGCGGCCGCTACGCCTACTTCCTCAAGATCGCCCACGGGCTGGCCGACGGCTCCACCATGTGGACGATCATCGACCACCTGTCCGACGCGCCGGTGACCAACCCGCAGCGCAAGCACGTCGAGCCCGAGGGCCCGGCCGAGATCGCGATGGGCGCGGCCATCAACATGGTCAAGAAGCCCGCGACGATGGTCAACCTCATCGCCGGGGCGATGAAGTGGATGGCCGAGCGCATCAACGAGGAGCAGGGGGGCGCGCTGACCGGCCTCATGGGCCGGATGATGCCGGGCGAGTTGGCCACCCCGATCCTCGCGGTCGCCAACGCCACCAAGCTGCCCGAGGTGCCCGAGATCGCCTCGCAGCGGCCGATGCTCATGCCGCCGAAGTCGCCGTTCAACGGCACCACGACCCGCAACGTCGGCCTGGCCCTGTGCGACCTGTCGGTGGCCGACCTGCGCCGCGCCGGCAAGGCCGCCGGCGGCACCCTCAACGACGCGCTCATCGCGGTCATGTCCGGAGCGCTGCGCGAGTACATGCGCACCCACGGCGGCATCCCGCCGCAGCCGCTGCTCGGCAACGCGCCGGTGTCGTGGCGCACCGGTGACGAGGCCGAGCGCTGGGCCAACCAGATCTGGATGATCTACCTGGAGCTGCCGACCCACATCGACGACCCGCTGGAGCGGCTGCACTACGCGCACCGGTCGGCGAGCAACGCCAAGAACAACTGGGACCGGCTGCCGGGCCACCTGCTGCGCGACATGATGTCGCTCATGCCCGGCGGGATGATCTCGATGGCCTACCAGATGATCGCGCCGATGCCGGCGGACATGATGCCGGCCCTCTACAACGTGTCGATCTCCAACGTCCGCGGCCCGGCCGAGCGGCCCGAGTTCGACGGCGTCCCGATCGGGCGCTACTTCGTGCACGGGTTCCTGGCCCCGTCGACCGGTCTGCTGGTCGGCGGCCAGAGCCTGGGCGACCGGATGGTGCTGGGCATCACCGCCTGCCGCGACCTGGTCAAGGACTACGAGCAGCTTCCCGGGCTGATCGAGAAGTCCCTCGAGGAACTGCTGGCCGCCGAGAAGCAGGCCACCAAGGCGGCCCCGCGCAAGTGACACCCGGGCGGCGCCGGCCGCGGTCCCCCAGGGGGCCGACGGCCGGCGCCGTCGGCGTGTGCCCGGCCCCGCCCGGGCCGCAGCCGAGGTGGTGCGGCCCTCAGAAGTTGATCATGTGCCCGGCGATGCCGTGCAGGGCCTCCTTGACGGCCTCGCCGAGGGTCGGGTGCGCGAACACCACCCGGGACAGCTCGTCGGCGGTGAGGTCCCAGGTCTGGGCGGCGTTGAGCACCGGCAGCAACTCGGTGACGTCGGGCCCGATCAGGTGGGCGCCGAGCAGTTCGTTGTGCTCGGCGTCGGCGACGATCTTGACGAAGCCGACGGCGTCCCCCAGGCCCTGAGCCTTGCCGTTGGCCGAGAACGGGAAGGTCGCGGTCTTGACCTGGTGACCGGCGTCCTTGGCCTGCCGCTCGGACAGGCCCATCGACCCGATCTGCGGCTGGCAGTAGGTCGCCCGCGGGATGAACGCGTAGTCGATCTCCATGGTCTCGGCGCCGGCGATGGTCTCGGCGGCGACGATGCCCATGGCCTCGGCGACGTGCGCGAGCATGAGCTTGGCGGTGACGTCACCGATGGCGTAGACGTTGGGCACGTTGGTGCGGCAGCGCCCGTCGACGGCGATGGCGCCGCGCTCGGTCAACTGCACGCCGGCGGCCTCCAGACCGAACCCCTCGACCCGCGGGGCGAAGCCGATCGCGGACAGCAGCCGGTCGGCCTCGAGCACCTGCTGGTCGCCGCCGCCGGCCGGCGACACGGTGACCCGCACGCCCGACCCGGTGTCCTCGACGGCCTCGACCTTGGTGCCGAGCAGCACCGTGACACCGAGCTTCTTGTAGTGCTTGAGCAACTCCTTGGAGACGTCCTCGTCCTCGGTCGGCACCATCCGGTCGAGGAACTCGACGATCGTCACGTCGACGCCGAAGTTCTTCATGACATAGGCGAACTCGACCCCGATGGCCCCCGACCCGGCGATGATGATCGACCCCGGCAGCGTGTCGTCGAGGATCTGCTCCTCGTAGGTGACGACGTTCTGGCTGACCTGCACGCCGGGGATCATCCGGGTCACCGAGCCGGTGGCCAGGATGAGGTTGTCGAAGGTGACCTGCCGCTCGGCGCCGTCCTTGCCCCGGACGGTCATCGAGGTCGGCGAGGTCAGCGTGCCCCAGCCGTCGATCTCGGTGATCTTGTTCTTCTTCATCAGGAAGTGCACGCCGCGCACGATGCCGGCCGACACCTGCCGGGAGCGGGCGTGGGTCGGCCCGTAGGACATCGTCGCCTCGCCCTCGATGCCGAACTTCTGCTTCTCGTGGGTCAGCACGTGGGCCAGTTCGGCGTTCTTGAGCAGCGCCTTGCTGGGGATGCATCCGACGTTGAGGCACACCCCGCCCCAGTACTTCTCCTCCACCACGGCGGTCTTCAGGCCCAGCTGCGCGCCGCGGATCGCCGCGACATAACCACCAGGACCGGCACCCAGGACGACGACGTCGAAATCAGCCATGACCACACCCTATTGGCTCGATCCGTCGGCGCGGGAGCCCTCCCGAGCTCAGTCCTCCATCTCGGCCCAGGCCGCGGATCGGTGGTAGTCGCGCAGCTCGGTGTAGGTCCGCGCGCCGTCCCGCAGCCGCTCGGACTGCTCGACGGTCAGCTCGCGGCGCACCTGGGCCGGGACGCCGGCGACCAGCGAGCGCGGTGGCACGACGGTGCCCTCGGTGACCAGCGCGTTGGCCGCGACGAGTGACCCGGCGCCGATGACCGCGCCGTTGAGCACCGTCGCGTGCATGCCGACCAGCGAGCCGTCCTGCACGGTGCACCCGTGCACGACCGCGGCGTGCCCGACGGTGACCTCGGCGCCGATGACCACGGGCGAGCCGGGGTCGGCGTGCAGCACCGCGTTGTCCTGGATGTTCGAGCCGGCCCCGATGGTGATGCGCTCCCGGTCGGCCCGGACCACGACGCCGTACCAGATGCTGGCGCCGGGCCCGATGACGACAGCACCGATGACGGTGGCGCCGGGGGCCACCCAGGCGGTCGGGTCGATGTCGGGGCTGCGGTCGCCCAGGCTGCGGATCATCGGTGCTCCTCGGGTCGGGGTCCGGGGGGGTGGCTCACAACCCGGACTGGTCGGTGCGCACCAGGATGCGGCGGCACTCCTCGCAGCGCAGCACCTCGTCGGGGGCGGCGGACCGGATGCGGGACAGGTCGACCTGGTTGAGCTCGAGCTGGCAGCCGCCGCAGCGTCGTTGCCGCAGCTCGGCCGCGCCCACGCCGCCGGCCTGCGCCCGCACCTTGTCGTAGAGGGCCAGCAACTCGGCCCCGACCTGGGGGGCCAGCGTCGCCCGGCGGCCGGTCACCTCGTCGTGCTGGGCGTCGATGGCCAGGTAGGCCGCGTCCCGTGCCTGCGCGACCTCGGCCAGCGTGCCGGCCAGCTCGGTCCGCTCGTCGCGCAGCCGGGTGAGCTCGGTCTCGGCCTGCTCGGCCCGCTCCATGACCTCGAGCTGGATGTCCTCCAAGTCGCTCTGCCGGCGCGCCAGCGAGACCAGTTCGTGCTGCAGCGCCTGCAGGTCCTTGGCGGTGCCGGTGCCGGCGTCCAGCCGCCGGCGGTCCCGGGCGGCCCGATCGCGGACCAACTGGACGTCGGCCTCCGCCTTGTCCGCCTCGCGCTGGATGTCGGACAGCGTCGTCTCGGCCAGGGCCACCGCCCGGTCGAGCGCGGCGGCGCGGGTGGTCAGCTCGGCCAGCCGGGCGGCCTCGGGCAGCCCGGCCCGCTGATGGGCCAACTGGTCCAGGCGGGTGTCCAGGTGCTGCACCTGCACGAGCACGGTCTGCAGGGCGGGGTCGGCTTTCAGCGGACACCTCCGGGTCGGTCGGCGGGTTCGGCCGGCGGGGTTGCGGGCGCCACGGTCACCCGGACCGCGGGTCGAGCGCACCGTTGGCGCCGACGACGAAGTCCCACGGGTCGGTGCGCAGCGTCGAGATCGACGTCTCCACCGTAGCCCCCCGCTCCCACGCGAGGTCGCCTAGCGCGGCGCCGAGCCGGTCCGCGGCCGCCGGCAGCCACACCGCCTCGCTGGCCCAGTGTCCCGGGTCGACCAGATAGGGCGGCCCGAAACCCGACTCCTCGCGCGCCTCGAGCGCCGGGTGGTGGCGCAGGTCGGCGGTGACGTAGACGTCCGCGCCGGCCGCCCGGACGGCCGCGAACCGGTCGTCGCCGGAGCCGCCGACGACGGCCACGCGGCATACCGTCGCGTCCGGGTCACCGGACACCCGGATGCCGACCGCGGTGGCCGGCAGGCGGGTGGCCAGCCGCTCGACGAAACCGCGCAGCGTCACCGGCTCGGCCAGCCGACCCACCCGGCCGAGCACCTGGTCCTGCTCGACCGACAGCGGCCCGAGCTCGACCAGCCCGCACGCGGCCGCGAGCGCGTCGCAGACCCCGGGGTCGGCGACGTCCGCGTTGGTGTGCGCGCAGTAGATCGCCAGGTCGGCCACCACGGCGCGGGTCACCGAGCGCCCCTTGCCGGTGCTGGTGGCGACGCTGTGCACCCCGCGCAGCAGCAGCGGGTGGTGGGTGACCAGCAGGTCGGCGCCGGCCCCGATCGCCTCCTCGATGACCGGCAGGGTCGGGTCGAGGGCGAACCGCACGTGCCGCACCGGCTGCTCCGGGTCGCCGGTCACCAGCCCGACCCGGTCCCACGCCAGCGCCGTGGCCGGCGGATAGAGGGTCTCGAGGACGGCGACGACCTCGCGCAGGGTCAACGGCTCGGGCATGCGGCGATGGTATGCCGCCGCCGCGCCGGCCGCCCTCGACCGCGCGGCTCAGCCGCCGGCGGGCGGCCCGAGGAAGGCCAGGGCGGCGACCACGGCCGCCTCGGTGCCGGTGCGCAGGGTCGGCTGGATGACCGGGGCGAAGGCCGGGTCGTGGTTGTGGATCCGTGGCCGGCCGGCCGGGAAGCCGCCGAGCGACCAATACGTGTACGGGCAGCCCAGCGCGTCCGGGATGACCGAGAAGTCCTCGGTGGCCGGCGCGGCCACCGCCCGGTGCACCCGCTCGGCGCCGAAGTGGCCGACGAAGGCCTGCTGCACCTCGGCCGCGGTGCGGGGGTCGTTGTCGGTGACCGGGAAGACGTCGTAGTAGACGAACTCGGGCTCCAGCGGCGTGCCGGCCGTGGCGCACTCGCCGCGCACCACCCGCTCGATCGCCTGGATGAGGATGCGGTGGATGATCTTGTGATAGCTGCGCACGTTGACCAGCAGTTCGGCGCTGGTCGGGATGGCGTTGCTGCGGGTGCCGGCGTGGAAGGACCCGACGGTCACCACGCCGAACTGCCCCGGCGCGACCTCGCGGGACACGATGGACTGCAACCGGCCGACGATGGCCGCGGCGATGACGATCGGGTCGACCCCGAGGTGCGGCATGGTGCCGTGGCTGCTCACCCCGTGGATGGTGATCTTGATCGAGGTCGTCGCGCCCATGACGACCCCGGGACCGAGCGAGACGTGCCCGGCGTCGCAGTCGGGCAGCACGTGCTGGGCCAGCGCGACGACCGGGGTCGGGAAATGCTCGGCCAGGCCGGCCTCGACCATCGACCGGGCCCCGACGCCGGTCTCCTCGCCGGGCTGGAACAACGCGACGTAGGTGCCCGACCAGCGGTCCCGGTTGCGGGCCAGCAGGTCGGCCGCGCCGAGCCCGCAGGCGACGTGCACGTCATGGCCGCAGGCGTGCATGACCCCGACGGTCTCGCCCTCGGCGTTGACCGCCGTGACCGTCGAGGCATAGGGCAGCCCGGTGTTCTCGGTGATCGGCAGCGCGTCGATGTCGGCCCGGAACAGCACGCACGGGCCCGGGCCGTTGCTCAACACCCCGATGACCCCGCCGCCGACATGCTCGACGGCATAGCCCGACTCGGCCAGCCGCCCGGCGATCCGGGCGACCGTGCGGTGCTCCTGCATGGACAACTCGGGGTGGGCGTGCAGGTCCCGGTAAAGCTGCTCGACCCACTCCTGCCCCTCGTCGAGGCCGGCCAGGACGCTGGCGGTGTCGGAGCGGGTCACGGGTGACATCCTGCCTCATCGGGCGCGGTCCTGCGGTGGGCCCGGCCGGTCTCGAACCGACGACCCCCGCGGTGTAAGCGCGGTGCTCTACCAGCTGAGCTACAGGCCCCTGGCCGCCGCGCACCGGACCGACCGGCCGCGCGCGTGCCGCGGGTCATTGTGTCAGGCGCGCAGCTGCGCCAGCGCCCGGCGGTAGGCGCCGAAGTCGCGCGGCTCGCTGGTGGCGTTGACGTGCGAGAAGCGGATCCGACGGGCGCGGTCGAGCAGGAAGGTGCCGCGGGCGGCATACCCCTGGGTCGGCACGAACACCCCGTAGTCGCGGGCGACCGCCCCGTGCGGCCAGAAGTCGGACAGCAGCGGGAAGAAGTACCCCTCGGCGTCGGCCCAGACCGCCAGCGCGTGGCGGGTGTCGCAGGAGATCGCCAGCACCTGGATGCCCTCGTCCTGGAAGTCCTCGAGGCTGTCGCGCACCTCGCGCAGCTCGCCGGTGCAGATGCCCGAGAAGGCGAACGGGTAGAACACCAGCGCGACGTTGGCGCGCTGCGCCGTCCGGCCGAGCGAGTGCTCGTGGCCGTGCTGGTCGCGCAACGTGAATTCGGGGGCGAGCTCGCCGACCCCCAGTGGCTGCGTCATGGCGCCACTGTATGCCGCCGGACGGCGCGCGCTCACTTGCGGTGCGAGCGCGGGGCCACCAGCCGGGTCACCAGCCAGGCCGGGGACAGGTTGACGCTGCCCGAGGTGTGCAGCCCGGCGGTCAGCGCGGCGTCCTCGATCTCGCTGGGCTCGACGTGGTCGGGCTCGCCGGCCCGGGGCGTGGCCAGCACCAGGGTGCCGCGGTCGACGAGGTTACCCAGCGCGTCGACGACCACGTCGACCAGGTCGCCGTCGCCGGCCCGGAACCACAGCAGCACCGCGTCGGCCCCGTCGGCGTAGCTCTCGTCCTCGAGGTCGTTGCCGATGAGCTCCTCGATCGCGGCGCGCAGGTCGTCATCGGCGTCCTGGTCCCAGCCGAGCTCCTGCACGATCTGTCCCGCGGCGAACCCCACCTTGCCCAGCGCCGCGCGCTCCGCGGCGTCGGCCGACCGTGCCACGCTCGGTGCCTCTCTCCCACCCCGGCGCCCGAGGCGTCGGGTCGTCCCGTCGAGCCGTCGGTCAGGCTCTGCTCCCAGCATGCCGCAGCGTGCGCCCGTCCGTGGGGCCGATGCTCGACAAAGTTGGCGCAGCGGTGCAATGCGGACCCGCCGTCTCGGATTGGTGGGCAGGAATGTGACGTAGGCCGCTGCGGGGGTACAGGATGGGTCCTGTCAGCAAGACGTGGAAAGGACCCGCCGTGGCTCAGCCCTCTCGTTCCGGCCCCATCCTCAACGGCATCCCGAGCCAGCTCCCGGACATCGACCCGGAGGAGACCCAGGAATGGCTGGAGTCGCTGCAGGGAGTCATCAGCGAGCAGGGCCGCACCCGGGCCCGCTATCTCATGCTGCAACTGCTGGCGCAGGCCCGCGGCCAGCAGGTCGGTGTGCCGTCGCTGACCACCACCGACTACATCAACACCATCTCGCCGGAGCGTGAGCCGTGGTTCCCCGGTGACGAGGACGTCGAGCGGGCCTACCGCCGGTGGATCCGCTGGAACGCCGCGGTCATGGTGCACCGGGCCCAGCGGCCCGGGCTGGGCGTCGGCGGGCACATCTCGACCTACGCGTCGGCGGCGACCCTCTACGAGGTCGGCATGAACCACTTCTTCCGGGGCCCGGACCACCCCGGCGGAGGTGACCAGGTGTTCTTCCAGGGCCACGCCTCGCCGGGCATGTACGCCCGGGCGTTCCTCGAGGGCGTGCTCGACGAGGCCGACCTGGACGGCTTCCGGCAGGAGAAGAGCCACATCGTCGACGGCCAGATCCGGGCGCTGTCGTCCTAGCCGCACCCGCGGCTCATGCCGCACTTCTGGCAGTTCCCGACGGTGTCCATGGGCCTGGGCCCGATGAACGCGATCTACCAGGCCCAGTTCAACCGCTACCTGCACAACCGGGGCATCAAGGACACCAGCCAGCAGCGGGTCTGGGCGTTCCTCGGCGACGGCGAGATGGACGAGGTCGAGTCCCGCGGCGCCCTGCAGTGGGCCGGCAACGAGGAGCTGGACAACCTCACCTTCGTCGTCAACTGCAACCTGCAGCGCCTCGACGGCCCGGTGCGCGGCAACGGCA
>CAZYHR010000105.1:0-11115 GCA_964647395.1 uncultured Intrasporangiaceae bacterium | reverse complement strand
TGAACGCCAGCGGCGCGACCTCGATGGTGCCGGCCGCCATGAGCCGCGGGATGGAGTCCGGGTCGACCATGTCGTGCAGCGCGTCGTAGAGCGGGCGCAGGTAGGGGTCGATCTTGTCGGTCAGCGTGCCCGGCAGGAAGCCCAGCCGCTCGCCCGCCTCGACCGCCGGCCTGGTGAGGATGATGCGGTTGACCCGCTTGGCCTGCAGCGCCGCGACCGCCTTGGCGATGGCCAGATAGGTCTTGCCGGTGCCCGCGGGGCCGATGCCGAAGACGATCGTGTGGTCGTCGATGGCGTCGACGTAGCGCTTCTGGCCGAGCGTCTTGGGCCGGATGGTGCGCCCCCGGCTGCTGACGATGTTGAGGGTCAGCACGTCGGCGGGCCGCTCGGCCGTCTGGGAGCGCAGCATGCCGATGGAGCGCTCGACCGCGTCGCGGTTGAGCGCCTGGCCGCTGTCCAGCACGACGAGCAACTCGTCGATCAGGCGCTCGACCAGCGCGACGTCGGCGCTGGCGCCGCGCATCGACAGCTCGTTGCCGCGCACGTGCAGGTCGACCCGGGGGAAGGCCCGCTCGATGGTCGCCAGCAACTCGTCGCGGGGCCCGAGCAGCGACACCATGGGCACCGAGGCGGGGATGGTGATGGTGTGCGTCGGCGTCGTGGGGTCGGGCGGGATCGACTCGGTCATCTCCCGGCCAGTCTAGCGAGCCGGGCCTGGTGGCACCCGGCTCAGCCGGGCGGCCACTGCATCGGCCGGCCACCGATGACGTGCAGGTGCGCGTGGTAGACGTCCTGGCCGCCCTCGCTGCCGACGTTGGTCACCAGCCGGTAGCCCCGGTCGAGCCCCTGCTCCTCGGCCACGTCGCACGCCAGGGTGAACAGGTCGGAGATCGCCATGGGGTCGTCGATCAACTCGCCGATGTCGGCGACGTGGTCCCGCGGGATGACCAGGATGTGGGTGGGTGCCACCGGGGAGATGTCGCGGAAGGCGATCGACAGCCGTGACTCGGCCACGATGTCGGACTCGATCGAGCCTTCGACGATCTGGCAGAAAAGACACGGATTTCCGCTCATCATGTGGGGAGACTACCGGTGTCAACCAACCGGCAGGGTGGCGCGTCGAAAGGGTGTGACAATCGTGACCGACGCCACGCGCCGGGCCGGCGGGGGCCGCGCGGCGACCGAGGCGGACCGCGCGATCGCCGATCTGTATGCCGTGCACTGGCGCCCGCTCGTGCGGCTGGCTTGGCTGTTGTTGCACGACCAGGCGGCGGCCGAGGACGTCGTCCAGGACGCCTTCGTGGCCACCCACCGCGCGTGGGGGCGGGTGCGGGACCACGGCGCGGCCGCGGCATACCTGCGTCGGGCCGTGGTCAACGGCTGCCGGTCGGTCGGACGACACCAGCAGGTCGTGCGCCGCGAGACGGTGGCCGAGGCCGGGCGCGCCGACGCGGTCGGCCGCGCCGCCGCACCGAGCGCCGAGAGCGGGGCGCTGGCCGGCCTCGACCGCCGCGCGCTGCTGGACGCGCTGGACGCCCTGCCGCAGCGGCAACGCGAGGTGCTCGTGCTGCGCTACTACGCCGACCTGTCCGAAGCGCAGATCGCCGCCGCGCTCGACATCGCCCCGGGCTCGGTCAAGGCCCACGCCAGCCGCGGCCTGGCCGCCCTGCGCTCCCGGACGGAGATCCCCCGATGACCAGACCGCACGACCCCTTCACCCCCGACACCGACCTGGAGCGGGCCCTGCGGGCTGCGCTCTCGCAGGAGGCCGATCAGATCATGCCCGCCGACCGTTCCGACGCGATCCGGGCCCAGACGTTGGGCCGGCACCGGGGCCTGCCGCCCTGGCTGCTGCCGCTGGCCGCCTCCCTGCTCGTGCTGGTCGTCGGGGTGGGCATCTGGGGGGTGACCCGGCCACAGCCGACCCCGGTGCCGGCGACCCCGACCGGCACGAGCGCCCCGGTGACCACGCCGAGCGCGTCGCCGACCGGGACCGCGGCCCCGTCGCCGACCGGCTCGGCGAACGTCCCGACGACCGGGCCTGCGGTCACCACGGCGCCACCGGCGGGGCTGCCCTACTCCGCCCCCGTCTACTACGTCGGCCCCGGCACGTCGACCCAGCCGTGGCTGCTGACCCGCGACTTCGTGCCCGCCACGACGACCGCCGACCAGCCGGCGGCGCGGGCGGTCGCCGCGCTGCAGGTGCTGCTGGACGGCGCCCTGCCGGACGGCACCCGGCTGCCCTACGCCGGCCTGCTCACCCCGTGGCAGCCCGGCACGACGGCGCGGGTCTCGACCGACGCCGCCGGCGAGATCGTCGTCGTGCTGAGCCGGCCCGGCCGGGCGGACCTCAGCGGGGAGCAGCAGCGGGCCGCCATGCAGTCGCTGGTGTGGACGGTCACCGCGGCGCTGCAGGACGACAAACCGGTGCGGATCTCCGTCGACTCCGGCGGGGCGGTCTTCCCGACGATGCCGGCCGGGGTCTACCAACGCCCGGCCGAGACCTGGCGCGACCTGGCCCCCATCTGGATCACCGACCCCTCCCGCTGGAAGGCCCTGGGCGCCGGTCCGGCCGTGGTGGCCAAGGGCCAGGCCACGGTCTTCGAGGCGAGCGTCTCCTGGGAGTTGCGGCGCGCCGACGGCAGCAAGGTCAAGGACGGTTTCACCACCGCAAGCGCCGGTGCTCCCGAGCGGGGCGACTGGCAGGTCGACCTGGGTCCGCTGCCAGCCGGGAGCTATCTGCTGCGGGCCTTCGAGGTCTCGGCCAACGACGGGTCGGTGGCGTTCGAGACCTCCGTCCCCTTCACGGTGCAGTAGCTCACCGGGCGGTATGCCCTCGTGCCGGACTCGCGCCGGCTCACGCCGGCGCGCGCCGGGGGGAGCCGAGCGGCCCGCGGGCTGGAAGCCGGCCGCGCGGCATACGCTTGCCCGCTGTGACGGCGTTGATGTTCCTCGTCGAAGCCGAGCAGCTGGCCGGGCTCGGCCCGGGAGACCTGCTCGAAGTGGCCGGGGCCGAGGGGCGGCACGCGGTCGCCGTGGCCCGGGTGACCCGCGGGGAGCAGGTGCTCGTCGGCGACGGTGCGGGACGCCGGGCCCTCGTCGAGGTCGTCGCCACCGAACGCGCGGTGCTGCGCACCCGGGTGGTCACCGTGGAGCACGAGTCCGACCCGCCCCTGCGCCTCGTGCTGGTCCAGGCGCTGGCCAAGGGTGACCGCGACGAGCAGGCCGTGCAGGCCGCGACCGAGCTCGGCGTCGACGCCGTGCTGCCCTGGCAGGCGCAGCGCTCGGTCGTGCAGTGGCGCGGTGAGCGGGCCGATCGCGGCGTCCGGCGTTGGCAGGCGGTGGTGGCCGCGGCGACCAAGCAGTCCCGGCGCTACCGCACCCCCGAGGTGCGCCCCCTGGTGCACACCGAGCAACTCGAGCGGCTCGTCGAGCGCGCCGCCCTGACCCTCGTGCTGCACGAGGCGGCGGACCGGCCCCTTGCCGGGGTCGACCTGCCCGACGCCGGTGAGGTGCTGCTCGTCGTGGGCCCCGAGGGTGGCCTGACCGACGCCGAGCTGACCGCCCTGCAGGCCGCCGGCGGTCGGCCGGTGCGGCTCGGCCGAGAGGTGTTGCGCACCTCGACCGCCGGCCCCGCCGCCCTGGCCGTGCTCAACGCCCGCGGCCGCTGGCGCTAAGCCCGACCCGGTCCCGGCAAACGTTCCAGGCAACCGCTTTCACCGGTCATCGTGCGGGCACCCCGGTGCCCGCGAGCGACCCGAGGCGGCCTCCGGCCCCGGCAAACGTTCCAGGCAACCGCTTTCACCGGTCATCGTGCGGGCACCCCGGTGCCCGCGAGTGACCCCCAGGTGGCCCCCGGACCCGGCGAACGTTCCAGGCAACCGTTTCACACAGGTCGGGTCCCGCGGGCGGGACGGGGCGGTCAGGCGCCCTTGAAGGCGTCGCGCAGCTTGCCCAGGAAGCCCTTGTCGGTGGGTGCGACGGTCGCGGTCGGGCGTTCCTCGCCGCGCAGTCGGGCGAATTCGCGCAGCAGGTCTGCCTGGGCGTCGCTGAGCCGGGTCGGGGTCTGGATGTCGGCGTGCACGATGAGGTCGCCGCGGCCGGCGCCCCGCAGGTGGGTGACGCCGAGCCCCCGCAGGGTCAGCGTGTCGCCGTGCTGGGTGCCCGCGCCGATGTCCAGCGAGCGGCGGTCGTCGAAGGTGTCCAGCTCGATGGTCGCGCCCAGCGCGGCGGCGGTCATCGGCAGCTCGAGCCGGCAGTGCAGGTCGTCGCCACGCCGCACGAAGCTCGGGTGGGGGCGCACCGAGACCTCGGCGTACAGGTCGCCGGCCGGGCCGCCGCCCGGACCCACCTCGCCCTGGCCGCTGAGCTGGATGCGGGTGCCGGTGTCGACGCCGGCCGGCACCCGGAAGGTCAGCGGGCGCCGGGTGCGCACCCGGCCGTCACCGGAGCATTCGAAGCACGGGTGGGTGATCACCGTGCCGAAGCCGCTGCAATTGGCGCACGGCCGGGTGGTCATCACCTGCCCGAGGAACGAGCGCTGCACCGACTGCACCTCGCCGCGTCCGTGGCACAGCGCGCAGGTCGCCGTGCCGGTGCCCGGCTGCGACCCCTCGCCGTGGCAGGTCGAGCAGACGACCGCGGTCTCGATGGTGATCTCCTTGTTGGTGCCGAACACCGCATCGCGCAGGTCCAGGTCGATGCGCACCAGCGCGTCCTGACCCCGTTGGCGCCGCGACCGGGGGCCCCGCTGGGTGCCCGCCCCGGCCCCGAAGAACGCCTCGAAGACCTCGCCGAACGGGAACCCCGCCCCGGCGAAACCGTCCCCGGCCTGCGCGAACGGGTCGACCCCCAGGTCGTAGGACCGCCGCTTGTCCGGGTCGGACAGCACCTCATAGGCCCGCGAGACGACCTTGAAGCGCTCCTCAGACTCCGGGCCGGGGTTGACGTCCGGGTGCAGCTTGCGGGCCAGCCGGCGGTAGGCGCGCTTGATCTCCTCGGCGCTCGCGCCGCGGTCGACACCCAGGTCGGCGTAGTAGTCGCTCAACGGGTCCTCGTCCTCGTGGGGTGGGTGCGGGCAGTCGGTCAGGCGGGCGCCGGACCGGATCGGGCGGTGCGAGCGGTCACGGCTCGAGCACTTCGGAGACGTAGTGGGCCACCGCCCGCACCACGGCCATCGTGCTCGGATAGTCCATGCGGGTCGGGCCGAGCACGCCGAGACCGGCGACCAGTTCGCTGCCGGCGGCATACGCGGTGGACACGACCGAGGTGCCGGCCAGCCCGGCGTGCGGGTTCTCGTGGCCGATCGTCACGGCCACCGGCGCCCCGCCGCGTGCATCGGTGGGCAACTGGCCCAGCTGACCGAACAGCTTGAGCAGCACGACGTGCTCCTCGAGCGCCTCGAGCACCGGCGCGATCGAGCGGGGGAAGTCGCTGCCGAAGCGGGCCAGGTTGGAGGTGCCGGCCAGCACCACCCGCTCCTCGCGGTGCTCGACCAGGGTCTCGTCGAGCACGTGCAGCACGGCCCGCACCAGGTCGCGGTCGCCGGGCTCGAACCGCTCGGGCAGCGACTGCAGCCGCGCCGTCGCGTCGGGGAAGGTGTGTCCGACCGCCTCGGCGAGCAACTCGGCCCGCACCCGGGCCACCAGCGCGGTCCCGGCGTCGTCGTCGAGCAGCCGGCCGGTGTCGACCACCCGCTGCTCGACCCGGCCGGTGCTGGCGATGAGGATGACCATGAGCCGGTCACGGCCCATCGGCACCAACTCGACGTGGCGGACCGACGACCGGGTCAGCGACGGATACTGGACCAGCGCGACCTGATGGGTCAGCGACGACAGCAGGCGCACCGTGCGGGCCACGACGTCGTCGAGGTCGAGGGCACCCTGCAGGAAGCGATGGATCGCGGCCCGCTCGGCGGGCGTCATCGGCTTGACCTGGCTGAGCCGGTCGACGAACAGCCGGTAGCCCGCGTCGGTCGGCACCCGGCCCGCGGAGGTGTGCGGGGCGTGGATCAGCCCCTCCTCCTCGAGGATCGCCATGTCGTTGCGCACCGTGGCTGCCGACACGCCGAACTGGTGCCGCTCGACCAGGTTCTTGCTGCCCACCGGCTCGGAGGTGCGGACGTAGTCCTGGACGATGGCCCGCAGCACGGCCAGGCGGCGCTCCTCGGTCATCGTCCCTCCTCGCTGGCACTCACCGACGTCGAGTGCCAAGTCTACGGCCGGATCGCCCGTGGTCCCACCGCGGTGGGGTCCCGGCGATCCGCCCCGGCACGGCATACCCTGCCGGGGTGACGGACCGTTACCCAGCCGACGTGCTGGCCCCCGGGGCGGGTTCCCCGGGCGCCGGTATGCCGCGGCGCCGGCACCCGCGCCCGGTCGCCGCCGAGCCGGGGTTGGTCGTCGAGGAGCCCGAGACCGGGTGGGTCGGGGCGGTCGTGCACGTCGAGAAGGCCGGCGGGCTGCACGTCGTGCACCTGCAGGACCGCCGGGGGCGCACCCGGGGCTTCCCGCTGGGCCCGGGCTTCCTCGTCGACGGCGAGCCGGTGATGCTGACCCCGCCGGTGGCCGCCCAGCAGGCCCGGCTGGACCAGGCGCGACGGGCCCGGTCGCGCACCGCGAGCGGCTCGGTGGCGGTCACCGGCCAGCGGGCCCGGGTCGCCGGCGGCTCGCGGATCTGGGTCGAGGGCCGCCACGACGCGGAGTTGCTGGAGCAGGTCTGGGGCGCCGACCTGCGGGTCGAGGGCGTGGTCGTCGAGATCCTCGACGGGGTCGACGACCTGGCCGCGGCGGTCCGCGCCTTCGGCCCCGGCGCGGGCCGGCGGCTGGGGATCCTCGTCGACCACCTGGTGCCCGGCACGAAGGAGTCGGCGATCGTCGAGCAGGTGCGCGGGCTGGTGGCCCACCGACAGCACGTCCTGGTCCTCGGCCACCCCTACGTCGACGTCTGGCAGTCGGTCAAGCCGGCCCGGCTGGGGTTGGCCGGCTGGCCCGAGGTCCCGCGCGGCATACCCTGGAAGCACGGCATCTGCGCCGCGCTGGGCTGGCCGCACGACACCCAGGCCGACCTGGCCCGGGCCTGGCGGCGGATCCGCGCCGCGGTAGAAACCTATGCCGACCTGGAACCGACGCTGCTGGCCAGCGTCGAAGAGTTGATCGACTTCGTCACCGCGCCGGGCCACTAGCCCGGACTGAGCAAAGGCACCGCGAATGAGCAACCCGCACCCCGATCCCGTCGACCGGCCCTCGTCGTGGCAGCAGCACGGCTCCCAGCCACCGCCACCCGACCCGTATGCCGCCGCCCCACCGCCGCCGCCCGGACCGCAGCCCTGGGACCCACCCCTGCCCGGCGGCCCCGGAGCCGGCGTCGGGCCGGTGCCGGGGGGTGGTCCGACCCAGCCCGGCCAGTTGCCGCTGACCCCGCCCGAGGCCCGGCAGTGGGCGATGCTGGCGCATATCGGCGCGATCCTGCTGGGCTTCGTCGCGCCGCTCATCGTCATGCTCGTCTACGGCCCCCGCGACGCCTTCGTGCGCGAGCAGGCGGTCGAGGCGCTGAACTTCCAGATCACCGTCACGCTGGGCATGATCGTGTCGATGGTGCTGTTCATCGTCATCATCGGCTACTTCACGATGATGGCGATCGGCATCGGCGCGCTCGCGCTGTGCATCCTCGGCGGCGTGGCGGCCAACCGCGGTGAGCACTACCGCTATCCGGTCGCGCTGCGTCTCGTCAGCTGAAACACCGGGTCCCCCGTTCGGCCAGAACCTGGCCGCACCGGGGCCCGTCCGGGTTGGCCCGGGCCACCTCGCGCCTAGACTGCGACACCGCACCGGGCGCCCAGGCCCGGCTCGAGCAAAGGCAGCACGATGACCCATCAGCCCACCGTCCCGAGCGACCCGCCCGCCGGTCCGCCGCCCCCGCCGCAGTGGGGTGGTCAGCCCTACCAGGCGCCGGCGCCGCAGCAGGGCCAGCAGCCCCCGGCGCCGCAGTACCCGCAGCACCAGCCCCCGGCGCCGCAGTACCCGCAGCAGCAGCCCCCGGCGCCGCAGTACTCGCAGCAGCAGTACTCGCAGCAGCAGTACTCGCAGCAGCAGTACCCCCAGCAGCCGGCGGCCCCGCCCTACGGTGCGCCGGGCCAGCCGCAGGGTCCCGGCTTCAGCACCGCCGGGCAGGGGCCGCTCTCGCCCGCCGAGTCGCGCCAGTGGGCCATGCTCGGGCACGCCGCCGGCATCATCTTCGGCTTCCTCGGCCCGCTGGTCGTCATGCTCATATACGGCCCGCGTGACCCCTTCGTCAAGGACCAGTCGACCGAGGCGCTGAACTTCCAGATCACCGCGACGCTGGGCTACCTGGTCGCGCTGGTCATCCTCCTGATCATCCCGATCCCGCTGCACCTGCTGGTGTGGATCGGGGTCATCGTCTTCGCCGTCCTGGGCGCGCTGGCCGCGAACAAGGGCGAGACCTACCGCTACCCGTTCGCCCTGCGCCTGGTCAAGTGAGCACGCCCACCGTCAGGTGAGCGCAGCGACCACGGTGTCGGCTAGCAGCCGGCCGCGCAGGGTCAGCACCACCCGACGCGCCCCGACCGCTGCGGGACCGTCGAGCAGCCCGTCGGCGACCAGCCCGGCCACCCGCCGGGCCGCCGGCGGGCTGAGTTCGTCCACGGCCAGCCCCTCGACGAGCCGCACGCCGAGCAGGATCCGCTCGTCGGCGCGCTGCGCGGGGGTGAGCCGCTCCCGCGCGGCGGCCGGCGAGGCCCCTGAGCCGGCCAGGGCGGCATACCGGCTGGGGTGCTTGACGTTCCACCAGCGCACCCCGCCGACGTGGCTGTGCGCGCCAGGGCCGGCCCCCCACCAGTCGGCGCCCCGCCAGTAGCCGAGGTTGTGCCGGCAGCGGTGCGCGGGTGACCGGGCCCAGTTGCTCACCTCGTACCAGCCGAAGCCGGCCCGGCTCAGCACCGCCTCGGCGAGCTCGTACTTGTCGGCCTCGTCGTCGTCCTCGGGCGCGGCCACCTCCCCGCGGCGCACCTGGGCGGCCAGCCGGGTGCCCTCCTCGACGACCAGCGCATAGGCGGACAGGTGATCGGGTTCCAGGGCCAACGCCACCTCGAGCGATCGGCGCCAGTCGGCCGGCGACTCGCCGGGCGTGCCGTAGATGAGGTCGAGGCTCACCCCGAGGCCGGCGCCGCGCAGCGCACGCACCGCGCCGGCGACGCCCGCCGGGTCATGGGTGCGCTCCAGAGTGGCCAGCACGTGCGGCACGGCCGACTGCATGCCCAGGCTCACCCGGGTGAAGCCGGCGGCGGCGAGTGCCTCGGCCAGCGCGGGGGTCACCGTGTCAGGGTTGGCCTCGCTGGTCACCTCGGCGTCCGCGGCCAGGCCCCACCGGTCGCGCACGCCGGCCAGCAGCCGACCCAGGTCGGCCGCCGGCAACAGCGTCGGCGTCCCGCCGCCGAAGAAGACCGTCTGCACCGCGGGGACGCCCGGGCCGAGCACCTCGGCCGCCAGGTCGAGCTCGCGCAGCACGTGGTCGGCGTAGGCCGCGGGGCCGGCTCGCGGCGCCCCGGCCAGCTCCGGCAGGGCGTAGGTGTTGAAGTCGCAGTAGCCGCACCGGACCCGGCAGTAGGGCACGTGGACGTAGACCCCGAACGGCCGGGTGCCCAGCCCGGCCAGGGCTGGGGTGGGCAGGCGGCCGTCCGAGGGGGCGGGACCGCCGTCGGGCAGGGCGGACGGCATGGGCCGAGTGTGCCACCAGGGGCTGGGCGGCCCCGTCGGCACGCTGACCGGGAGCGCTGGTCAGCCGTTGTGGGTGGTGACGCCGTAGCGGGCCCGGGTGTCCAGCGCCCACCGCGAGACCGGCACCGTGGCGAGCGCGGCACCGACGATCAGCGCGGCCAGGACGAACCATCCCGGGCGGCCCCAGTCGATGCACAGCAGGGTGACCAGCGGCGGTGAGATCGCCACCGCCAGCGACCAGGTCGTGCCGACGAAGCCCTGATACTGCCCCTGCCGTTCCCGGGGGGCCAGGCCCATCTGCACGCCCCACTGCCCGCCCGAGCCCACCATCTCGCCGACCACGTGGATCGCCGCGCCGGCCAGCATGAGCACGATCGCGCCGACCACACCGACACCGTCGGCGAAGGCCATGACGAGGAACCCGGCGGCGATCCACGCCGACCCGGCGACCATCCGGCGGGCCGAGGACATGACGTCGTCCGAGCCACGACTGAGCCGCACCTGGAAGGCCGCGACCGCCACCGTGTTGAGCAGCAGCACGGCCGCGACCACCCAGTTGGGTGCCGCCGTGCGCTCGGCGACCCACAGCGGGATGCCCAGCTCCATGACCATGAAGTGGATCGCGTAGATCCCGTTGAGCAGGCAGACGACGACGAAGGGCCGGTCCCGCAGCACCGGCAGCCGGCTCTCGCCCTGGGTGCGCGGCGGGGCCGGCTCGAGGTGCGGCAGGCGCCCGAGCACCCAGGCCGCCCCGAGGTAGGTCACCGCGTTGAGCCCGAACACCGCGAGGTAGGCCCACGGCTGCCCGATGACCAGCGCGACGCCGCCGAGCAGGGCCCCGACGGCGACCGCGACGTTGGTGACCGCCCGCAGATAGGCCTTGAACCGCACCGCCAGCCGGCCCTCGCCGAGGCGGGCGATGATGCCGTTGCGCACCGCTCCGGAGCCGCGGTCGAAGAAGTACTGGGCGGCCAGCACCGCGGTCAGCACGATCGGGTCGCGGGTGACCAGCAGGCCCAGGGTGGCGACCCCGGCGATCGCGGTGAGCACCCGCAACACCTCGCGCGGGCCCCGGTCGTCGCCGAGCTGGCCCAGCGGCACCTGCCCGATCATGCCGACCAGGGCGGCGACCGACAGGGCGATGCCCACGTGCGTCGCGGTCAGCCCGACGACCTGGGTGAAGTAGAGCGCGAAGGTGGTGGTCAGGGCGCCGCCACCCATCCGGTTGACGAAGGTGGCCAGGGCCAGCGTGCGCAGGCTGGGGTCGATCGGCACGCCTCGTCGGGTGAGCGACTCCGGATGGGTCACGTCGGACACCGTATGCCGTCCGCCACCCGGGATGCTCGGTGACGGTCCGCAGGTTTAGGGTCGCAGGCAGGAG
>CAZYHR010000104.1:10857-11176 GCA_964647395.1 uncultured Intrasporangiaceae bacterium | reverse complement strand
CTCGCGCCGCCTAGCGCAGAAATCACGATCTGACAAGAAGACACGCCGCGAACCCCCCTATGAAACATAGGTGGCGGTTTATGAAAAGTAGGACCCATCTCGACAAAGTCAGTCAGAACCCCTGGGCCATGTTGGTGAAGCGCGAGTAGTGGCCCTGGAAGGCGACGACGATGGTGTCGGTGGGGCCGTTGCGGTGCTTGGCGACGATGAGGTCGGCCTCGCCGGCGCGCTGGGTCTCGCGCTCGTAGGCCTCCTCGCGGTGCAGGAGGATGACCATGTCGGCGTCCTGCTCGATCGAGTTGTGGACGGCGATGCCGTT
>CAZYHR010000104.1:0-10847 GCA_964647395.1 uncultured Intrasporangiaceae bacterium | reverse complement strand
TACCAGGCGCACCAGGTGCTGGCCGTGGCCGCCTGGCCGTGGGCCATGGAGAGCATGGCCAGCGCGCCGTAGATGAAGATCGAGGCCGGGTGAAATGCGCCGCCGCGGGTCTTTGCTGCGGCGATGGTGCCGCCGTAGGTGTTCGCCGGGGCGCCATCGAGGGCTGAAATGGGGTTGTGTACGGCAGCCGTCGAGAGCGGCGCGCCTTAGCGGATCGACGAGGCGATGCCGTTGGCGACGAAGTTGTGGCCACCCAGGACCGTGGCGTCGTAGACCTGCTCGACGCCGTCGGGTTCGACCGAGACGACCGGTTCCCAGACGACGTCGTTGACGGCGTGCAGGTCCAGGTCGGCGTCGTCGAGCACGGCGGCGAGCGCGCCGAGGCGGTCGCCGCCGCCGGCCCGGGCCGCGGACCCAGCCGACCCGCGGGCCCCGCTCACCCCGGCGTCGGAGCCCGCCGGGCGGGCTCCGGACCATCCCCCGGCCACCCCACCAGCGACCCCGCCGGCCATGACCGCGCGCATCGACTCGCGCAACGCCTCCGGGACCGCGCCGGCCCCCGGCGCCGCCGCCCCGGCGGCACGGACGGTGGCCAGCAGTTGGGCGGCCGCTGCGGCATACCGGCCGGGCAGGCCGATCTCCTGCAGGAACCGGCGCTGGGAATCCGGGCCGGACACCTCCAGCCGCCAGCCCGCGCCGCGCCGGCACTGGCTGGTCGAGATGCCGAACCGCAGCAGCAGCCGGGCGACGTCCTCGGCCAGGCGGCGGGAGGGCACGTCCAGGCGGATCCGGCCATCGCGCCCCCGCCGGGCCGGGCGCACCGAGCCGGCCACCGACCACAGGTGCGCCACGAACGAGGCGATCTGCGACTTCGGGGCGCGGCACAGCGCCTTGGGCACCCGCCTCTTGCGCGGCTTGACGGTCACCGCGCCCAGGCCGTCGAGCCAGTCGCCGACCTTGTTGCGCTTGCTGCGGTCCAGCCGGAACGCCGGGTCGCCCAGCGCGTGCGCGAGCAGCACGACCCGCGCCTCCGGCCACGGCTCGAAGAACGCCGGGGCCGGCACGTGCCGCGGCACCGCGACCCGGGTGCCGGTGCGCAGCTGCGCGAGCGGCTGCCACCCGGCATACGTGAGGAAGGGGTGGTTGGCGGTGGCGCGCACCTGCTTGCCCGAAGCCGTGGTGAGCCGGAACACCGGCCGCACCCCCGTCGGGAACACATGCGTCAGGTGCCGGCGCACATAGCGCAGCGACTCGTCGAGCGCCCACACCGGCACATCCCGGGCCCCCGCGGCGTGCAACGACCCCAGCGTCGTCTCGGCACCGGTGTCGGCGCGCAGCACCCGGGTGTCGGCGGTGAGGCAGCCGGACTCCCGCAGGTCGGACATCTGCGGCCGCTTGTCGGTGCGCTGCTCGGGGCCGCGGTTGAGCTGGCTGATCGCGATGACCGGCACCTCGAGCTCCTTGGCCAGCAGCTTGAGCGCACGGGAGAACTCCGACACCTCCTGCTGGCGGCTCTCGACCCGCTTACCCGAGGTCATGAGCTGCAGGTAGTCGATGACGACCAGCTTGAGGTTGTGGCGCTGTTTGAGCCGGCGACACTTGGAGCGGATCTCCATGAGCGACATGTTCGGGCTGTCGTCGATGAACAGCGGCGCATCGGAGACCCGGCCCATCGTCGAGGCCAGCCGCTTCCAGTCGTCGTCGCGCATCGTGCCCTTGCGCATGTGCTGCAGCTGGATCTGTGCCTCGGCCGACAGCAGCCGCATGGTGATCTCGGTCCTGCTCATCTCCAGGCTGAACACGACCGTGGCCAAGCCGTGCTTGATCGCCGCGCTGCGGGCGACGTCGAGGCCGAGGGTGGATTTCCCCATCGCCGGGCGAGCGGCGACGACGATCATCTGGCCCGGGTGCAGCCCGTTGGTCAGCGCGTCGAGGTCGGTGAAGCCGGTCGGCACCCCGGTCATCTGGCCGGACTTGCCGGAGGCGACCTCGATCTCGTCGACGGTCATCTCGAGGATGTCGCCGAGGATGTGGTAGTCCTCGCCGCCACGCTTGTCGGCGACCGAGTAGACCTCGGCCTGGGCCGCGTTGACGAGGTCCTCGACGTCGCCGCCGGACTGGGCGTAGCCGAGCTGGACGATCTTGGTGCCGGCCTCGACCAGCCGGCGCAGCACCGCCCGCTCGGCGACGATCTGCGCGTAGTAGCCGGCG
Organism: uncultured Intrasporangiaceae bacterium; assembly: GCA_964647395.1. Taxonomy (GTDB): domain Bacteria; phylum Actinomycetota; class Actinomycetes; order Actinomycetales; family Dermatophilaceae; genus Phosphoribacter. The sequence goes on along the minus strand of CAZYHR010000104.1, from coordinate 8,636 downwards.
TTGGCGGCGGTCGGCACCGAGCTGATCAGCTGGTGCAGGAACGCCTGCCCGCCGACCCGCTGCAGCTGCCCGCGCTTGGTCAGCTCGTCGGCGACGGTCACCGCGTCGACCGGCTCGCCCCGGCCGTAGAGGTCGAGGATCGCCTCGAAGATCGTCTCGTGCGCCGGGCGGTAGAAATCGATGCCGCGCAGCACCTCGACGGTGTCGGCGATGGCGTCCTTGGTCAGCAGCATCGAGCCGAGCACCGACTGCTCGGCCTGCAGGTCCTGTGGAGGAAGACGCTCGTCGGGGGCCTGGTCGACCGCCGACGGGTAGAGCTCCTGGACTGTCACCTGCGCCCGCCCCCACCCTTCTTCGCCCGTCGTCGCACCGTCGCGGCCAGCACATCACAGGCCACTGACAGCGCTGCCCGGGTGGCCTTGCGCACGTCGCTGACCTGCGCAAACACCGATCGGGTATGCCGCCGCCCCGCCTGCGTGAGGGCGGGTCGCCCCGCCGACCGGGATAACGTAGATCGGCGCGGGCCGGGTGCCAAGCGGACCCTGTGCAGACCCTGTGGGCGACCCTGTGGGACACGCCCACAGGGGTGTGGACAACCTGGGGACAGACTGGGGAGCGACGGGGGCGGAAGGGCGGCATACCCATGTGTGCGACGTGCGGTGATGCCTGTCCACCGGTGTGGACGGCCGGAACTTCCGGGCGTGTCTTGCGACGCGGTCGGTCGTCTCATTTGCTGGGCGGTTCGTCTCAGGTTTGACTGGGGTACGGCCATGTTCACCCCGGCGTTACGGACGGGATCGGCCGCGACGGGCGTGGTCGATGGGGTCAGCCCACGAGCACGGCTCGGGCGGTCTTGACCTGCACCGTGGTCGGCGGCCCCTGGACCGTTACCGTGTCCGGGATCACCGTCCACGGGCCACCGTTGACTCGGAAGTCGCCACCGAAGATCACATCCACCCGGGTCGCGTAGGCGCCGGCGTCGGGGTAGGTGTGGGTGATGTCGCCCGACGGATAGACCCCACCGGCACTGCTCGTCGGCCCGAACCGCGACCCGTCGCCGAACACGTAGGTGAACCCCACCAGCTTCGGGCGGATCTCCACCCGCATCCCCAACATCCGCGCCGGGTCGATCACCTCCACCTCGCCCGGCTCGAACCCCTCCTGCGACCAGGACACCCGGAAGAAGGTCGTCAACCCGACCAGCGTGACATTCCCCTCCGGCTGGGTCGCCACCCGCGCGGTCGCCCACGGCGTCAGGTGGAAGGCCTCGACGATCATCGGCAACGACAACACCGGCACTCCCGGCACCAGATCAGCGAAGCAGGTGGTGCCAAGCAACTTCCACGGGTCACTCGACCCAGCAGCACGCGCCTGGATCTCATAGAGCAACCCGATCCCGCTCTGCTGCCCGTTGACGACGCACCCGCTGACGGCCTTCTCGCAAGCCGCTACATCCGTCGTGACGACCGGTGCCGGCAGCGACTCCTGACACGCCAACCGCACCCGGAACTCCATCGGCGTCGCGAACGGTGCACCGTTGAGACCCCGCCCCTGCCCCAGGTTGCCCACCTGGCTGGCAGTAGCGCGGCTATCCACGCCGTCGCCCGTACTTCCCGCGTCGAAGGTATCGCCTGCGAACACCCCGGGTGCGAGCAAGAGAAAGAAGGTGACCAGGGACGCCAGATAAGACGCTCTCCTCATCAGACCCGCACCTTGATGGAGCGCATCAGCCATCGGCCATCCACCCATCTGACCGCCACCAGGAAGACCCCCGTCTTCTCGGTCAGCGTCTCCACCACTTTCCCGGTCGCGTCGACGCCCTTCGCCGGTCGCTGCCGAACGAGTACATCGATGTTCTGTTCTCCGGCGGCCGCCGGCTCGGGTGCCAGGCTGATCTCGCGCAACTCAAGCGGATCGGGAGAGTACCGAACCTTGTTTGCCACGTAGTCAGCGGCGTACCCCTCGAAGTTGGCGCAGGTCTTGCACTCGACCATGGACAGTGGAGGCACGGTGCCGGTGGCGGGCGCGGTGTAGACGCGGTTCAGCACCCCGAAGAAGTGCCGCACGAACGCCATGGCCCCGTCGGGGGAGTCGACCCGGGCCGCGGCTGGCACGTCCGAGGGATACGGCAACGACGTGGCGGACGGTGCGGTGGACGCCGTGGTCGCCGCGCTGGAACTCGTCAGCAGGGACGTCGTGGCCGTCACCGGCGCCGCCGACGTGGCACTCGACGGTGGGGCGGCAGGGGCGGCAGGGACGGCACCGCCGTTGCAGGCAGCCAGGCCCAACCCCGCGATCAGCGCGACGATGACGCCAGCGCGTGGCGCGGCATACCAGCGTGCTGCAGTCGCTCGCATGCGCTGCCCCTTCCCCGAGAACCAACGGCCATATCTTGGCACGAGCCGACTACTCGCGCAGAAGTTATCCACAGGCCGGGTCGCGTCAGCGCTTGCTCTCGAGTTCATGCCACCTGAAGTAGTAGTGGAGTCGAACGTATCGTCGGCGAGGACGGCGCTGGGCAGCAGGAGAAGCGCGACCAAGGCAAGGACCAGGCGAGTCGTCTTCATCCGCTCCGCACCTTCACCTCACGCACGAGCCAGTGACCATCGACCCAACGAACGGTCACGAAGAAGATGCCGGACTTCTCAGCCAGCGTCTCGACCACCTTTCCCGCTGGGTCCACACCTCGGGACACGCGTTGGCGGGCGACGACATCCACGTTGAACTCTCCTGCGCCCGCGGTTCCCGGGGCGAGGCTGATCTCTCGGACCTCCAAGGGTTCGGGGGAGTATTCCAGCCGCTGCGCCAGGTACTTCCCAGCGTTGGCCTCGTATGTGGCACACGACCTGCAGGCCGGTGTGGACAGTGGGGGCACTGAACCCACAGTCGGGTTCGTGTAGGTGCGGTTGAACACCCCGAAGAAGTGCCGCACGAACGCCATGGCCCCCTCGGGGGAGTTGACCCGGGCAGCGGCCGGCACGTCCGAGGGATACGGCAACGACGTGGCGGACGGTGCGGTGGTCGGTGCGGTGGACGCCCGCGCTGGAACTCGTCAGCAGGGACGTCGTGGTCGTCACCGGCGCCGCCGACGTGGCACCCGACGGTGGGGCGGGCGGGGCGGCGCCGCCGTTGCAGGCAGCCAGGCCCAACCCCGCGATCAGCGCGCCGATGACGCCAGCGCGTGGCGCGGCAGACCAGCGTGGTGCAGTCGGTCGCATGCGCCGCCCCTTCGCCGAGAACCAACGGCCATATGTTGGCACGAGCCGACCAGCCCCGCAGAAGTTATCCACAGGCCCGGTCGCGTCGGTAGATTGGCGGCATGTGCCGCAACATCCGACCCCTGCACAACTACGCACCGCCCGCGACACCGGCGGAGGTGCACGCGGCTGCGCTGCAGTTCGTCCGCAAGATCGCCGGCACGACGGCGCCCAGCCGGGCCAACGCCGAGGCGTTCGAGCGGGCCGTCGAGGCGGTCGCGACCGCCACCCAGGAGCTGCTCGACCAGCTCGTCACCACCGCGCCGCCCAAGGACCGCGACATCGAGCGGGAGAAGGCCCGGGCCCGCAACGCGGCCCGCTTCGGCACCGGCTGACCGGCCGCGCCCCATGCCCGACACCCCCCGGCTCGACCTGGTCGACGCGATCCGGCAGGCCCTGGCCGCGCAGGCCGACCCCGACCGGGCGCCGGCGTTCCAGCGCTACCTCAAGTCGAGCCTGCCGCTGCTCGGGCTGAGCATGCCCACGCACCGGGCGACGATGCGCCGGGTCCTCGGGGACGCCGCCCACCACATCGGCGAGCGCGACCAGTGGGAGGCGACGATCCGGCGGCTGTGGCACGAGGCGGCATACCGCGATCACTGGTACGCCGCGATCGCCCTGGCCCGGCACCCCCGGTATGCCGCGTGGCGCGACCCGCAGGCCCTGCCGCTGTGGCGCGAACTCGTGCTGACCGGGGCGTGGTGGGACGTCGTCGACGACATCGCCACCCACCTGGTGCGCGACACCCTGCTCGACCGGCCCGAGCAGGTCGCGCCGGTGCTGCGCGCCTGGGCGCACGAGGACTGCGTGTGGGTGCGGCGGTCGGCGATCATCGCCCAGGTCGGCGCCAAGCAGCGCACCGACCCCGACCTGCTGCGCGACTGCATCGCGCCCTCGCTGGACGACCGGGACTTCTTCGCGCGCAAGGCGATCGGCTGGGCGCTGCGCGACCACGCGCGCACCGACCCCGACTGGGTCCGCGCCTACGTCGCCGCGCACCCGCACCTGTCCCCGCTCTCCCGGCGCGAGGCGCTCAAGCACCGGTGACCCCGACAGCCCACCCCCGTGCGAGCATGACGCGGTGACCGAGCCGACGACCGAGCCGACGACCGGGCCGACGACCGGGCCCGCGACCGGGCCGAGAGCCGGGGCCGTCGACCGGCGCGAGATCGTCCGGCTCGCGATGCCGGCCTTCCTCGCGCTGGTGGCCGAGCCGCTGTTCCTGCTGGCCGACTCGGCGATCATCGGCCACCTGGGCACCGGCGAGCTGGCCGGGCTCGGCGTCGCGGGGGCGGTCCTGCTCACCGCGGCCGGCGTCTTCGTCTTCCTCGCCTATGCGACCACCGCCGCCGTCGCGCGGCTGCTCGGCGCCGGCCGGCCCGACCAGGCGCTCGCCGCGGGCCTGGACGGGCTGTGGCTCAGCCTGCTGCTCGGCGCCGGCGCGACCGCCCTGGTCGCCGCGGCCGCCGACCCGCTGGCCGGCGTCTTCGGCGCGTCGCCGCAGGCCCACGGGCACGCCGTGACCTATCTGCGGGTCGCCGCGCTCGGCCTGCCCGGCATGCTCGCCGTGCTGGCACTCACCGGGGTGCTGCGCGGGCTGCTGGACACCCGGACCCCGCTGGTCGCCGCCGTCGCCGGCTTCTCGGTCAACGTCGTGCTCAACCTGCTGTTCGTCCACGGCCTGCACTGGGGCATCGCCGGATCCGCCTGGGGCACGGTCATCGCCCAGACCGGCATGGCCGCCGGGCTCGCCGCCGTCGTGCTGCGCCGCGCCGCCGCCCGACGCGTGCCGCTGCGCCCGCACCCCGGGCGGGTCCTGGCGGCCGGCCGCCACGGCATACCCCTGGTCGTGCGCACCGTCGCGCTGCGCGGCGCGATCCTGCTCACCGTGTGGGCGGCGGCCGGGCTCGGCGACGCCCCACTGGCCGCGCACCAGATCGTCGCGACGCTGTGGAGTTTCCTGGCCTTCGCCCTCGACGCCCTGGCCATCGCCGGCCAGGCCGTCGTCGGCCGTGACCTCGGGGCCGGCCGCGCCGACCGGGCGCGGGCCGCCGCGCGAACCGTGCTGCGCTGGGGCGCGGCCTACGGGATCGTCCTGGGCGGGCTGACCGTGCTGGCCCGCGAGCCCCTGACCCGGCTCTTCTCCCCCGACCCGCAGGTCGTCCGGTATGCCGCCGCCGCCCTCGTCGTCGTCGGCCTCGGCCAGGTGGTCAGCGGCTACGTCTTCGTCGCCGACGGCGTGCTCATGGGCGCTGGCGACTTCGGCTACCTGGCCCGGGCCATGCTCGGCGCGCTGGTCGCCTACCTGCCGCTCGTGCTCGTCGTCCGCTCGCTCGGCCCACCCGCCGGAACCGGGCTGGTCTGGCTGTGGCTGGCCTTCACGGCCTTCCTGCTGGTCCGCGCGGTGACCCTGTGGTGGCGGCTGCGCGGCTCGGCCTGGGCGGTCACCGGGGCGGCCGAGCGGGCCGGGTGACGGCGGCCGCGGCGCGCCACCCGGCCCGGCCCGTCACGGGGTGGAGATCGCCGCGAGCACGTCCATCCGCGCCGCGCGTCGGGCCGGCCAGACGGCCGCGAGCACCCCGACCAGCAACGCGAGCAGGAAGAAGACGACCAACTGGGTCCACGGCACGGCCAGCACGTCGAGGCCGGCCGAGGCCAGCGGCCGTTGCAGGGCCAACCCGAACAGCAGGCCCAGCCCGATGCCCAAGGTGGCCCCGAGCACCGCGATGACCGTCGACTCGAGCCGCACCATGCGCCGGGTCTGCCGGCGGCGCAGCCCGATCGCCCGCAGCACGCCGATCTCCCGGGTGCGCTCGAGGACCGACAGCGCCAGCGTGTTGACGATGCCGAGCACCGCGATGACGACGGCCAGCGCCAGCAGGGCGTAGATCATCGTCAGCAGCTGGTTGACCTGGCCCTTCTGGCTCGCGACGAAGTCGTCGGCCGACTGCACCGAGATCGTCGGCTGGTCGGCGACGACCGCCTCCAGCGCGCGCTGGACCGCCGCGCGGTCGGCGCCGGGGGCGGCATACACGCTGATCAGGTCGTCGGCCTGCGGCATCCCCAGCGCCTGCGCCCCGGCGAAGGTCGTGTAGACCGTGCTGCCCAGACCCTGGGGCTGGGTGACCAGCGCCACGACCCGGAACGGCAGGTCCCGGGCGGTGCCCTGGGTCAGGGTGATCGACTGCCCGACGCTCCAGCCCTGGGTCGCCGCGTACTCCCGGTCGACCAGCAGCGTCGGCCCGGCGAAGTCGGTGAGCGAGCCCTCGACGACGGTCCGACTCACGGCCGGTCGCTCGGTCGGGTCGACGGCGGCCATGAACAGTCCCTGCCCGGCGTGCTCGGCCTCGGCGTAGCGCATCCGGCTGATGCCGGCGACCCCGGGGTGGCCGCGACCTGCTCGGCGATCGCCGGCGGGAACGACGTGCGCACCGGCGACAGCACCTGGTAGTCACCGGAGACGTTGGTGCGCAGCATGCCGTCGAGGCTGACCTCGGTGGAGCGGCCCAGCACCGACATCATCGTCACCAGCGCCAGCCCGATCATCAGCGCCGACGCGGTGGCGGCGGTGCGCCGCGGGTTGCGCACGGCGTTGTCGGACGCGAGCCGGCCGACCACTCCGTAGAGCCGCCCGTATGCCGCGCCCACGGCATCGAGCAGCGGTCGCCCGAGCACCGGGCTGGCGGCGGCCACGCCGAGCATCGTCAGCAGGATGCCGCCGCCGACCAGGGCCAGCCGGCCCGGCACGTCGAGGAAGGCGCCGACGAGCAGGGCGACGACCCCGACGACGGTGAGCACAGCGGCCGCCGCGGCGCGACGACCGAGCGACCCCTCGGGCAACTGCACCTCGTCGGACATCGCGGCGACCGGCGGCAGCGCCGAGGCCCGCCGGGCCGGCAGCCAGCCGGCGACCAGCGTGACGAGCACGCCGATGGCGTAGGCGACGAGCACGGTGCGCGGGGTGACGAGCAGACCCGAGCCGGTCATGTCCAGCCCGATCCCGGACATCAGCACGCCGATGAGCTGGGCCAGCCCGATGCCGGCCAGCAGCCCCAACGTGGCGCCGACCAGCCCGACGACCAGCGCCTCGAGCAGCACCGAGCGACGCACCTGCCGCCGGCTCGCGCCCAGGGCCCGCAGCAGGGCCAGCTCGCGGGAGCGCTGCGCGACGAGGATCGAGAAGGTGTTGACGATGAGGAAGGTCCCGACGACCAGGGCGACGCCGGCGAAGACGAGCAGGAACGTCGTGATGAAGCCCATGCCCTCGGCGACGCTCTTGGAGTTCTCGTCGGCGACCGACTGGCCGGTGACCGCCTGCAGCCCGGACGGCAGCTGGGCCCCCGCGGCGGCGGCCACCGTCGCGGCGTCGGCGCCGGGCGCCAGGCTGACCCAGGCGTCGTGGTAGACGTCCCGGCCCTCGGTGTACAGCTGCTGCGCCCGCTCGGTCGTGAAGGCGACGATGCTCGCGCCCGCCAGGCCGCCACCGCCGAACTCGAACGACCCGACGAGGGTGGCCGGGAAGGTGCCGTGCTCGCCGCTGGTGGCCAGCCGGACGGTGTCGCCGACCCGGTAGCCGGAGCGGTCCAGCGTGATGGTGTCCAGGGCGATCTCACCGGCGGCCGCGGGCGGCCGACCGGACTTGAGAACGATCGAGTGCTGGCCGCCCATCGCGGGCGCGTCGTTCCAGTTGACGCCCATCGCCGGGGCCCCGCCGCTGCTGCCCATGACCTTGCCCTTGGCGTCGATGACGTAGGTCTGCAGGTCGGTGACGTTGCCGTCGACCCGGGCGACCCCGGGCACCGTGCTCAGGCGCTGCAGCAGTGCCGCGTCGAGCTGGGCGCCGCTGACGCCGAACATGTTCTGCCCCGGCGCCGGGACCGGGCGGACGACGACGTCGCCGACCGAGCCGACCATGATCCGGTCGAAGGTGCGCCCGAGGGTGTCGGTGAAGATCAGCGTGCCGGCGACGAACGCGACGCCCAGGACGATGGCGACGGCCGACAGCAGCAGCCGCAACTTGCGGCCCAGCAGGCTCTTGAGGCTGGTGCGCAGCATGGTCTCAGTCCTGCTCGCCGTCGGTGCCGGCCCGCTCGGCGGCCCGCACCAGTCGGGTCATCGTGCTGGCGATCGTGTCGACGTCGGGGCGGGCCAGATCGGAGACGATGCGCCCGTCGGCGATGAACAACACCCGGTCGGTGTATGCCGCCGCCACCGGGTCGTGGGTCACCATGACGACGGTCTGGCCGAACTCGTCGACGCTGCGGCGCAGGAAGGCGAGGATCTCGGCGCTGGCGTGCGAGTCGAGGTTGCCGGTCGGCTCGTCGGCCAGGACGATCTCGGGCCGCGCGAGCAGCGCCCGGGCGCAGGCGACCCGCTGCT
>CAZYHR010000103.1:0-11471 GCA_964647395.1 uncultured Intrasporangiaceae bacterium | reverse complement strand
ACCAGATCCTCAAGAAAGCAAACCGGCAACAGACTTCAAACGCGGGGCACTAGGGACGTTCAGTACCCGGTTCACCGAGTTGCTCGGCGTGCCGCCGAGCGCCTATCGCCGGCAGATGCAGGCCACCACCGAGGGGCTGCCGCCGTGCGTCGGCAGGAAGATCGACCGGCCGGTCCGCGGCGGGTCGGCGCAGCTGGTCAGGAATCGAGAAGCCGAGGGCGGGGCCGATGGTTAGCGTTGTTGGCATGACGAACAGCGATACACCGAACACGACCGCTCAGGACCCGACCGCGGCCCGGACCACGATCCAGGCCAGCTACCTGCCGCACCTGGACGCCGAGGCGGCCCTCGCCTTCTATCGCGACGTGCTGGGCTTCGAGGTGCGTCAGGACGTCGGCCAGGGTGCGACGATGCGCTGGATCACCGTCGGCCCGGTGGGGCAGCCGGACACCGCGATCGTGCTCAACCCGCCCGCCGCGGTGCCCGGCCTGACCGACGACGAGCGGCGGATGCTCGCCGAGGTCGTCGCCAAGGGCGCCTACTTCGGCGTCAACCTCGCCACCACCGACCTGGACGCGACCTTCGAGGCGCTCGCCGGCCGGGGCGCCGAAGTCGTCCAGGAGCCGACCGACCAGCCTTGGGGCGCACGGGACTTCGCCGTCCGCGACCCCTCCGGCAACCTCATCCGGATCCAGCAGGTGGCCTCGTGAGCGCGCGCACCGCCGCCGGCGCCTCGGGCTTCACCGCCGACGAGAAGGCGGCGATGAAGGCCCGCGCCGCCGAGCTCAAGGCCGAGCGGAAGGCCGCCAAGGGCGCCGCCAAGATCGAGGCGGACCTGCAGGCCTGCGTCGCGGCGATCGAACAGCTGCCTGAGGACGACCGGGCCATCGCCCAGGGCATCCACGAGATCGTCCTAGCGCACAGCGACCTGCTGGCCAAGACCTGGTACGGCATGCCCGCCTATCACCGGGACGGGGCGGTCGTGTGCTTCTTCCAGCCGGCCGCGAAGTTCGGGGCGCGCTACGGCACGCTCGGTTTCAACGACGCCGCGCAACTGGACGACGGCAGCATGTGGCCCACCGCGTTCGCCGTGACCAGCCTCGGTGCCGCGCAGGTCAAGCGGATCACCGCGCTGGTCAAGCAGGCGGCCGGCTGAGCACGGCCGGCTCATCACGTCCGGCTCAGCACGGCCGGGCCGGTGGGTCGTGGGCGGCGGGCCGCGCTGGGCGGGGCCGGGACCTTGGGACCGGGGCACCCGGCCCCGCTCCGGTGACACTGGTGGGGTCAGCCCCGACCCAGGAGACCGTTCGCATGCGTATCATCCCGACCGCCGTGGCCGCCCTGACGCTGGCGGTGGTCGCCGGCTGCTCGTCGTCGTCCACCCCCGCCGGCACCACCACCACGTCGCCCCGACCAGCCACAACGGCTGCGGGACAGGCCTCCCCGGGCTCGGCCGCCGACCTGCTGGCCCGCAACGGATTGGCCGGCAAGACCCCGGAGCAGGTCGTCGAGACCCTCGACCAGGACCCGGCCCCCCGGCCCCGGCCGCTCATGGCGTCGGTGCGCGGCGACCGAGTGATCTTCACCGACAACGGTGCCCAGGTGTCGATGCCGTTGACCGGCGACCGCTTCTACCTGTCCATCGCGCCCTATGAGAACCGCACGCACGAGTGCTACTTCCACAGCCTCGCGACCTGCCAGGGCGAATTGGTCAACACGGCGATGCACGTCAAGATCACCGACGCCGCCGGCGCCGCGCTGGTCGACCGCGAGGTGACGACCTACGCCAACGGCTTCGTCGGCTTCTGGGTGCCCACCGGCAGTGCGGGCACGATCACGGTGACCAAGGGTGGCAAGCAGGCTCAGATCCCGTATGCCACCCGGGCAGACAGCCCGACCTGTCTGACCACCCTGCGCCTGACCTGACGGACGGGGTGCCGCTCGACGGGCCGTCCGAGCGCGCCCGACCACCCGGCTGTGCGCTGACGGCCGATCACGACGGTCCGAGCCCGAGCGTGCCGACCTGGCGCTCCACCAGGGCGGCGAACAGCCGGTCGGCCGGGTCGGCCAGACCGACGAAGTGCCCGGACAGTTCGAGGCCCACGAAGCCGACCAGCGCGGCGAGCTCGGCGAGCACGGCCGCCACCCCGGCGGCCTGCACGCCCGGCACCGCCTCGACGACCATGGTCAGCTGCGCGGTCAGCTCGGGGTCGCCGAAGCCCTCGACCGGCCGGCGCGCCCCCGCCTCGAGGAAGCCGCGGGCCACCGCGGCGGCGGCCGGGATCGTCTCGGGCGGCGCGGCATACCCGGGGATCGGCGTGCCGTAGACGAGTTGGAACTCGTGCGGGAACTCGACGGCCCAGGCCCGTAGCCGCGTCGCGAGCCCACGCCAGCGCCGGTCGGCGGCCCCGTCGGCCACCTCGTCGAGCGCGGCCGCGAGTTTGCCGTAGCTCTGCAGCAACACCCGCCCGACCCGGCACCTCGTCGCCCCCTCGGTGGGCACCGGGGTGCTCATGGCGGCCTATCTGCTGCTGCGGCCCCACGGGGACGCCGGTGACCCCGCCAGCGGTGCCGCCGCGGCGGCATACGCCTCGACCGCCTGGGTCGTCGCGCACGTCTGCGGCGCCCTCGCGGTGGCCTCCGTGGCCCGACTGGGTGTGCGGCTGGCCGACCTGCGACCCGGCTTCCCCGCGCGGCTGGCCCGCTGGAGCGGGCTGGCCGGAGCGACGCTCGTGCTGCCCTACTACGGCGCCGAGACCTTCGGGCTGCACGCCATCGGCGCGCGGGTCGTGGCCGGCGACGCGACGGCGATCGACCTCGTCCTGCAGGTGCGCAGCCAGCCGGTGGCGTTGACGATGCTGGCGCTCGGGCTGGTGCTGCTGACGGTGTGCGGCATCGCCGTCGGGCGCGCCTGGCAGCGTGGCCGATTCAGCGGACCGGCGTGGGCGGCCTGGCCGCTCGGCGGCGCGGTCGCGCTCTTCCTGCCGCAGTTCTTCCTGCCGCCGGTGGGACGGATGGCCTACGGCGTCGGCTACCTCGTCGCGGCGCTGCTGCTGGCCGCGGCCGCCTGGCGCAGCGGTGCCGGGCAGCGAGCGGAGGTTCGCGACGCCGTCCCGGTCGCCGGCTGACCCACCCGCTCGACGATGCTCGCGCCCAGCCGGTTCGGTGGACCGCAGTCGCGGTGGGCCCGGGTCACCCGTGGCCCGGGACAGCCGCCGTAGGGTGGGGGCATGGCTGTCGACATCACCACCACGTTGGGGGATCTGGTCACCGCCGACCCGCGCCGGTCCCGAGTGCTGGAGCGGCTCGGCATCGACTACTGCTGCAACGGGCAGCGCTCGCTGGCCGACGCGGCGGGCGACGCGGGCCTGGACGCGACGCAGATCGCCCAGGCCCTCGACCTGGCCGACCCGCCGCCGCCGCAGCAGTGGCAGCAGCTCGAGAACGCCGCGCTGGCCCATGACATCGTCGACACCCACCACGCCTATCTGTGGGAGGAGATGCCCCGCCTGCAGGCGCTGGTCGACAAGGTCCACGGGGTGCACGGCGACCGGCACCCCGAGCTGGCCGGGGTGCGGGCGGCATACACCGAGGCGGTCGCCGATCTCGAGCCGCACCTGACGCGGGAGGAGCGGGTGCTCTTCCCGGCCATCAGTCGGCTCGAAAAGGCCCAGGCGCCAGTCGATTTCGCGTTCGGGTCGCTGGCCAACCCGATCTCCGAGATGCTCGTCGAGCACGACGCCGTGGGCGACCTGTTCAAGCGGATCCGCGAACTCACCGGCGGGTATGCCGCCCCCGAGGACGCGTGCGGGTCCTATCGGGCCATGCTCGCCGGCCTGGAGCAGATGGAACTCGACCTGCACGAGCACATCCACAAGGAGAACAACATCCTCTTCCCGCGGGTGCTCGAGATGGAGCGGCGGATCGCCGGCGGCTGACCGGGCCGGGTGGCGCCGGGTCAGGAGTTCGCGGCGTCGCCGGCCAGGAGGCAGCCACCGGCCGGCGACGGTGAACCAAGACTGACACTCGTCTTGGACACTCGTCAAGACTTCTGTCAAGACCGACTGTCAGGACCAAGTGCCCAGACTGTTCACCTGCAGGGCGTATCTTGGATGGATGACGGCGACAACGACGCGCCAGAGACGTGGCGACGGCACCTATGACGAGCGCCGCGACCGGCTCGCGGACGTTGCGCTGGTGACCCTCGGCGACCGCGGCTATGCGGAGACCAGTCTGCGCGATATCGCCGCCAACTCGGATTTCTCCCATGGCGTCGTCCACTACTACTTCCGCGACAAGACCGAACTCATCACGTATGCCGTGCGGCGCTACAAGGCGCAGTGCGTCACCCGCTACGACGAGGTCGTCGCGGAGTCGAGCACGGCCGAGGAACTCGTCGAGCGGTTCGCCGACAAGCTCGTCGAGACCATCGTCGAGGACTTCGCGATGCACCGGCTCTGGTACGACATGCGCACCCAGAGCATGTTCAACCAGCGGCTGCGCGACGATGTGCTCTACATCGACGCCACCCTGGAAGACATGATCTGGCGGGTGCTCGAGCGCTACGGCAAGCTGGCCGGGCGCGCCCTCGCGACCGACAGCGCCACGGCCTACGCCATGCTCGACGGTGTCTTCGAGCGCTGCCTGCTGCGGTATCTCAGCGGTGACGAGCACGCGCTCGCGCGCCTGCGCGCGACGACACTCGCGACCCTGCCGCATCTGCTCGACTGATCCCGCTCGGCCGCGCCGCTCGGGTGGCCAAACTCCGCGGACCGGACTAGCGTCGCAGCATGGGGTACCGGACGAAACCGGCCACTGGATCCCGATTCGACGATGTGGCAGCGGTTCTCGCGCCGAAGAAGGAGGGCGCCCAGGGGTGTTGGTGCCTGGGCGTGCGACTCGGGCACGAGCAGGAGCGGCAGCTGCGAGCGCGGCACCGGGGCGAGTTCGTCGAGCGGCTGTGCCGGCGCCGCGGTCGGCCGCCGGGCGTGCTCGCCTACGACGAGGACGGCGAGGTCGTCGGCTGGGCCGGGGTGGCGCCGCGGTCGGAGTTGGCCGAGCACTCGCGCGCCAAGCGCTACCCCGATCGCGGTCAGGCGGACGACTGGGTCGTCTACTGCTTCCGGGTCCGGGCCGGCCACGGCTCGCGCGGCGTCGCGCACGCCTTGCTGGCCGGTGCCGTCGAGCTCGCGCGTGCCAAGGGCGCACCGGCAGTGGTCGGCTACCCCCTCGACAACGGGGGCGAGAAGGCCGACCGCACCTTGGCGTCGGTCGGGCTGCGCTCGATGTTCGACCGGGCCGGCTTCCAGGCGCAGGGGCACATCGACGGGCGGCGGGCCGGATTCCCCCAGCTGGCGATGCGACTCGAGCTCGCGGACGGCTGACGACCCGGCCGGGCGGCATCCGCACGATTGCGCATTCCGGACGGGCGGGGGGCGCTTCCAGACTGATCCGCAGTGCCCGCGCGGACCGACCCGCGGGCCGGACCGGGGAAGGAGGTGCACCGGCGCGAACACCTCCTTCACGCCGCCTGCGCCTGAGGTGGCAGCAGGACACCGCTGAGGTAGCCGAGTCACGCGCTGAGGTAGCACCCACCCGCACAGATAGGGAACTCATCCGATGTGCCCCCCTACCTCAGCCGCCGAGTCTCGAAGGGTCCAGCAACGACCCCTCGAAAGGCACCGACATGTTCGCCACCTCCACCTTCGGCCCCGAGTTCGTCCGCGCCGCCGTCCAGGCCCGCCACCCCAGCACCCGCGCCCGCCACCCCCGGCCGGACTCCTCCCTGGAGATCCTCCGCCGCGTGCGCGCCGCGACCACGCACGGCCGGCACCACGACGACCCGCGCTGGTGACCAACCCGGCCCGGGATCCGCGACCGATCCCCGATGACAGGGCGAGGGACCAGGCACTGTCCGGTCCCTCGCGCATAATCGGCGGTATGCCGCGTTCCGCCTCGCTCGTCGGTCGGGACGCCGAGTTGGCCCGCCTGCTCGGCCAGGTCGGTCTGACCGATTCCCGGCGACCGGACGAGACCGGGACCGCAGCCGAGGCGGCCGAGCCGACCGAGGCGACCGAGGCGGCCGAGGCACTGCCAGCAGCACAGACCGCCACGCCGGGCGGTCGGGTGGTGATCAGCGGGGACGCCGGCATCGGCAAGTCCCGCCTCGTCGGCGTCCTCACCACCCGCGCCCAACAGGCCGGCTGGCACACCCTGGCCGGGCACTGCGTCGGCCAGGCCGGGGCCTCGCTGCCCTACCTGCCGTTCGTCGAGGTGGTCGCCGCCGCCGACCGGCTCGCGCCGCACCTCGTGGCCGCTCACCCGACCCTGGCCCGCCTGCACGCCAGCCATGACGCCTCGGGCGGCCCGGCCACCGACCCGCGCCAGGTGTCCGAGGCGGTGCACGCGCTGCTGTCCGACCTCGGCGCGCAGACGCCGACCCTCGTGGTCATCGAAGACGTGCACTGGGCGGACCACTCGTCCCGAGACCTGCTCACCCTGCTGCTGACCCGCGGCTTCCGGACGCCGGTGTCGCTCGTGGTCACGGTGCGGTCCGACGACGTGCACCGCCGCCACCCGCTGCACGACACCCTCGCGGTCTGGGCGCGCCTCGCGGGCGTGGAGCACCTCGACCTCACCCCCCTGCCCGACGACGCGGTCAGCGCTCTGGTCGCCGCCCTCGACGGGTCGGACCTCGACCCCGCCACCGTGACGAGCATCGTGGACCGGGCCGAGGGCAACCCGTTCTTCGCCGAGGAACTGGCCGCGCATCGCACGGCGATCGCCGGCGGACTCGGCCTGGTCCTGCAGGCCCGCATCGAAACCCTCGACGAGGTCGCGCGGCAGGTGGTGCGGGCCGCGGCGGTCTGGGGCCGGCGCATCGACCACGCCGTGCTCGCGGCAGCCGTCGACCTGTCGGAGTCCGCCCTCGACGAGGCTCTCGCCGCCGCCATCGAGCACCACGTCCTGGAGTCCACCTGGCCGGCGGGCTACACGTTCCGGCACGCGCTACTCGCCGAGAGCGCCCTGGACGGCTGCCTGCCCGGCCAACGATTGCGCCTGCACCGGGCGTATGCCGCCCTGCTCGCCGCCCAGCGCGACCTGGGCTCGGACGCCGACCTGGCCCGGCACGCGGCCGGCGCCGGCGACCTCGCCACCGCGGTCGTCGCAGGCCGTGCCGCCGCCGAACGCGCTCTGGCCATGGGTGCTCCGCAGGACGCCGGGGAGCAGCTTGAGCGGGTCCTCGGCTGGCTCGCTGCTGATGCCATCGAGCGTGACGAGGTCACCCTGCGAGCCAGCGACGCGGCATACCTGTCCGGCGACGTCATGCGCGCGGTGGCCCTGCTGCGCGACCGGCTCGACCACCCTGGGCCCGCTGCCGCGGCCGACGGCAGCCGCGCGCTGCTGCTCGCCGCTCTCGCCACCCGTTCCCGGGTGCTCAACGTGCCGTTCGACGGGCTGGCGATGACCACCGAGGCGGTGGCCCTGCTCGGGGAGGCCGAGGACCGCACGGCAGTGACCGTGCGGACCGCGCACCTGCAGCAGCTCGTCGACGCGGGTCTCGCCTCGCAGGCCCTCGCCCTCGGAACCGAGCTCATCACCCTGGCCGAACGGCACGGCGTAGCAGGGGCATTGGCCGAGATCCGCACCGTGCTGGCCCGCAGCGTCTGGGCCCGCGACGACCTCGCGGCCGTCGAGGGGCACCTGGCCGGGATCCTCGCGGCGACCGAGCCGGACGACCCCGTGCGGCTGCGCTTGCTGCACCAACTGGCCTCCGTGCGCCACTACGGCGGCGACCCCCGCAGCGCCCAACGACGCTACGACGAAGGCGCCGCGCTGGCCCGACGCGTCGGCACCGAGTGGGCGCCCTGGGCCATGGAGTGCCAGTTGCTCGGGGGCCTGATGTCCTACGAACTCGGCGACTGGGACGACGCGCGGGCTCGGCTCGAGCGCGGGGTGGCGACTGCGCCCGAGCCGGGCCGGAGCCTGTTCGTCGCCGCCGACCTCGCGGTCGCGGCCGGACGCGGCGAGACCGGGGCGATCGCCCTGCTGCCCCAACTGCGCCAGTGGTGGCCGATCGACGCCCTCGTCACGGTGCTGACCACGATGGCCGGCATCGACCTGCTCGGTGACTCCGGCGACCTGGACGGCGCACTGGCGCTGGCCCGCGACGCCGGCGAGGCCCTCGACACCGCGTGGGGCAGTTACCAGGCGATCGTCCGGCTGGCGGCCCTGGTCTGCGGCCAGGTCGCCACCGCCGCCCCCCGGCTGCAGCGTGCGGCGCGGCAGGACGCGGTCGCTCAAGCCGAGGCGCTCGCGGACCGGGCCGAGGCCCTGCTCGGCCCGCTGACCGCCCGGCGCGGCGCCGATCAGCCCGACGAAGGCCTCCCCGGCGCAGCCGCCGACCCGGCGCAGGCCGACTCACGGCAATCCGCACCAGCCCAGCCCCAACCAGCCCAGCCCCAACCAGCCCAGCCCGTCGACCTCGCCCCGCTGCGCGAGACCGCCCACGAGACCTGGTCGTGGGGGCTGCGGCTGCGGGCCGAGCGACTGCGGATGCGGGCCGCGGCCAGCAGCCGCCCGCGGCCGAGCGCCGCCGAGCTCGTCGCCGTGTGGGAGCCGTGCATGGTGGCGTTCGAGCAGAGCGGGCACCTCTTCGAGCGCGCCCGCAGCCAGGCCGGCCTGGCCGCGGCCCTGGCCGCCGCCGGTGACGAAAAGCGCTGCGCGGCAATGCTGGCCGAAGCTCTGGCGGTGGCCGGCGAGCTTCGCGCCCGGCCGCTCGAGCGGCGGGTGCAGGCGCTCATTGCCGAGCTGTGCCCGCGCCACCCGGCCAGCCCGCTAACGACGGGCACACCAACGACGGGCACACCAACGACGGCCACCAGCGCGGCCGCCCAGGGCGCGTCGACCCGGAGCACACCGCGCCCGAGCGTCGGGATCCCAGGAAACCTCAGCCTGACGGCCCGCGAACGTGAGGTGCTCGCCCTGGTCGCCGACGGCCTGAGCAACGGCCAGATCGGCCGGCGCCTGGTCATCAGCACCAAGACCGTTAGCGTGCACGTCTCCAACGTCCTGGCCAAGCTCGGCGCCGCCAGCCGCACCGAGGCCGCGGCGATCGCCCGTGAGCTGGGTCTGCTGGACTGACCACCCAACGACGCGCAGCAGCACGTGGCCCGGCCAGCGGGTCAACCGCCCCGGCGGCCCACGTCGACGATGAACGCCGCGCCGAGTTCGTTGGCGGCTTCGACCACCTTGGTCAGGTCGACGGCCTCGTGCCGCTCGGCGACCCGCACCTCCTGGGTCGACAGGACGTGGTCCCGGTCGGCCTCGGCTGCGAGGGCGGCCAGTTCGCGACGTAGCTCGACACTGAGCAGACCGCCCTTGCCGGCGGCCGCGGCGGCGACCTCGCAGGCGTAGCGCTCGGCGTCGGCGGCGATGGTCGGGTCCTCGGTCGTCAGCATGAGCGAGGTCCGGTCGAGCAGCAGCAGCCCTCGCTCAAAATCCCCGCCGCCCAGATCGCTCACCGCACGCCGCAGCAACGGCCGTCCCTCGGCACCGGCCTCGGCGTGCAGCACCCGCAGCTGCAGGCCCAGGATCCGCTCCCGCGTCCGTGACGCACTGTCCCGCACCCCGAAGGTCGGCAACAGCTCGTCGGGCGCGTAGGTCGACTGGGACATCGAGTCGAGCAGTTCCTGGCCCGCCTCCTCAGCACCGTGAGGGGCATTGCTCAGCGGGATGACCCGGATGAACAACGTTGCCACCAGGGCGAGTCCGACCATCGGCAGCCCGACGAGGAACACCTCGTGCAACTGGTCGGCCAGCCCCTGACGCACCGCGGTGGCAACCGGAGGGGGCAGCGAGCCGAGCACCTTCGGGTCGAGCACCGAGGCGGCACTGACCCCGCCCGCCGGCAGCGAGCCGGCCGCCCCGGGCGGCAGGTGCCGCCCGATGGCCTCGCCGATGCCGCTGCTCAGCACGGTGCCGAAGATCGCGATGCCGACGGTCGAGCCGACGTTGCGGAAGAACTGGGTCGCCGCCGTCGCGACACCGAGGTCGCGCCGGGCCGAGGCGTTCTGCACGATGAGGGTGTACTGCTGCATCGCCAGACCCAGCCCGACTCCGAGCACCACCATGGCCAGGGTCAACTCGGTCATCGTCGACTGCCAGGTGAGCCGGGTCAGCAGCCAGATGCCGCCGCCGAGCAGCACGATCCCGGTGACCATGAGCCCCTTGTAGCGCCCGGTCCGGGTGACGACCAGACCGGCCAGCACACCCATGATGACCAGCCCGAGCATGAGCGGCACGAGGATCAGCCCGGAGTCGGTGGCGCCGACGCCGAGCACCCCCTGGGCGTGCACCGGGATGTAGATGATCGCCCCGAACATCACCATCGACACCGCGAAGCTGGCGATGTTGGACCAGGTGAAGATCGAGTTGCGGAACAGCCGCAGCGGCAACACCGGCTCGGGGACCCGCAACTCGATGAGGACGAAGGCGACCACCAGCGCCAGCCCCGCGGCATACAGTCCGACGATCATGACCGAGCCCCACGGATAGCTCGTGCCGCCCCACGAGGTGGCCAGCAGGATGGCCACCAGCGCCAAGGTCAGCGTGACGATGCCCCACCGGTCGATCGGGGCGTCCCGCCGCTCGTGCGGCACGTGCAGGAAGCGCACGATGGGCACCAGCGCGATCAGGCCCACCGGGATGCTGAGCAGGAACAGCCAGCGCCAGCCCCAATGGTCGGTGACGAAGCCACCGGCCAGCGGCCCCGCCACCGACGTCACGCCGAAGACCGCGCCCATGAGCCCCTGGTACTTGCCTCGCTGCCGGGCCGGGATGACGTCGCCGATGATCGTCTGGGACAGCGGCATGACGGTGCCCATCCCGAGGCCCTGGATGGCCCGGCCCGCCACGAGGGTCCAGAAGTTCGGCGCGAGCCCGCACACGATGGAGCCGACGACGAAGACGACCAGCCCGCCGAGATAGAAGCCGCGCCGGCCGTACAGGTCGGACAACTTGCCGACGATCGGCACCGAGATCGCCGAGACGAGCATCGCCGCGGTGGCCACCCACGAGTAGTGGTCCATGCCACCGAGTTCGGCGACGATGCGCGGCATCGCCGGACCGACGATGGTCTGGCTGATCGAGGCGACCAGCATGCCGATCATCAGCCCGATGAAGATCCGTCGGGTCTCCGGCGGCATGACGTATGCCGCGGGCTCGGGCGCGGCGCTCGCCGCAGGCCTGGTCGTGGTCACCACGACATGCTAGTGCCCCGCGTGTTAAGTTGATGTACGCTTGGTGGGTTGGGATGATGGGGTATGGCGAATCGTCCTGCTCTGGCGTTGGTGTTGCGTGAGGGTGATGCTCAGGAGTTGACCCGGCTGACTCGCTCGTCATCGGTGCGGGCCGGGTTGACGTGTGTCTGAGTGAATGTGGCACTTCGGGTGGGAAATACCCAACCAGAC
>CAZYHR010000102.1:0-11505 GCA_964647395.1 uncultured Intrasporangiaceae bacterium | reverse complement strand
CTCCCGCACCCCGGCGCCGCGGCAGCACCGCCCCGGCCGCCCGGCAGCCCGCCGACCCGCCGGCCGGGCCGGACGAGCCGCCACCGGCCCGCCCGCACGCCCCGTCGCCGGTCGACACCCACCCGGCCGAGCCGGCCGGCTGGGGCGCCGCCGACGCCTCGGGACTGCCGGTCTGGGCCAGCGAGGGGCAGGGGTATGCCGCGGCGCCGGCGCCGCGGCATACCGACCCCGAGCGTTTCCTCGCAGGCCTCAACCCGCAGCAGCGCGAGGCCGTGACGCACGCCGGCAGCCCGCTGCTCATCATCGCCGGCGCCGGGTCGGGCAAGACCCGGGTGCTGACCCACCGGATCGCCTATCTGCTCGCCGAGCGCGGCGTGCAGCCCGGGCAGGTGCTGGCGATCACCTTCACCAACAAGGCCGCCGCCGAGATGCGCGAGCGGGTCGAGCAACTGGTCGGCGGCCGGGCCCGGTCGATGTGGGTCATGACCTTCCACTCCGCCTGCGTGCGCATCCTGCGCCGCGAGGCCGGCAAGCTGGGCTTCAAGAGCAGCTTCTCGATCTACGACGCCGCCGACAGCCAGCGGCTCATGGGGTTGGTCATGCGCGACCTCGACCTGGACCCCAAACGCTATCCGCCGCGCTCGTTCAGCCACGAGGTGAGCAACCTCAAGAACGAGCTCGTCGACGAGGAGACCTTCGCCCGCCAGGTCGCCGAGTCCGGCACCCACCGCGAGCAGCTGATCGCGCAGGCCTACGCCGCCTACCAGCGCCGGCTGCGCCAGGCCAACGCGCTCGACTTCGACGACCTCATCATGACGACCGTGCATCTGCTGCAGGCGTTCCCGGACACCGCCGAGCACTACCGGCGTCGCTTCCGGCACGTGCTCGTCGACGAATACCAGGACACCAACCACGCGCAGTACCAGCTGGTCCGTGAGCTGGTCGGGGTGGCCGCCGACCCCGACGGTGCCGCCGGGAGCGGGTCGGGGGCGGGCGGCACACCCCCTGCCGAGCTGGTCGTCGTCGGCGACGCCGACCAGTCGATCTACGCCTTCCGGGGCGCGTCGATCCGCAACATCGTCGAGTTCGAGCAGGACTACCCGCAGGCCCGCACCATCCTGCTGGAGCAGAACTACCGGTCCACCCAGACGATCCTGCGCGCCGCCAACGCGGTGATCTCCCGCAACCCCGACCGGCGGCCCAAGCAGTTGTGGAGCGACCAGGGCGACGGTGCCCCGATCCACGGCTACGTCGCCGACAACGAACACGACGAGGCGTCGTTCGTCGCGCGCCAGATCGACCGGCTGGCCGACGACCACGGGGTGCGCCCGCGCGACGTCGCCGTGTTCTATCGCACCAACGCGCAGAGCCGGGCCATCGAGGAGGTGTTCGTGCGGGTCGGCCTGCCCTACAAGGTGGTCGGCGGCACCCGCTTCTACGAGCGCAAGGAGGTCAAGGACGCGCTGGCCTATCTGCGGGTCATCGCCAACCCGGCCGACACGGTCAACCTGCGGCGCATCCTCAACGTGCCCCGGCGGGGGATCGGCGCGCGGGCCGAGGCGTGCGTCGCCGCGCTGGCCGACCGCGAGCGGATCACCTTCGTCGCCGCGCTGGGCCGGGCCGCCGACGCCCCCGGCATCGCGCCGCGTTCGCTGGCCGCGATCCAGGCCTTCACCCGGCTGCTCGAGGACCTGCGCACGGTGTTCGAGGGTGGGTCCGGGGTGGCCGGGCTGCTCGAGGCGGTGCTGGAGCAGACCGGCTACCTCAAGGAGCTGCGGGCCAGCCCCGACCCCCAGGACGAGACCCGGGTCGAGAACCTCGCCGAGCTGGTGGCGGTGGCCCAGGAGTTCGACCAGGGCCGGCTCGAGGTCGGCGAGCCGATCAGCCTCGACGACTTCCTCGAGCAGGTCAGCCTGGTCGCTGACGCCGACGAGATCCCCGACGCCGAGGGCGAGGCCGGGGGAGTGGTCACCCTGATGACCCTGCACACCGCCAAGGGCCTGGAGTTCCCGGTGGTGTTCGTCACCGGGCTCGAGGACGGCACCTTCCCGCACCTGCGCTCCCTCGGCGACCCCAAGGAGCTCGAGGAGGAGCGCCGGCTGGCCTACGTCGGCATCACCCGGGCCCGGGAGCGGCTGCACGTCTCGCGGGCCGCGCAACGCTCCGCGTGGGGTCAGCCGCAGTACTACCCGGAGTCGCGGTTCCTCGACGAGGTGCCGGCCGAGCTCATCGCCTGGGAGCGCGAGGAGGCGTCCTCGGACGCGGTGCGCTTCGGCCGACGCGCCCAGGACCCCGCGGTGGCCACCCTCGGGTCGCGGCCCGGAGTGCGCTCGCCCGGCGCCCGTCAGGTCGTGGCCCTGGCCGGCGGCGACCGGGTCAGCCACGACACCTTCGGGCTGGGCAAGGTCATCCGGGTCGAGGGGCAGGGCGAGCAGGCGCTGGCCCACGTCGACTTCGGCAGCGCCGGGGTCAAGCGGCTGCTGCTGCGTTACGCCCCGGTGCAGAAGCTCTGACCCGATCCGGCCGGGTGCCCGACGCCGAAGCCGGGGATTACAGCTTGACGCCCTTCTTGGCCAGCCAGGCGATCGGCGGGACTTTGCCCTGACCCTTGGGGATGATCTCCAGGTGCAGGTGCGGGCCGGTGGAGTTACCGGTGTTGCCGGACAGGCCGATGACCTGACCGGGGACCAGCTTCTGGCCCGGCTTGACGTTGACCCGGCTCAGGTGCGCCATGATCGAGACGGTGCCGTCCCAGTACTCGATCTCGACCCGGTTGCCGTAGGTGCCCAGCCAGCCGGCCGCCTTGACCGTACCGCTGGACAGCGACTTGACCGGGGTGCCGGTCGACACGGCCAGATCCTGGGCCAGGTGCAGCGAGCCCCAGCGCGGCCCGTAGCCGGAGGTCAGGGCATAGCTCGCGTTGATCGGCTTGACCCAGGCGCGCGGCCCGACCGACGGCGGGGCGGGAACCGGGGTGTCGTCGGCGGGGGGCTCGACCGTCTTGACCTCGACGACCTCGCCGGCCTGCAGCGCGGACAGGGCTGCCTCGGCCGAGGCGCGCCGGTCGTTCTCGACGGCGACGACGCTGCCGGTCAGCAGGCGGCGCTCGGTGTCCCGGGAGGCCCGGTCGGGCGTCGTGTCGTCGCGCAGCGTCGTCTCGTCCGGGGCTGCCGCGGCGGGCGCGGCGACGACGGGCACCTCGGTGGTGGTGCCGCTGGTC
This sequence comes from uncultured Intrasporangiaceae bacterium, assembly GCA_964647395.1. Taxonomy (GTDB): domain Bacteria; phylum Actinomycetota; class Actinomycetes; order Actinomycetales; family Dermatophilaceae; genus Phosphoribacter. Next base: position 8,285 of record CAZYHR010000102.1, on the reverse strand, counting down.
AGTGAGATCGGCGTCGACCCGCTGCTCAGGGTGACGACCGCGAGGGTGGCGGTGGCCGGAAGGGCCAGGCCCGTGCCGAGCAGCTGGGGGGAGAGCCGCGACTGCCTGGGCTCACGGTGACGCCCGCAGTAACGGGACTTGGACACTGGTAGGACTCTTCCGCTTCGACGACAACCCGGCCGAGGCTAGCGTGACTATTTCGTAATAATCAACCAGGCCTCAGCCGTGGACAGCCCCCGGATGCCGTCCCACTCCCCTCGTGGGTGCGGCACACCCGATGTTACCGGAGCGCAATCTGTGGCCGAGATCACCGTTCGGTCGATCCGCCCTCGGGGGAACAGCCAGGGTTCGTCCCACCATGCGACAGGACCATCGGGCCTGCCGCCGGCCCGAGCGTGGCCTAGATTTGAGGCATGAGCGAGTCACGGTTGCGCGTCGTTGTCGCCAAGCCCGGACTGGACGGGCACGACCGCGGCGCCAAGGTCGTCGCCCGGGCCCTGCGTGACGCCGGGATGGAGGTCGTCTACACCGGTCTGCATCAGACCCCTGAGCAGATCGTCGAGGCCGCGATCCAGGAGGATGCCGACGCGGTGGGGCTGTCCGTCCTGTCGGGGGCGCACATGACCCTGTTCGCCAAGGTCGTCGAACTGCTGCAGGCGCGCGATGCCTCCGACATCGTCGTCTTCGGCGGCGGCATCATCCCCGACGGGGACATCCCGGAGCTCGAGCAACTCGGGGTGGCCAAGATCTTCACCCCCGGCGCGGCCACCCACGAGATCGTCGACTGGGTGCGCGGCCACGTGCCGGCGCACTGACCGCAGCGAGCCGGCGCCCGAGCCGGTGATCGGTCACCTGCCCCTGGTGCTGCCGACCTGATGGTGGGCCGACCTGGTCGGTACCTTCACCTGATGGTGGGCCGACATGGTGGTGGGGCCGCAGTCAGGTGACTGCGGCCCCACACCAAACGTCGCAAGCGAAGGCGCTGGGAGGCGAGCGTCGTTGCCGACACGAGGGCTCTCCGGGATGCGGGAGTGCCGGGGCCCTCCCTCCGCTCTCGACTCGACGGGCCGGCGCCTGGGGGGAGAGGAACCGTCTCGTCTGAGAACCATTGTGTCCCGCCCGGTCCCGCAGGGGCAGGCCTCCGGGCGAATCCTTACCAAGATTTTAAACTTGGCCGCTACCAGCCCCGTTCGCGGCCCCGGGCCCGGGCCGCCGCCCGGGGTGCCGCCGGCCGGGGTGCCGCCGGCCGGACCGACCACCGGAGATAGGGTGCCCAGACGTGGAGCCCCGACACCGTCCCCGCCCCGCCCGCCCCGCCCACCGAGCCGCGCTCACGGCCGTCGTCCTGGCCTGTGGGCTGGCGGCCTGCACCGGCGGCACCGCCGCCCCCGCCCCGCCGAGCCCCTCGGCGTCGCCCACCACGAGCAGCGCCGCTCCGGTGACGACCTCCACGAGAACGGCACCGACGAACACGGCACCGACGCAGGCGCCGTCGCCCGCCGACTCGTTGACCGGCTTCTCCGGCGGCCCGGTGCTGGCCGTCAAGATCGACAACACCCGCCCGGCCCGGCCGCGCTTCAACACCGACCAGGCCGACATCGTCTACGTCGAGCCGGTCGAGGCCGGCCTGACCCGCCTGCTGGCGATCTACAGCACCCGCCAGCCCGACCGGATCGGGCCGGTCCGCAGCGCCCGGGAGTCCGACGCCCAGATCCTCGGCAATTACGGCCGGGTCGCGTTCGCGTTCTCGGGAGGCTCCTCCGGCACCCTCGCCCAGGTGCGCACCGGCCCCCAGATCAACCTGTCGTACGACCAGTCGGGCCAGGGCTTCCGGCGCGACGGCAGCCGCCCGGCGCCCTACAACGTCGTCGGGTTCCCCGCGCAACTGCTGGCCCGGGCCGGCGGCAGCGCCCCGGCCGGCGACATCGGCTTCCGCTACGGCCCGGCGCTGTCCGGGGCGCCGGCCGGCGAGGTCACCGCCAGCACCGGCGGCTGGACCGGCACCTTCACCTGGGACCCGGCCACCCGCCGCTACCTCATCACCACCGACGGCCAGCCGGAGGTCACGGCCGAGGGCAACCGGGTCAGCGCGGCGACCGTCGTGGTGCAGATCGTGCGCACCTACCCCGGCACCAACTCCGACGTCAACGGCGAACGCACCCCGGTCATCGTCGTCACCGGCACCGGGCCGGCCTACGTGCTGCGCGACGGGATGCAGGCGGCCGGGCAGTGGTCGCGCCCGAGCGCCGGGGCACCGACGACCTTCACGACCGGTGACGGGCGGGTCATCCCCTTCGCGCCGGGGCCGGTCTGGGTGCTGCTGGTCCCGCAGGGACGCCCGGTCTCGATCCGCTGACCGGCCGGCTCGCCGGGCGCCCCGCCGGGGCCGGCCGTGCTGACCGGTCGGGCGGGAGTGAGATTGTTCATCGACTCCGGGTGCCGGAGGTCTGACCACTGTGCACTACAGTCCGTGGTGGCCCGGTGGTGGGGCGGGGACTCGCCTGTGCCCGCAATCCGACACCTGACCTGCAACGAGTCACCTTCAACGACGAGGACGGCTGCCCGTGGATCTGTACGAGTACCAGGCACGCGACATGTTCGAGCGGCACGGGGTGCCGGTGCTGGGTGGTGAGATCGCCCGCACGCCCGAGGAGGCGCGAGCAGCCGCCGAGCGGGTCGGTGCCGCGAGCGGCGGGGTCGTCGTCGTCAAGGCCCAGGTCAAGACCGGCGGCCGCGGCAAGGCCGGCGGCGTCAAGGTCGTCAAGAGCCCCGACGAGGCCGCCGAGGCCGCCGAGCGGATCCTCGGCATGGACATCAAGGGCCACCCGGTCAACATCGTCATGATCGCCGAGGGTGCCAAGATCGCGCAGGAGTACTACTTCGGGCTGCTGCTCGACCGCACCAACCGCGCCTATCTGGCCATGTGCTCCAAGGAGGGCGGCATGGACATCGAGACGCTGGCCGTCGAGCGCCCCGACAAGCTGGCCCGCGTGCGGGTCGACCCGATCGTCGGTCTCGACGACGCCAAGGCCCGCGAGATCTGCCAGCTGGCGGGCTTCGACGCCGCCGAGACCGAACAGGTCGCCCCGGTGCTGGTCCGGCTCGGCGAGGTCTACGCCGCCGAGGACGCGACGCTGGTCGAGGTGAACCCGCTGGTCAAGACCGAGGCCGGGCAGATCATCGCCCTGGACGGCAAGGTCACCCTCGACAACAACGCCCGCTTCCGGCACGAGGAGCACGAGCAGCTCGTCGACCAGAGCGCGACCGACCCGCTGGAGATCCTGGCCACCGAGCGCGACCTCAACTACGTCAAGCTCGACGGCAACATCGGCATCATCGGCAACGGGGCCGGCCTGGTCATGAGCACCCTGGACGTCGTCGCGTATGCCGGGCAGGAGTTCACCGCACGGGACGGCACCCACCCGCGGCCGGCCAACTTCCTGGACATCGGCGGCGGCGCCGACGCCAACGTCATGGCCAACGGCCTGGACGTCATCTTCGAGGACGCCCAGGTCAAGGGCGTGTTCGTCAACGTGTTCGGCGGGATCACCGCCTGCGACCAGGTCGCGGACGGCATCGTCAAGGCCTACGACATCCTGGCCAGCCACGGCAAGCATCCCAAGCCGCTGGTCGTGCGGCTGGACGGCAACAACGCCGAGCAGGGCCGGCGCATCCTCGACGAGGCCGGCCTGCCGCTGCTCGAGCGGGTCGACACCATGGACGGCGCGGCCCGCCGCGTCGCCGAGCTGGTCGCCCAGGCCGACTGACCCTCCGACCCGACAACCTAAGGAACGCACGAGACATGGCGATCTTCCTCAACCGCGACTCCAAGGTCATCGTCCAGGGCATGACCGGCTCGGAGGGCATGAAGCACACGACCCGGATGCTCAAGTCGGGCACCACCATCGTCGGGGGTGTCAACCCGCGCAAGGCCGGCAGCACCGTCGACTTCCCCGAGGGTCAGCAGGTCCCCGTCTTCGGCTCGGTCGCCGACGCCGTCGCGGCCACCGGCGCCGACGTGACGGTGATCTTCGTCCCGGCCCCCTTCACCAAGGCCGCCGCCGTCGAGGCGATCGACGCCAAGGTGCCGCTCGCGGTGGTCATCACCGAGGGGGTGGCGGTCAAGGACACCGCGGAGTTCTTCGACTACGCGCAGGAGGCCGGCACGACCCGGCTGATCGGGCCCAACTGCCCCGGGCTGATCACCCCGGGTCAGTCCAACGCCGGCATCATCCCGGCCGACATCTCCGGCCCGGGCCGGATCGGCCTGGTGTCCAAGTCGGGCACGCTGACCTATCAGATGATGTTCGAGCTGAGCGACTTCGGCTTCTCGACCGCCGTCGGCATCGGCGGTGACCCGATCATCGGCACCACCCACATCGACTGCCTCGAGGCGTTCGAGCAGGACCCGGACACCGACGCCATCGTCATGATCGGCGAGATCGGCGGCGACGCCGAGGAGCGGGCCGCGGCATACATCCAGGAGCACGTGACCAAGCCGGTCGTCGGCTACGTCGCCGGCTTCACCGCCCCCGAGGGCAAGACCATGGGCCACGCCGGCGCCATCGTCTCCGGCTCCAAGGGCACCGCCCAGGCCAAGAAGGAGGCCCTCGAGGCCGCCGGGGTCGCGGTCGGCAAGACCCCGTCCGAGACGGCCCGGCTGATGCGCGAGATCATGCAGGGGCTGCAGAACTAGTCCGTCCCGCCGAGGGCGCGCCACGGTTTCGGACCGCGACGGCGCGCCCTCGGGCTTTTCCGGTGCCCCCTTGGGACGATGGGGCCGATGACCCTGCTCGACCGCGTCCGCTCCTCCGTCGGCCTCGGCTCCTCCGTCGAGGCGCCCTGGGCGCGACCGGCCGACCCGCGCTGGCGGGCCGTCCTGGCCGGGGCGCTGACGGCCGGCATCGGCTGGCTGGCCCTGGTGCTCGTCGCCAGCCTGGTGTGGGCGTTCACCCCGAGCAGCACGACCGCCTGGAGCGAGGTGCTCGGGGTGGGCAGCGGACTGTGGCTGCTGACCAGCGGGTCCACCGTGACGGTGAGCGGCACCCCGCTCGGGCTGGTGCCGCTGCTGGCCTGGGGACTGCAGGTGTGGCTGGGCGTCGTCGCGCTCGGCCGGGCCCGGGCCGCCGCGCCGGTGTGGGTCGCCGGCGTGGGGCTGACCGTCGGCTACGCCGCCGTCGCCGGCCCGGTCGCGTTGCTCAGCCTGCTCGGCCCGGTCCGGCCGACCCCGGCGGCGCTCCCGCTCGTGCTCACCGTGCCGGTGCTCGCGACCGTCGTGGCGCTGGCCCGCGACCCCGACTCGCTGGACCGGCTGCCGGGTTGGCTGCGCCGCGCCGTGGCCCCGGCCCGCGCCGGCCTGCTGGTGCTGGCCGCCCTGGGCGCCCTCGTCGTCGTCGGCTCGCTGGTGGCCCGGTGGGACACCGTCACCGGGCTGCACGCCGCGAGTTCGGCCGGTCTCGGCGGCGGCATCGTGCTCACCGTCGGCCAGCTGCTCTACGCGCCCAACCTCGCGGGCTGGGCGCTGGCAGTGCTGGCCGGACCGGGCTTCGGGATCGGGGAGGGCACCCACGTGTCGGTGTCGGGCACCCAGGGCGGGCTGCTGCCGCTGGTCCCGGCGCTGGGCGGCATACCCTCCGACGGGCACTACCCCGGCTGGGCCGCCGCGGCCCTGCTGCTGCCGGTGGCCGTGGGCCTCTGGCTGGGCCGGCGCGCCAGCGCGCAGTGGACCCGGCTGGCCAGCTGGCGGCACAAGGCCCGCACGGCCGGTTCCGCGGTACTGCTCATCACCCTCGCGGTGGGCCTGCTGGCGCTGCTCGGCACCGGACCGGCCGGCACCGCCCGGCTGGCTCACGTCGGGCCCGCACCGCTGGCCCTGGCCCTGGCCCTGGGCGCCGAGCTCGCGCTCGGGGCGGCGCTCTGGCTGACCGGCGACGCCGTGCGCCGACGCTGGCTGGGCTGAGGCACGCCGGTGCGGGTCGTCGTCGCCGGAGCCGGCATCGTCGGGCTGGCCACCGCCCGGGCGCTGGCCCGACGTGGCGCCGAGGTCGTCGTGCTCGACAAGGAGCCGACCCTGGCCGCGCACCAGACGGGACGCAATTCCGGCGTCGTGCACGCCGGCCTCTACTACGCGCCCGGCAGCCTCAAGGCCCGCATGGCGGTGGCCGGCGCGCGGTCGATGGCCGACTACGCCCAGCAGCACGGCGTCCCCTACCGGCGCACCGGCAAGCTCGTCGTCGCGACGGACCCGGCCGAGCTGCCCGGCCTGCAGCGGCTGGCCGACCGGGCGGTCGCCAACGGGGTGCCGGCCCGCCTGGTCGACCCGGCCGAAGCGCGCGAGCACGAGCCCTATGCCCGGTGCGTGCGCGCCCTGTGGGTCGAGTCGACCGGCATCGTCGACTACCCCGGCGTATGCCGCGCGCTCGCCGCGGAGATCGACGCCGGTGGTGGCGCCGTGCGGCTCGGGGAGCCGGTGCGCCTGGTGCGCACCGAGGGGGCGACCGTGCGGGTCGTCACCGGCGCTCAGGAGCTGACCGCCGACGCCTTCGTCGGCTGCGTCGGGCTGCACGCCGACCGGCTGGCCCGCGCCTGCGGGCTGGCGCCCGAGGCTCGGATCGTGCCGTTCCGGGGGGAGTACTTCGAGCTCGTCCCCGAACTGCACCACCTGGTCCGTGGGTTGATCTATCCGGTGCCCGACCCGCGGTTCCCGTTCCTCGGCGTGCACCTCACCCGCATGGTGCACGGCGGGGTGCACGCCGGCCCCAACGCGGTGCTCGCGCTGCGCCGCGAGGGCTACACCTGGCGCGACGTGCAGTTCGGGGAGCTGGGCGAGTCGCTGGCCTGGCCGGGGCTGTGGCGGCTGGCCCGCCGCAACGTCGTCCCGGGTGGGCGCGAGGTGCTGCGCTCGCTGTCCCGTCCGTCGTTCGCCCGCAGCCTGTCCCGGCTCGTGCCCGGCATCGAGGCCCGCCACCTGATCCCGGCGCCGTCCGGCGTGCGCGCCCAGGCGATGCGCCGGGACGGCTCGCTCGTCGAGGACTTCCTCGTCGCGGCCGAGGGCCGGCAGGTGCACGTCCTCAACGCCCCCTCGCCGGCGGCCACCGCCGCCCTGGAGATCGCCGACCACATCGTCGGCCTGCTGGACCGACAGGTGTCGCGCTAGCGACGCCGGCGCTGTCGGACCGCCTGCCCGGGCTGGCGATCGGCGCCGAGGGGCCCGAGGGTGGCGAGCGTCTCGTCGGCTTCGCCACCGTCGTGGCCGAGGCCCGAGCCCTGCTCGGATAGGCTCTTGGCACGTGACGACGACCCCGCGACCCGCGTCGGTCGTCGTGCTCGTCTCCGGGTCGGGCACCCTGTTGCAAGCCCTCATCGACGCCTGCGCCGACCCCGGCTACGGCGTGCGCGTCGTCGCCGTCGGCGCCGACCGCGACGACATCGAGGGGTTGCGCCGGGCCGAGCGGGCCGGCATACCGGTCTTCGTCTGCCGCGTCGCGGACTACCCGTCCCGCGCCGACTGGGATGCCGCGCTCACCGAGCGGGTCGCGGCCTACGACCCCGCGCTGGTCGTGTCCGCCGGCTTCCTCAAGCTGGTCGGCGAGCGGTTCCTCGCGGCCTTCGGCGGCCGCTACGTCAACTCGCACAACGCCCTGCTGCCGGCCTTTCCCGGCCTGCACGGCCCCCGGGACGCGCTCGAGCACGGCGTCAAGCTCTCCGGGGCCACCCTGTTCGTCGTCGACGAGGGGGTCGACACCGGGGCGATCGTCGCGCAGTGTGCGGTGCCGGTGCTCGACGACGACACCGTCGACACCCTCACCGAGCGCATCAAGCAAGCCGAGCGACCGCAGTTGGTCGAGGTCGTGGGCCGGATGGCCCGCGAAGGTTTCACCGTCACCGGCAGGAAGGTCACCATCCCGTGAACGCCGTCAGCCAGCCCGGCCCGACCGAGGACGTCCGCGTGGTGCGTCGGGCGCTGATCTCGGTCTACGACAAGACCGGCCTGGCCGAGTTGGCCCGGGGGCTGCACGACGCCGGCGTGGCGATGGTCTCGACCGGCGGCTCGGCCGCGCTCATCGAGGGGCTCGGCGTGCCGGTGACCCGGGTCGAGCACCTCACCGGCTTCCCCGAGTGCCTCGAGGGGCGGGTCAAGACGCTGCACCCGATGGTCCACGGTGGGCTGCTGGCCGACACCCGCAAGCCCGAGCACCTGGCCCAGCTCGTCGAGCTGGGCCTGGAGGCCTTCGAGCTGGTCGTCGTCAACCTCTACCCGTTCCGCCTGACCGTCGCGTCGGGGG
>CAZYHR010000101.1:0-11634 GCA_964647395.1 uncultured Intrasporangiaceae bacterium | reverse complement strand
GTAGTTCTCGTGGCAGCCGTAGGAGTTGCCGGCCGAGTCGGTGTTGTTCTTGAAGACGTAGATCTCGCCCTCGATGCCCTCGTCGTCGAGGCGCTGCTGGGCCTCCTCGGCGAGCCCCTCGAGCACCCGCTCGCCGGCCTTGTCGTGGACGACCAGATCGACGATCGAGTCGCACTCCGGGGTGGCGTACTCGGGGTGGCTGCCGACGTCGAGATAGAGCCGGGAGCCGTTCTGCAGGAACACGTTGCTGCTGCGGCCCCACGCGACGACCCGGCGGAACAGGTAGCGCGACACCTCGTCGGGGGTGAGCCGGCGCTGACCGTTGTGGGTGCAGGTCACCCCGAACTCGGTCTCGATGCCGAAGATGCGCCGCTCCATGCGCCCACCCTATGTCGGCCCGCACGTCGCTGTCGGGCCGCCGCACCGTGACCGCGGGCACCCCGATCTGGGAGACTGTGCCGGCACCAGGTCCCCGTCGAAGGCAGGCCGAGATGATCGATCCGTCCCAACTGCGCATCGTGCTGCGCGGCTACGACCCGGCTCAGGTCGATCAGCTGGTCCGGGAGCTCTCCGCGGTCGCCGACAACACGCGGCGCGAGGCCGACGAGGCGCGTGGGCAGGCCGAGCGGGCGGGAGCGGAGATCGGGGCCCTGCAGGCGGCGCGCGAGCGGGCCGAGCGGCTGCTGGCGGAGCGGGACGATCGGATCACGCAGCTCGAGACCGCGGCCGGCGAGGTCGCCGTCCCGGTGCCGAGCTTCGCCGCCCTCGGCGAGCGGATCGCCCAGATGCTGGCGCTGGCCGACGATGAGGCGACCTCGCTGCGCACCACCGCCACCGAGGAGATGGCTGCGCTGCGCAGCTCCGTGACGGACGAGCTGACGGCCCTGCGCGCCGGGGCCGAGGAGGACACGAGCCAGCAGCGCAGCGACGCGGACGAGTATGCCGCCCGCGTGCGTTCCGATGCCGACGCCGAGTCCGCGCGCATCCTCGAACTGGCCCGCAGCCAGGCCGCGGCGCTGGTCGAGGACGCGGAACGCGAGGCCCAGGCCCGCCGCGCCGAGGGTGACGCGGTCTTCGAGCGCCAGCGGGCGCGGGCCTCGGCCGCTGCCGCCGACTTCGAGACCGCCCTGGCCGCCCGCCGGGCCCGAGCGGCCGAGGAGTACCGCAACCAGCTCGCCCAGCAGGAGGAGTCAATCGCCGCGGTCAAGGAGCGGGCCGAGGTGCTGTCCAACGAGGCCACCCTGGCCCATGACCAGGCCCGCCAGCAGGCCGACGCCTTCCTCACCCGGGCGCGTGAGGAGGCGCAGACCATCGTCGCCGCGGCCCGCGAGCAGGCCGACCGGATGCGCCGGGACTCCGAGCGCGAGATCGCGGCGCTCGCCTCGCGCCGGGACAGCATCACCGCCCAACTGACCCAGGTGCGCCAGATGCTCGGCTCGGTCGGCGGCGAGGCCGCGCTGACCCGGTTCGGCGAGCCCGCCGCCCGCGATCTCGGGTGGGACGACCCGTCGGCCGGCCCGGCTCAGGGTGAGCAACCGGTCGACGCGCCCGAGACCGAGGCCGGCTCTGCCGAAGGCGCTGCCGCCGGTGCGTCCGAGGGCGACGCGGCTGCGGACGGTGCGTCCGACCAGAGTGCCCCCCAGGACGGTGCCCCCCAGGACGGTGCCCCCCAGGACGGGGCAGTCCCGGACGGTGCAGTCCACGATGATGCAGTCCCGGACGGTGAAGTCCAGGACGGTGCCGCCGCAGGCGACGAGGGTGGGGCCGGGGAGGTCGGGGCCGAGCCTGTCGAGACCGCAGCCAACGGTCCCGAGGCGAGCGACGACCCGGTGCTCGACCTGGCCGACGACCTCGGCATGACCGACGAGCCGGAGCGCGTCGCGGCGCAGCACCCGCGCCGTCGGCGCCGCCCGGCCCGCTGACCCCGACGCCGCTAGCCGGCCGGCTGGGTCGAGCCGGGCTCCTCGCCGGGCCGGTGCTCGGGGTCGGCCAGGGTCGGGTCCGCCGACGGCGGCCGCTCGGTGCCCGGGATCGGCTCGGTGCTCGGCTTGCGGTCGGCGGCCTCGTCGCTGCGTCTCGGGCCGCCCGGCCGCGACTCCCCGGACAGCGTGTCGTGGTGCCCGGGCACGTGCTCGTCGTCCTCGGGAGCGTGCGTCGTCGGGCTGTCCGCGCGCAGCAGGTCGGCCAGTAGGGTGCCGACGATGCGCCGGAAGGTGCGCCGCGGCCGGTTACGGTCGAGCACCGCGACCTCGAGCTGCTCGGGCGCCAGCGTGCGCGCCGGTCCCCCACCCGGGTCGGTGGCCAGCGCCCGGACGGCCAGCTGCAGGGCGTCGCCGAGCGGCATACCGTCGTGCCAGCCGGAGCGCAGCGTCTCCTCGGCCGCCGTCGTGCTGCCGCCCATGACGACGAAGCCGTGCTGGTCGGAGACCGACCCGTCGTAGGTCAGCCGGTAGATCTTGTCAGCCGCGCCCGTGCGGCCGACCTCGGCGACGCACAGCTCGATCTCGTAGGGCTTGGGCTCGGTGGTGAAGACCGTGCCGAGCGTCTGCGCGTAGGCGTTGGCCAGCCCGCGCGCGGTGACGTCGGACCGGTCGTAGGAGTAGCCGCGCAGGTCGGCATACCGGATGCCGGCGACCCGCAGGTTCTCGAACTCGTAGTACATGCCGACCGCCGCGAACGCGATGCGGTCGTAGATCTCGCTGATCTTGCGCAGGCTCTGCGGGTTCTCCGCGACGAACGCGATGCCCCGGTCGTACTGCAGGACGACGACCGACCGGCCCCGGGCGATGCCCTTGCGGGCGTAGTCGGCCTTGTCCTTCATCAGCTGTTCGGGGCTGACGTAGAACGGCATGCTCATCGGGCGCCTCCCGGGTTGCCGCGCCGGTCGGCGACGATGCGCTCGACGACCGCGCCGAGCTCGTCGTCGCCGGCGAAGCGCACGCCGTCGCGGTCGACGACGGCCAGGGTCGGCCAGATCCGCCGCCCGACGTCGGGGCCGCCGGTGGCCGAGTCGTCGTCGGCGGCGTCGTAGAGGGACTCGACGCACACCCGCACCGCCTCGGCCTGGCTCAGGCCGGGCCGCCAGATCTTCTTGAGCGAGCCGCGCGCGAACATCGAGCCGGACCCGATCGCGTGGTGCTCGGTCTCCGGATAGCACCCGCCGGTGACGTCGTAGGAGAAGATGCGCCCGCGACCCTCGTCGAGGTCGTAGCCGGCGAACAGCGGCACCACCGACAGCCCCTGCATGGCCAGCCCGAGGTTGCCGCGGATCATCGTCGCGAGGCGGTTGGCCTTGCCCTCGACGGACATGATCGCGCCCTCGATCTTCTCGTAGTGCTCGAGCTCGACCTGATAGAGCTTGACCAGCTCGATGGCGATGCCGGCGGTGCCGGCGATGCCGACCACCGAGTACTCGTCCGCCGCGTAGACCTTCTCCATGTCGCGGTTGGCGATGATGTTGGCCATCGTCGCGCGCCGGTCGCCGGCCATGACCACGCCCCCGGCGAACTCGGCGCAGACGATGGTCGTGCCGTGCGGGGCCTCCAGGCTGGTGCCGGCCGGCAGGCTGCGTCGCCCGGGCAGCACCTCGGGGCGGACGCCGGCGACGAAGTCGGTGAACGACGAGGTGCCGGGGGTCAGGTATGCCGCGGGCAGGCGCCCGTGCGCGCCTCCGGCGGGTGCCGCTGCGGTCACTGGCCGCCCTTCTGGACGAAGCTGCGGACGAACTCCTCGGCGTTGGTCTCGAGGACGTCGTCGATCTCGTCCAGGACGCTGTCGATGTCGGCGTCGTTGACGTTGACGGCAGCGCCCCCCGGTGCGGCGTCGGGCGGCGGCGCGTCGGGGTCTCCCTCGCGGCGCTGCGGTCGGCTCTGCTCCTGGCTGGCCATCGGCCCCTCCTTCGTCACTGGTGTCCGCGCGCCCTGCCGCGGCACCTGCCCCAAACCTACCGGTCCGCTCCGACAACGCCGGTCGGCCGTTCAGCCCTGGTGCAGCTCGCGCAGCAGCGTGGCCACGTCGGGGCTGCGGTCCAGCAACCGCCCGAGGTGGGCGCGGGTGCCGCGGGTCGGCTCGAGCATCGGCACCCGCTGCAGCGACTGCCGGCCCGGGACGTCGAAGACGATGGCGTCCCACGACGCGGACACCACGTTGTCCGGGAAGCGGGCCAGGCACTGCCCGCGAAACCAGGCCCGGGTGTCCTCGGGCGGCTCGGTGACGGCGGCCTGCACGGTGCTCTCGGGCACCAGCTCGCGCACCCGTCCGGCCGCCTTGAGCTTGTGGAAGACGCTCTTGGTGGGGCGCAGGTCGCTCCACTGGATGTCCAGGGCGGCCAGCCGCGGCTCGGTCCAGGCCAGCCCGTCGCGGTCCCGATAGGCCTGCAGCACGCGCAGTTTGGCGACCCAGTCGATGTCCGCCGCGCACGACATCGGGTCGTTCCCGAGCCTGGTGAGCAGGTCCGCCCAGAGCGTCATGACCTCGGCCGTGTCCGGGTCGTCGGCGGCGGTGTGTCCCCGGTCGGCCAGGTATGCCGCGCAGGCGTCGTGATAGATCCACAGCAGGTCCAGGCCGGTCAGGCTGCGCCCGTCGCGCAGCTCGACCAGGTGGGTCAGGGTGGGATCGTGGGACACGGCGTGCAGCGTCGAGACCGGGTTGCGCACGGTGAGGTCACGCGGAATCGCGCCGTCCTCGATGCAGGCGAGCACCAGCGAGGTGGTCCCGACCTTGAGCAGGGTCGCCACGTCGCACTGGGTCGCGTCGCCGATGATGACGTGCAGCCGGCGGTAGAGGTCGGCGGCCGCGTGCGGCTCGTCGCGGGTGTTGATGATCGGGCGCTTGAGGGTGGTCTCCAGACCGACCTCGGTCTCGAAGAAGTCGGCCCGCTGGCTGATCTGGTAGCCCGCGGTGCGCGAGTCGACCCCGATGCCGACCCGCCCGGCGCCGCAGATGATCTGGCGGACCACGAAGAAGGGGGTCAGCCCGCGCACGATGTCGGCGAAGACCGTCTCGCGGCGCATGAGGTAGTTCTCGTGGGTGCCGTAGGAGGCTCCCTTGCCGTCGGTGTTGTTCTTGTACAGGGTCACCGCCGGCCTGGACGGGTCCGGCCCGAGCAGGTCGGCGGCGGCCCGCAGCACGAGATCACCGGCGCGGTCCCAGGCGACGATGTCGCGCGGGGTGAGCACCTCGGGGCTGGAGTATTCGGGGTGGGCGTGGTCGACGTAGAAGCGGGCCCCGTTGGTCAGCACGACGTTGGCCATCGTCGGGTCGTCGAGGTCGGTGAGCTGGCTGGGATCGGCGTAGGCCCGGCTGAGTTCCCAACCGCGGGCGTCGCGCAGCGGGGCCTCGTCGGCGTAGTCCCAGGCGCCGCGCCCGCTGAGCAAGCCGTGCGCCCGGGCATACGCCGTGACGACCTGCCCGGACAGCAGCATCGGGTTGGCCGTGGGGTCACCCGGGACCGAGATGCCGTATTCGGTCTCGATCCCCATGATCCGGCGCACGCTCATGCGCGCCAGCCTATTGCTGCCCCCTGGCCGGTTGAGGACCCGGCCCGCGGGTAGGGATCGGGCAAGACCACCGGCCGGTGGCAGGAGGGGGGCCGACCAGCATGGAGAAGACCACGAGCAACCTCGACGACGTGACGACCCGGCTGACCGAGCAACACCGCTGGATCCGGGCCGAGTTCGACTTCCTGATCAACGGTTCGCAGACCGACCGGGCCGACCGCCTGGCCACGCTGCTGGCCTACCTCGCCCTGCACGAGGCGGTCGAGCAGCGCTTCCTGCACCGGCACCTGCCCGGCGGGACCCAGCGCGGGGACGAGGAGGACGCGCTGGCGGTGGCGGCGTCGTCGCTGCAACTGCTGCCGGTGGACAGCCCCGAGTTCGCCCAGCTGGCCGGGTCGCTGGGGGCCGCCGTGGCCGAGCACCAGGGCCGGGAGGAGCACGAGCTCGCGGCCGGCGCGCTGACCGCGGAGCAACTCGGCGAGGCCCACCGGGCCCTGGACATCGTCGCCCAGATGACCCAGCAGAGCGGTGGACCGTTCCCCGGCAACAGCTCCTTCGCGCAGCTGCGGCACACCGCCCGGGCCGAGATCAACGCCCTGGACAGCCAACTGCGCTGAGCCCACCGGCCGGTGGGCTCAGGCGGCAGACTAGGTGACATGGCCCGTATGCCGTGGCGCACCCGCCTGCTCACCACCCTGCTCGACCGCGGGCTGCGCGGCTCGATCACCGACATGGACATCGAGCAGATCCAGCGGTCCCGGTCGCTGACCTATCCCAACCGACCGCCGTTCACCTGGGTCGTCGGGCGGACCCCGCGGCACATCCGGATCTCCGACACCTGGTTCGAGACCCGCGACGGCAGCAGTCGCCAGGTGCGGGTCTATCGGCCGCTCGGGGCCGGGCGGCACCCGGTGGTCGTCTACTTCCACGGCGGCGGCTGGGTGCTCGGCAGCCCCCGGCAGTACGACTCGCTGTGCGCCCGGTTGGCGGACCAGGTCGAGGCCCTGGTGCTGTCGGTGGACTACCGCATGGCGCCGGAGCATCGCGCTCCGCTCGCCGTGCTCGACGCGATCGACGCGGTCCGTTGGGTGGCCTCCGGGGCCGAGGGGCTCGGGGGCGACCCGACTCGACTGGCCGTCTGCGGGGACAGCGCGGGAGGCAACCTGGCCGCGGCGGTCTGTCACGCGGCCTACGACGACGGGGGCCCGGCGATCGCCCACCAGGCGCTGATCTATCCCGGCCTGGACCTCACCATGTCCTTCCCGTCGATCCGGCAGCACGCCCACGCGCCGGTGCTCACCGCCGCCGACATCGAGGCGTTCCTGCAGCACTACCTGGGGCCCGAGCCCGCCCTGCAGCGGGACGACCCGCTCATCTCGCCCTTCTGGCGCGAGCAGCTGCGCGGTCTGCCCCCCGCGCTGGTGCAGACCGCGGACCTCGACCCGCTGCGCGACGAGGGCCAGGCGTATGCCGCGCGCCTGCGCGAGGCGGGGGTGCCGGTCCGGGCCACCAACTACCTGGGCATGGTCCACGGGTTCGCCAGCTTCCCGGGCGCGACCCTGGCCGGCGCCCAGGCCATGCTCGAGCTGACCACCGAGCTGCGGCGCCACCTGGCGCCCCCACCGGGCGGCCACGCGGGTCCGCCGCACGCGGGTAAGGTCTGATCTGAGCCTGACCGCCGGCCCTGGAGGGACGTCCTTGTCCGACATCGTGGTGTTCTCCGGTACCGCCCATCCGGTGCTGGCCGGACGCATCTGCGGACATCTGGGGGTCCGGCTGTCCGGGGTGGACATCAGCCGGTTCAGCAACGACTGCCTGCAGGCGCAGCTGCTGGCCAACTGCCGCCAGCGCGACGTCTACATCATCCAGCCGCTCGTGCCGCCCACCCAGGAGCACCTCATGGAGCTGCTGCTGATGATCGACGCCGCCCGGGGCGCGTCCGCCGCCTCGATCACGGCGGTCATGCCGCACTACGCCTACGCGCGCTCGGACAAGAAGGACGCCTCCCGGATCTCGCTGGGCGGGCGGCTGGTCGCCGACCTGCTCAAGACCGCGGGCGTCACCCGGGTGCTGACCATGGCGTTGCACGCCCCGCAGGTGCACGGCTTCTTCTCGGTGCCGGTGGACCACCTCACCGCCATCGGGGTGCTCGCCGACCACTTCCGCAGCCACGACCTGGCCAACACCATCGTCGTGTCCCCCGACCTGGGCAACGCCAAGACCGCCACCCTGTTCGCCCGGCTGCTCAACCTGCCGGTGGCCGCCGGCAGCAAGCAGCGGCTGGCCGACGACCGGGTCGTGATCGACTCGATCGTCGGCGACGTGCGGGGCCGGCGGGCCATCGTGCTGGACGACGAGATCGCGACCGGCGGCTCGATCGTCGAACTGCTCGACCGGCTGGCCGAGGCGGGGTGCGTCCGGGCGTCGATCGCGTGCACCCACGGGCTGTTCACCGGGTCGGCCGTCGAACGGCTGCGTCACCACCCGATGATCAGCGAGGTCGTCACCACCGACACGGTGCCCTCCCCGCAGGACTGGCCCGAGTTGCAGGTCCGCTCGGTGGCCGAGCTCTTCGCCGAGGCGATCTCCCGCATCCATCAGGGCAAGTCGATCTCCAAACTCTTCCAGGGGGTCGACCCCGCCCACGCGCCGCCCGAGCCGCGGCTGCCCTTCGAGGACATGCTGCCGGTGTCGGTGGTCCCGTGAGCGCCCGCCGCGACCGGGTGCCCGGCGCGCCGGTCACCCCGGTGGTGGCGGGGCTGCTGGACGGGGTGCTCGTCCTGGGCTTCGCCGCGTTGGGCCGGGCCAGCCACGACCGCGGAGATCCGGTCACCGCCGCCGCACTCACCGCCTGGCCGTTCCTGGCCGGCGCGGCGCTCGGCTGGGTCCTGGTGCGCTGGCGCTCCGGTCGCTGGCCGCTGGCCGTCGGGCCCGGCGCCACCGTGTGGGGGTGCGCGGTGGCCGGCGGGATGGCGTTGCGAGCGGTCTTCGGGCAGGGCACGGCGCTGCCGTTCGTCCTGGTGGCGACCGGGGCGCTCGGGGTGCTGTTGCTGGGCTGGCGGTGGCTCGCGGGCCAGCTGCCCCGGGCCGCCGGAGCGGCCACTTTTCCCGGCCAGGGAGACGGGGCCTGACCTGGGCGAGCCCGGTGGGCTAGCCTGCTGACCTGGGCTGATGGCCAGCGCATCCGAGATGAGTCGCCCTCTCGACTACGTCTCCGGCCCCCGAATCGGCCTTGAGCGACCGGTTAAGGAGAAGCGATGACGATCGAGCAGGTGTCCCCCGGCGACCTTGAGAAGTCCCTCCGGGACAACCTCGCCTTCCGACGTGGCACGTCGTTGCGGTCGGCGAGCGCGCAGGATGTCTACCACGCCCTGGCCTGGGCCGTGAACGACATCCTCGTGGAGCGCAAGTCGCGCACGATGGAGGCCCATTACGCCGCCAACCCGCGGTTCGTCTACTACCTGTCCGCCGAGTACATGCTCGGCAAGCAACTCGAGCAGAACCTGCTCTACGCCGGCGTCGAGGAGGCCGCCCGCGAGGCCGTCGAGGCGCTCGGCGTCTCCTATGACGACATCGCCGCGATCGACGTCGAGCCGGGCCTGGGCAACGGCGGTCTGGGTCGGCTGGCGGCCTGCCTGCTCGACTCGATGGCGACCCTGGACATCCCCGCGGTCGGCTACGGCATCCGCTACGAGTTCGGCATCTTCAAGCAGACCTTCGCCCAGGGGGCCCAGGTCGAGGTCGCCGACGACTGGACGTTCTACGGCAACCCCTGGGAGTTCAACCAGCCCGACGACTCGATCTCGGTCGGCTTCTACGGCCACACCGAGCCCGACCCCACCGACCCCACCGGCTTCCGCAAGATCTGGGTGCCCGGGGAGACCGTGCTCGCCGAGCCGAGCCACATGCTGGTCCCCGGCTACGGCACCGACACGGTGAACATCGTGCGCCTGTGGCGGGCCCGGGCCAGCCGCGAGACGTTCAACCTGGCCCGGTTCGCCGAGGGCAACTACGGCGACGCGGTCGCCGACATGGTGCGCAGCGAGAACATCTCCAAGGTCCTCTACCCCGACGACAGCACCGCGGCCGGCCGCGAGCTGCGCCTCAAGCAGCAGTACTTCCTGGTGTCCGCCTCGCTGCGTGACATCATCCGCCGCTACCGCTTCCGCAACGACGGCTGGGACGGGTTCCCCGAGAAGGTCGCGATCCAGCTCAACGACACCCACCCCGTGCTCGGGGTGGCCGAGTTGATGCGGCTGCTCGTCGACGAGTTCAAGCTGGGCTGGGGCCCGGCCGCGGAGGTGACCCGGCGGACCTTCGCCTACACCTGCCACACCCTGCTGCCGGAGGCCCTGGAGACCTGGCCGACCGCGACGCTGGCCAACCTGCTGCCCCGCCACCTGGAGATCATCCAGCTGATCAACCACTACCACCTGCGCGAGATGGCCAAGGCCGGGCAGCCCGACGACCTGGTGCCGGCGCTGTCGCTGTTCGCCGAGGGCCCGGAGCAGCGGGTCCGGATGGCCAACCTCGCGGTCGTGGGCAGTTACCGGGTCAACGGGGTCGCCGCCCTGCACTCCCAGTTGCTGCAGGAGACCACCCTGCACGACTACGCGCAGGTGTGGCCGGAGAAGTTCACCAACGTCACCAACGGGGTCACCCCCCGGCGCTTCCTGCGCATCGCCAACCCCGAACTGTCGGCGCTGATCAGCGAGGCGCTGGGCGGGGAGGGCTGGCTGACCGACCTCGACCTGCTGCGCGGACTGGAGGAGCACGTCGACGACGCGTCCTTCCAGCAGCGGTGGCGCGAGTGCAAGCTGGACAGCAAGCGCCGCCTCTCGGCATACACCCACGCCACGTTAGGCATCCGGCCCGATCCGTCGGCGCTCACCGACGTCATGATCAAGCGGTTCCACGAGTACAAGCGCCAGATCCTCAAGGTGCTGCACACCGTGACGCTCTACCACCGGGTCAAGGCGGGCATCCCGATCGTCCCGCGCACCGTGGTGTTCGGCGGCAAGGCGGCCCCGTCCTATCACGCGGCCAAGCGGGTCATGCGCCTGATCAACGCGGTGGCGGCCACCATCGAGGCCGACCACACGGTGCGTGACCACCTGCGGGTCGCGTTCATCCCCGACTACAACGTCACCCGCAACCAGCTGATCATCCCGGCGGCCAACCTGTCCGAGCAGATCTCGATGGCCGGCAAGGAAGCCTCCGGCACCGGCAACATGAAGCTCTCGCTCAACGGGGCGCTGACCATCGGCACCCTCGACGGGGCCAACGTCGAGATCCGCGAGCAGGTCGGGGACGAGAACTTCTTCCTCTTCGGCCTGGACGCCCCGGCAGCCCTGTCGCTGCGCAACGGCGGCACCTACCAGCCGCGGGACTACTACGACTCCGACGAGGAGCTGCGCTCGACGCTGGACGCCATCCAGCACGGCAGCTTCGGCTGGGACCTGGAGACCTTCGGCACCATCGTGCACGGGCTGCTCGGCTACGACGAGTACCTCGCGCTGGCCGACTACCGCTCCTACGTCGATGCCCAAGATCGGGTCGAGCAGGTCTGGGCCGACCCGGTGACCTGGACCCGGATGTCGATCATCAACACGGCCCGGTGCGGGTTCTTCTCCAGCGACCGCACGATCCGTGACTACTGCGAGCGCATCTGGCGGGTCGAGCCGGTCCCGATCCCGGCGAGCCACTAGGTCCGCTGTCCCGGCGGGCTCCACGTGGCATGGACGGTCTGCCACGTGGAGCCAGGCCGGGGGTCAGGCCCCGCCGGTGGTCGCTGCCCGGCTCAGCCCAGATCCACTGCCGGCCGGCGCCGGATCAGAGGTACTGCCCGGTGTTCTCGACGGTCTGGATGGACCGGCCCGGCTCGGTGCCGTCCTTGGTGTTGATGAGGGTGCGGATGTAGACGATGCGCTCGCCCTTCTTGCCCGAGATGCGCGCCCAGTCGTCCGGGTTGGTCGTGTTGGGCAGGTCCTCGTTCTCCTTGAACTCGTCCACGCAGGACGAGAGCAGGTGCTCGACCCGCAGCCCCTTCTGGCCGGTCGCCAGGAAGTCCTTGATGGCGTTCTTCTTGGCCCGGTCGACGACGTTCTGGATCATCGCCCCGGAGTTGAAGTCCTTG
>CAZYHR010000100.1:0-11709 GCA_964647395.1 uncultured Intrasporangiaceae bacterium | reverse complement strand
CCGCGTCGGCGGGGGGTGCGCCGGCGTCGGGGGGTGGTCCGGCCGCGTCGGGTGGTCCGGCCGCATCGGGTGGTCCGGCCGCATCGGGTGGTCCGGCCGCGTCGGCGGGTGGTCCGGCCGCGTCGGCGGGTGGTCCGGCCCCGTCGGTGGGTGGTCCAGCCGCTCCGTCGGGGGGCACCGCCGCGCGCTCGCTGAGGGCCTGGCCCAGCGCGGTGGCTGCCGCGGCCAGCCGCTGCGGGGTGGGGTCCGCGACGACGGTGGCGAGTTGTACGAGCAGTCCCGTGGCCGGGTCGATGGCCCGGCCCGGCCCGGCGGCGGTCGGGACGGCCGCGGCGGGGACGCCGGCCAGCGCGAGGTCGACCGGGTCGGCGGGCAGCAGCAGCAGCCGCCGGGGCAGTCCGGAGCCGACCGAGCCGGTCAGCAGGCCCCGCCCACCGGTCACCGCCACGGCCGTGCGCGCCGCCGCGGGGGCCCGCACGATGCTGGCCAGCGAATCGCCGAGATGCCCTGCGCGGGAGCGCTCGAGCGCCTCCAGGCAGCGCTCCCAGTCGTCGACGACGAGCAGCCGATGGGCTCGGTCCGGCGGGACCGTGGCGAGCAGGTCGAGCAGCCGACTCAGCCGCGGCAGGTCGGCGACCTCGACGGCGGCACCGAGGTGCGGCAGGGCGGCGAGCGCCGAGAGCGCGCCGGTGTGCACGGCATACACGTGCAGTGAGCCGGGGGAGTGGGTCAGCGCCACCTGGCAGACCAGGGTGTGCAGGGCCGTCGAGCGTCCGCTGCGCGGGCCGCCCGCGATGGCGAGGTTGCCCTCGGCCAACGGGTCCCAGGCCCAGGGCCGCCGGCGCTGGCGCCCGGGCTCGTCGAGCACGCCGAGGGCGCGTGGGTCGGACAGCTCGGCGGTCGTCACCGCGGGTGGCAGCGGCGGCAGCCAGGGCGAGGGCGGCACGGCGATGCCCAGCTCGGCGACCGCCCGTCGGGCGCCCCGGGCCAGCAGGTCGACCTCGGTGGGACCGGAGGCGCCGCCGGCGCCGAGCACCGGAGCCCCGTCGATCGCCACGACGCGCACCGGGGCCAGGTCGTCGCGGCGGGTCATGGTGCACCTGGCGGTCTGCACCTCGCGCCGTCGCTGCACCGGACTGGACAGCAGGGCGCGGCCGGGTGTCGACTCGGCGATCCGCGCGGCGTCGGGCACCTCGAGCACGTCGACGGAGTCGGCGGCGTCGCGCACCCGCAGGGCGATGCGCAGCCCGATGTTGGCCCGCATGTCCGGCGTGACGACACCGCCGGGTCGCTGGGTCGCGACGACCAGATGGACGCCGAGCGACCGGCCGAGGGCCGCGACGCGGACCAGCCCGGTGACGAAGTCGGGCAGTTCCTCGGCCAACGCCCGGAATTCGTCGACGACGATGACCAGCCGGGCCAACCGCGGCCGGCCGGTCGTCCAACTGCCTTGGTATGCCGCGAGATCCGTGGCCCCGTGCGCCGCCAGCAGATGTTCGCGCCGCTTGAGCTCCGCGTCCAGCGAGTCCAGGGCCCGACGGGTCAGCGCGTGGTCGAGGTCGGTCACCAGGCCGACGACGTGCGGCAGGTCACGGCACGGGGCGAACGCCGCCCCGCCCTTGTAGTCGACCAACACGAAGGACAACTCGTCGGGCCGGTTGGCGGCGGCCAGGGCGGCGACCAGGCTGACCAGCAGTTCGGACTTGCCCGACCCGGTGGTGCCGCCGACCAGGACGTGCGGCCCGTCGCGGGCCAGGTCGACGACCACCGGCCCGGTCGCGTCGGCCCCGAGCGGGACGCACGTCGAGCGGGGGCTGCGTGACCAGCGACCGGTCAGGTCGGGCAGCCCGTCGCGCAGGTCCAGGGCCAGCAGGTCGAGCAGTCCCACCGACCCGGGCAGCGCCGCCGGCGCGCCGGTGCGTTCGGCCGGCCGCAGCGGGGCCAGCGCGTCGGCGAGCGTCTCGGCCCAGGCCAGGCTCGGCTCGTCGACCCGCAGGATCTCCGCCCCGTCGAGGGTCATCCGCTCCGGGCCCAGGTCCAGCACCCGCCCGACTGTGTGCGGGACCTCGCTGCGCCGCAGCGCGATCCGCAGACACGACACCGAGTCAGCCTCCCCGACACCGAGGTCCCGGTCGGTGATGACCAACAGCCTGCGTCCGCAGGCACGTTGGGCCAACTGCTTGACGGCACCCGCCGGGTCGGCCTGGTCCGGCCAGCCGATGGCGTGGGGCAGCCGGGCCACCCAGCGCCACTCGGGGCCGGCCACCTGCGGGTCGACGGACACGGCGACCACGGTCGGGGGTGCACTCACCGCGAGCCGCCCGACGACCGCTCGGAGCGCTGACTCGACGCGATCGCGGGGGCCGGACACGGCCAGCCCCGCCGCCAGGTCGACGGTCACCGGTGCGGCCTCCAGCGTGGCCGGCGGGGCGGGGCCGGTGACCCGGACCGCGGCCGGCAGCCGACCGGTGCCCAGCCGCACGACGAGGTCCGCGCGCTCCCACAGTCGCTGCAGCGGGCCGGTCGCGACCGTCGTGCAGGTCGCCAGGTCGGGGTATGCCGCCTCGCGCGCCTCGGTCTCCTGCCGCACCGCCAGCGCCACCCGGCGATCGGCCTCGGCCCGGGCGGCCGCGTGCTGGCGCCGCTCACGCCGGCTGGAGCGCCGCCCGGAGCGCAGGTCGGCGAGCCACTGGCCGAGCAGCAGAGCCGGCGACATCAGGCCCAGCAGCAGCATCGTCGGGGACCGGGTGACCCACGCGAGGACGGCCGCCAGGGCCAGGGGGACCAGGCCGGCCAGCACGGGGATGCGCGGTGGGTCGGTGGCCGCCGGATCCGGCGGGTAGCAGATCTCCTGCGGATCGGTTGGGTGCGCCGGCAGCGCGGCTCGCACGACGAGCAGATGGCCCTGCCCGTCCGGGCGCACCGCCGCCGCGGGCAGCGCGGGAGTGCGCACCTCGAGCACCGACTGCCCGGTCACCAGCTGCTCGCCCGGGCGCAGCGCCCGCGGCTCGGGCCCGAGGAGCGACCCGGAGACGCGGATCTCGTTGGCGGGGCCGGCCGGCCGCACCAGCACCGCCCGGCCCTCGACGCGCAGCTCGAGGTGGTGCCGGGACAGCGCCGGGTCGGCCAGCCGGATCTGGGCGTGGTCCCCGCGCCCGAGGAGGTGGCTGCCGGTCGGCAGCGGATACACCGACCCGGCGTCCGGTCCGGCGGTCACCGCGAGCTGCAGCAGCCCACCGGCTGCCGCGCCGGCGGGGGACCGCACCCAGAGCGTGCCATCGCGGACCTGGACCACCGAGTCGTGCACGAGCGGCGGCCACCCGACCCGGGCGCTCGGTGGCAGCGCGGACCACCGCGACTCGTCCGCCACCTGGGGGCCGACGAGCCACGCGGCGGCGGCGGCCACGCTCCGCACGAGGTCGGCGGCGGTGCTCCCGGCCGCGGCGTCGATGGTCAGCTCGTGGACCGCCCCCGACGCGGCGGGGACGATGCGTAGCCGCACCAGGTGGCGGCGCGGTGACGACGGCGGGTGAGCGGGCGGCATACCGAATGTCTAGCCGAGCCGGGTGACAGGCGGCCGAAGTTATCCACAGGCTGCCGGCCACCGGGTGCGCCGGGGTCCGGATCGGACCTAGTCTGTGGACGCGATGCCCGACGGGGAGGTGATCGGGGCCATGGCTGACGCCGTGCGGCAGGTGGAGGACGAGGTCAGGGAGCTGATCCGTCGGACCGGGCTGGACCCTGCCCGCAACACCGCCGAGATCGACCGGCTGGTCCGGGACGCGGTCAACGACTACGACGAGCGGTCACTGCGCTCCGGGCTGCCCGGCCTGACCAACCTCGACGACGCGGTGAAGTCGGTGCTCGACGTCGTCGCCGGCTACGGCCCGTTGCAGCGCTACTTCGACGACCCGCGGGTCGAGGAGATCTGGATTAACTCGCCGGACCGCGTTTTCGTGGCGCGTGGCGGGGTGTCGGAGCTGACGACGACCATCCTCACCGCCGACGAGGTGCGTGACCTGGTCGAGCGGATGCTGCGCACGAGCGGGCGCCGGGTCGATCTCAGTTCGCCGTTCGTCGACGCCATGCTGCCGGACGGCTCTCGGCTGCACGTCGTCATCCCGGACATCACCCGCGACCACTGGATCGTCAACATCCGTAAGTTCGTCGTGCGGGCCACCCACCTCGACGACCTGGTCAAGCTCGGTACGCTGACCCGTGCGGCCTCGACCTTCCTCGAGGCGGCGGTCGTCGCGGGCCTGAACATCCTCGTCGCCGGCGGCACCCAGGCCGGCAAGACCACCCTGCTCAACTGCCTGGCCGCGGCCGTCCCGGCGCGCGAGCGGGTGGTCACCTGCGAGGAGGTCTTCGAGCTGAAGATCCCGCTGCGCGACGTCGCCGGTATGCAGTGTCGCCAGCCCAGCCTCGAGGGCACCGGCGAGGTCCCGCTGCGCCGGCTGGTCACCGAGGCGCTACGGATGCGCCCGTCGCGGATCATCGTCGGCGAGGTCCGCTCCGCCGAGAGCCTCGACCTGCTCATCGCCCTGAACAGCGGACTGCCCGGCATGTGCACCTTGCACGCCAACTCGGCGCGCGAGGCGATCACCAAGATGTGCACCCTGCCCCTGCTGGCCGGCGAGAACGTCTCGCCGCGCTTCGTCGTGCCCACCGTCGCGTCCTCCATCGACCTGGTCGTGCACATCGCCCTGGAGGGCGATGGAGTGCGCCGGGTCCGCGAGATCGTCGGGGTGCCCGGCCGCGTCGAGGGCGACGTCGTCGAGATCGCCGACCTGTTCACCACCCGCGGCGGTGCGCTCCGCCGGGCCGACGGCTTCCCGCCGCACGTCGAGCGGTTCGAGCGGGCCGGCTATCACGTGCCGTCGCTGCTGGCGCAGGAGGCCTGAGCCATGACCGGACTGTTCGTGGGGTTGCTGTTCGGTCTGGGGCTGCTGTGCATCTACGCCTCGTTCTGGCCGCGCGACCCACGCCCCGCCGCCGGCACCCGCCCGGGGCTGCGCGAGCGGCTCGCCGACGAACTCGTGCAGGCCGGGTTCGCCGGGGTGCGACCCACCCAGCTGGTGCTGCTGTGCGCGGTCGGCTTCCTCGTGGTCTTCGTCGCCGGGCTGGCGACGACCCAGGTCGCCCCGGTGGCCGTGTGCTTCGCGGCGATCGCCGGCTACGCCCCCCGCGCGGTGGTGGGCATGCGCGCCCGCAAGCGCCGCATCCAACTGCGCGAGTTGTGGCCCGACGCCGTCGACAACCTCACCTCGGCGGTGCGCGCCGGCCTGGCCCTGCCGGAGGCACTGGCCCAGCTCGGGGTGCGCGGGCCGGAGGAGTTGCGCCCCGCGTTCACGGCCTTCGCCGAGGACTACCGGATGACCGGCCGCTTCCACGACTGCCTCGACCGGCTCAAGGAGCGGCTCAGCGACCCGGTCGCCGATCGCCTCATCGAGTCACTGCGGATCGCCCGGGAGGTCGGCGGGTCCGACCTGGGCCGGGTGCTGCGCACCCTGTCGGCGTTCCTGCGTGAGGACGCCCGCACGCGGGCCGAGCTCGAGACCAGGCAAGGCTGGACCATCAACGCCGCCCGGCTGGCCGCGGCCGCCCCCTGGGTGGTCCTGGCCATGCTGTCCACGCAGCGGGAGTCGCTGCGGGCCTTCGGCACCGGCACCGGCGTGGTCGTGCTGCTCGTCGGGGCAGCGGTGACCCTGGTCGCCTATCGCCTCATGGTCCGCATCGGACGGCTGCCCGAGGACGAACGGGTGCTGCGATGACGACCCCGCCGACCTGGATCGGCCTGGTACTCGGCGCCCTCGCGGGGCTGGGCCTGCTGCTGGTGTTTCTCGGGCTGCCGGTCAACCGGCGACCGGGACTCACCGAACGGCTGGCCCCCTATGTCCGGGACGCGATGCCCACCTCCCGACTGCTGGAGGTCGGCGGCCCGGCCCGCTCGCCGCTCGCGACGATCGTGGCGCCGTTCGTGCACGACCTCGGGCGCTGGGTGGACCGCCTCATGGGTGGCTCGGCCTCGGTGCGCCGCCGGCTGCAACGCGCCGGCCTGCCGGTCGACGTCGACGCGTTCCGCGCCCAGCAGGTCGGCTGGGGCGCGCTCGGCGGACTGGTCGGCATCGTCCTGGGCGCGCTCGCGATGGTCGTGCGTGGGGCCGGCGTCGTCCCGGTGGTCGCTCTCGTGCTCGTCGCGGCGCTGCTGGGAGTGATGGCCCGCGACACCTACCTGAGCCGGCAGGCCAGCCTGCGTGAGCAGCGCATGCTCGCCGAGTTCCCCACGATCGCCGAGTTGCTCGCCCTGGCGGTCAGCGCCGGAGAGGGCGCCACCGCCGCCCTCGACCGGGTCTGCCGACTGTCCCGCGGGGAACTCTCCGACGAACTGGGCCGCTGCCTGGCCGACGCCCGCGCCGGCGCCAACCTGCCCACCGCCCTGCAGGGCCTGGCCGACCGCAGCGGCCTGATGAGCCTGGCCCGCTTCGTCGACGGCATGGTCGTCGCCGTCGAGCGCGGCACCCCGCTGGCCGAGGTGCTGCGCGCCCAGGCCCAGGACGTCCGAGAGGCCAGCCGGCGGGCGGTCATGGAGGCGGGCGGGCGCAAGGAGGTCGGCATGCTCGTGCCCGTCGTCTTCCTCATCCTGCCGGTGACCGTGCTGTTCGCCATCTTCCCCGGCATCGCCATGCTCCGACTGGTGGTCTGACATGACCTGGGCAACCGGGCCGGCCACCGGCATCGTTCGACCCGTCCGCACCGCGCTCCGGCGCGCCAACCCAAAGGGGCATCACCACATGACGCACTGTCTCACCTCGATCCGGCGAGGCCTGGTCCTGGCCCAGCTCATGCTGTTCGCCACCGTGGCCGGCGGACGGCAACGCAGCCGCGACCGCGGCGACGTGCCCGGCTGGGTGCTCATCACCGTCATGACCGCCGGTCTGGTGACCGCCCTGTGGATCGTCGCCGGCGACCAACTCCTGGCGATGTTCCGCCAGGCCCTGGGCAACACCCGCGGGCCGGGCACGCCCTGACCACTGCCGGCATGACCTGGTGCAGGCTGACCCGGCGCCGCGACCATGGCTCGGCCGTCGCCGAGTTCGTCATGGTCGCGGGCCTGGTCGTCGTGCTCGGGATGGGGGTCTTCCAGCTGGGGCTGGTGCTCTACACCCGCAACATCCTCGTCGCCAGCGCGCAGGAGGGCGCCCGCCTCGGGGCCCGCGCGGACGCCGGGCCGGCCCAGGCCGAGGCCCGCACCCGGTCGCTCATCACCGGCAGCCTCTCCGCGGCATACGCCGAGCAGGTGCAGGCGACCCGCACCCGCCTGCCGGACGGGGTGGTCGTCGTCGAGGTGACCGTCCAGGCGCCGACGCCGGTCATCGGCCTGCTCGGGCCCACCGGGTCGATGTCGGTCACCGGCCGGGCCTTCGACGAGCAGCAGGTGCTGGGCCGATGACCGGGCCGCTGCTCCGGCTGCGCGGCCAGCGCCGCGACGGCGGACGGGCCATCGTCGAGTTCGTCTTCCTCGGCGTGCTCATGCTCGTCCCGTTGGTCTATCTGGTCACCACGCTGGCCCAGGTCCAGGCGGCTTCCTTCTCCGCCACCAGCGCCGCCCGGGAGGCCGGCCGGGCCTTCACCACGGCCGACGGTGACGCCTCCGGCGCCGCGCGCGCCCGGGTCGCCGCGTCGGTCGCGTTCGCCGACTTCGGCTTCACCGACAACACCGACCTGCGGGTCAGCTGCGACGGCTCCCCGTGCCTGCGCCCCGAGGGACGGGTCACGACGACCGCGACGATCGTCGTGCGGCTGCCGCTGGTGCCCGACCTGATCGCCGAGGTCGTGCCCGCCCAGATCCCGGTGTCGGCCACCCATGTCGCCAGCGTCGACCGGTTCGGTGGACGATGACCGGCCATCGGGTATGCCGCCCGCCCGCCCCCGGCCGCTCGCCCCGGCGCCTGCGGCTGTGGGCCGGTGCGCGCGGGCGGGCCCTCGAGCGCCGCGACCGGGGCCAGGCGAGCCTGCTCATCCTCGGCATGTTCCTCATCGCCAGCCTGCTCATCCTCGGCGGCGTCGACGTCACCGCCGCCCAACTGTCCCGGGTCCGGCTCATCGACGCCGCGGACGCGGCGGCGCTCGATGCGGCCGACGCGCTGGACGAGGCGGGCGCCTATGCCAAGGGCCTGCCCGGTGCCGTCGCGATCGACTCGGCCACCGTGCAGCGAGCCGCCGCCGCCTCGCTCGCCACCCGGCCCCGCCCCGACGGCATCGACTCCTGGCAGGTGGCCCCCGGCACCGGAGCAGACGACCGGGGCACCGCGATCGTCGTGCTGCGGGCCCGGGTCTCGCTGCCGATGACCGGCGGGCTGCTGAGCAGCCTCGGCCAGGACATCCTCATCACCGTCGACTCCCGAGCCCGGGCGCCGCTGCGCGGCTGAGCGGTTGGGCGCGGGCAGCCCGCCGCCCGGCCCGCCGACCAGGCCGGGGCGCGCCCGGCGTCAGTTGCCGGACGGCAGCAGCCGCGCCAGGTGTTCGGCGTCCAGGCGCGGCACAGCCGACTCGGCCGGCCGGCTCGTGCGGGCATCCGGCGCGGTGCGCTCCTGCGGGGCTGACGAGC
Organism: uncultured Intrasporangiaceae bacterium; assembly: GCA_964647395.1. Taxonomy (GTDB): domain Bacteria; phylum Actinomycetota; class Actinomycetes; order Actinomycetales; family Dermatophilaceae; genus Phosphoribacter. The sequence goes on along the minus strand of CAZYHR010000100.1, from coordinate 3,098 downwards.
CGCCCAGCAGGTCGCCCCAGCCGGGGTCGATGACGCCGGGGGTCGAGCAGGTCTGGCTGAGCATGGTGAGGATCGCTGCGTTGGACGTCGCGTAGTCGCCCTGCGGGTAGTGCCGGCCGGTCCAGGACAACGCGATGCTCCGGGTGCCGTCGGTCGAGCCCAGCGAGAACGAGAAGGTCCCGAAGGACGCCCCGTCGTGGCCCCACATCGCCGACGACCCCGGGGCCTGGCACAGGTCGGGCATCGGGTACACGCCCAGCCCGTAGCCCTGGGTGTCGCCCGGCAGGTCGGTCGGCGTGCGCATCGCCGCGAGCAGGTCGGGGCGCAGCAGCCGGCCCCCCTGCAGCGCCTGTTGGAAGCGGTTGAGGTCGGACGCGTTGGAGACCACCCCGCCGGCCGCCGAGAAGATCGAGGGCTGGAAGCCGGCCAGCGACACCCGCTGCGGGCCCATGACCGCATACTCGGTCAGGTGCGCCCCCTTGATCCGGGGTGTGCTGGGCAGTTCGGTGGCGTTCATCTTGGCCGGCTTGAACACCCGCGCGCGCAGCAGGTCGGCCATCGGCCGTCCGGTCAGCCGCTCGATCATCATGCCGACGACGACGTAGTTGGTGTTGGAGTAGGACCACTGGGTGCCCGGCTCGAACAGCCACGGCAGCTGGTTGGCCAAGCCGACGAGCTGGCGATCGGTGCGGGGCTGGGACACGACCCGCTGCAGGGCGGTGAGGCTGTCGACCTCGGCCAGCAGCAGGACCAGGTAGTCGGGCGCCCCGCTGGTGTGCGCGAGCAACTGGCGCACGGTCACCGCGTCGTGGCCGGGCAGCAGCCCCGGCAGCACATCACCGACGCGGGTTTCCAGCGTCCAGCGACCCTCCTGCACCAGTTGCAGCGCCACGACGCTGACCATCGTCTTGGTGATGCTCGCGACCCGGGTCCGGTCCACCCACTGGGCGCGCGGCTGCGAGGCGAGCGTGCGCGTCCCGGCCGCACCCGACCAGCGGCCCTGTGGCGAGACCACCTCGGCGACGACGCCGATGTAACCGGCCCGGGTCATCGCGTCGATGCTGCGTTGCAACGTGACCCGGTCGAGCCCGCGCTGCGGTGCGGCGACCGCGGGGGCGGCGGCCGCGCCACCGGTCAGGGCGGCCGCGAGGGCGAACGCCGCAGCGCCGAGGCGGCGCCGGGTCCGGCCCGGGCGGGCCGGCCGGGGCCGGCGGGTGGTCGAGGTCTGCATGGTTGCTCCCCTGTCCATGGGTCTTGCCGATGTCTCCCTCTGCCTAGCACGCTCCGGCGGACCTCGCGACCGCTGCGCACGATGTGAGAGCAGCCCGCCCGCCCCTGGGGCACCCGACGCAGGCCGCGCCGGGCGCGGCTCAGACCGGGCCGAGCCGCGTCGAGAAATCCTGTCGCGCACCGGAATAGCGCACCCCGGACTGCTCTTCCACGCCCTGGTAGTCGTCGGCCATCTTGCGCACCTCCTGCGCCAGTTCGGTGAGGTCCTGGGCCAGCCCGTCGATGGCCAGGGTGGCCGCTCCGACGACCAGGCCCGTGGCCGGCACGAGGAAGGCGCACATGACCCCGAAGGCGCTCGGGTCCAGCGTGCTCACCGCCGCGCCCCGGGCCGTCTGCACGCCGGCGGCGACCTGGTCGACGACCCCAGCGTGCCGTCGCAGCGCCTCGAGGTCGAGGTCGTAACTCATCCGATCACTCCTCCTGCCGGGCCGGGCCGCTGCGGGCCGGTGCCGTCGAGGTCGGCGGTGACGCCCAGGCGCTTGGTCAGGTCCGCGACCATGAGGCGGGTGACCTCACCGTCCCGGCCGAAATGCTCGGCCGCCGACCGGCCGGTCTCGTCGGCCACCGACTGCTTGGCCGCGTTGATCGCCTGCAGGATCGCCTGACCCAGCCCGGCGGCGCCGGCGTCGAGGGCGGCGTCGGTGAGCCGCAGCCCGGTGACCACGCCGCCGTTGTTGACGCTCACCCGCACCGCACCACGCAGCGCGCTGCCCTCGGCGCTGATCCGGTCGACCTGCTCGGCCCAGGTCTGCATCTTCTCGGCGTGCACCTGGGCCTGGCTCACCTGCTCCTCGATGCGGCGGGTCAGGGCCTCGGCCTCGGCCAGGTCGTCGTCGAACGTCATGCGGTGCCCCCTGTTGCACGGCTTGTCGTTGCCCGGTGTGGCGCCATCCTCGCACACCCGGTATGCCGCGGGGCACCCGCGCCCGGCCCGGCGGGCTTCGCGCGCGGACGCCGTAGGCTAGTGGGTCATGGCCGTCGACTTCGCCGAAGAGCTCAAACACCTGCGCACGACGATGGACTCCGTGCGCGAGGTGACCGACCTCGACGCGCTCACGGCTCAGATCTCCCGACTCGAGCAGCAGGCTGCGGCCCCCGACCTGTGGGACGACCCCGAGGCGGCTCAGCAGGTGACCTCGGCGCTGTCCCGGGCCAACGCCGAGCGCGACCGGGTCACCGGCATGGACGGGCGCATCGAGGACCTGGAGACCCTCGTCGAGCTCGGCACCGAGGAGGACGACGCCGACACCCTGGCCGAGGCCGAGCGCGAGCTGACCGCGCTCAAGCGGGACGTCGACGCGCTCGAGGTGCGCACCCTGCTGTCCGGCGAGTGGGACGCCCGCGAGGCGGTCGTGACGATCCGCGCCGGAGCCGGCGGGGTCGACGCCGCCGACTTCGCCGAGATGCTGCTGCGGATGTACCTGCGCTGGGCCGAACGGCACGGCTATCCGACCCAGGTCATGGACACCTCCTACGCCGAGGAGGCGGGCCTGAAGTCGGCGACCTTCGAGGTCAACGTGCCCTACGCGTTCGGCCACCTCTCCGTCGAGGCCGGCACGCACCGCCTGGTGCGGATCAGCCCGTTCGACAACCAGGGCCGCCGCCAGACGAGCTTCGCGGCCGTCGAGGTCATCCCGCTCATCGAGAGCGACGACTCGATCGAGATCCCCGAGAACGAGCTGAAGATCGACGTCTTCCGCTCGAGCGGTCCCGGCGGTCAGAGCGTCAACACGACCGACTCGGCCGTGCGCCTGACGCACATCCCGACCGGCATCGTCGTGTCGATGCAGAACGAGAAGAGCCAGATC
>CAZYHR010000099.1:0-12414 GCA_964647395.1 uncultured Intrasporangiaceae bacterium | reverse complement strand
CGGGTCACCGGCGCTCCAGGCGAGCCGGGCCCGCAGCTCGGCGGCCATCGCCTCCGCGACCCGGTTGCCCCCCGCGGCGGCGATGATGGCCTCCGCCTCGGCCGGCCGCGCCGCGGCCCGGTCCGGGTCCTGACCGGCCACCAGGCGGACCGCGTCGAGCAGGGCGAGCGCCTGGCGCATCGGCAGGCCCGCGCGCTGGGCCAGCTCGGCCGAGCCGATCAGGCACGGCACCGCCACGGCCGGGTCGTCCATCCGGTGGGCCAGGGCCCGCCACAGCCCGGAGGCCTCGGCCGGCGCCGGCAGCTGCTCCAGGCGTCGGGCCGCCGCCTCGACCGCCGCGAACTCCGCCGAGCCGATCGACACCCGCTCCTGCGGGCCGGCCAGCGCCAGTTCGCCCTCGACCCGCAACCGGGCCGCCTCGTCGCCGGAGCGCAGCGCGGCGGCCAGGGCCACCTCGAGCCGGTCGCGGTCGGGTCGGAAGGTGCGGTCCCAGGCGGCCATCCGCTCCAGGAAGGCGACGTCGACCCAGACCTCGGGTGCCGGGTCGGGCCCCAGCTCGGCCAGCAGGCTCTCGCGGTGCGCCGCCCAGCTGCGCTCGAGTTCCGCGGGGTCGCCGGCCAGCTGCTGGGTGAGCGTGCGCAGCTGCGCGGCCAGCGCCGCGATGCTCGGCGGCCGGTCCGGCTCGTCGACCGGCGGCGGCGTCGCCGACCGCAGCGGCGTCATGGTCGGCTCGTCGGGTGCCACGGTGGCCAGCAGCTCGTCGACCTTGCGGGTGTGCACGTCGGTGCCGTTGCGCCGGTCGAAGGCCCCGGCGACCTGATAGGCGGTGCGCCGCCACCGCTGCCCGCTCGCCCCGGCGTCGGCGGCCAGCGCCTCGGGCAGCACGCCCCGCTCGTGCGCGGTGCCCAGCACGAGCGCCGCCACCGCGGCCAGCCGCTCGCGGTGCTCGTCGTTGTCGGTGCCGTCATACCAGTCGAGCCGCCGCGCGAGACCGTCGGCGGCCCGGTCGACGTTGCCCATGCGCAGCGCCGCGAGGCTGAGGTCGGCCAGCTGCTTGACCAGCTTGGGGTTGTCCTTGACCAGCGCCCAACCCCGACGGTATGCCGCCTCGGCCCCGGCCCGGTCCCCGGCGTCCAGGTGCAGCAACGCGGCCTGGGCGAGGGCGTAGGCGGGCTGCTCCCCGCAGCCCAGCTCACCGTTGAGGATCGGCTCGAGCAGCCGCAGCGACTCGGCGGGGTCGTCGCCGGCCAGCAGGTGCACCTGGAAGCTACGCTCGCAGGCCTCGCAGTCGGACAGCCGGTCCCGCGGCTCGGCGCGCAGCGCGGTGACCGCGGCGTCCCGGGCCGGCCGGTCGGCGAGGTCCTCGGCCAGATAGGCCCGCTGCTCGAGCACCGGGCGCAGCCGGTAGCCGTGGGCCAGGAACGCCGACTCGACGTCGTCGAGGGTCTGGCGCACCGTCTCGAGCGGGATGTCGGCCATGGTCATGACGTGGGTCAGCGCCCACTTGAGCTTCCACAGCACGTCGGCCCGGTCGTCGTCGTCGAGCCGGTCCCCCGCGGTGTCCAGGGCCCGGCGTAGCCAGGCGTAGTGGGTCAGCGCGGAGCGCTCCCGCGGCACGTAGTAGAGCGCGCCGGTCAGCTCGGAGCGCGCCCAGTATTCGTTGTCGAACCCACCGAGCCGCAGCGCCAGCTCGAGCGTCTCCTCCAGGTGGCGCACCCGCTCGGTCCCCTCCGGCAGGCTACGGGCGGCGCTGAGCCGGTCGTAGACCTCGGGGTCGCAGTCCTGGGGCATCGTCATGACGGGCTCCTGCCGGTGGCGTGGTCGATGGCTCGGTCGATGAGGGCGGGCAGGGCACGGGCGACCAGCGCGCTCTCGAAGGCGCGCATCGGATGGTGCCCGGAGACCAGCGCCTGGGCGTAGAGCGCCTCGACGACGACCCGCTGCAGGTCGCGGTCGCGCAGGTCGGCGATCCGCCGGACCCCCTGGTTGGCGGCGTTGAGGACGAAGGTCGCGGCCGGGGCCGCGGGCCCGGGCCCGTCGCCCAGCAGTTGCGCCCACGGTCCGTCCAGGCCCTGCGCGACCTCGGCGCGGTCCCGGTCCTGCCGGCCGACCCGGTCGACGAGCAGCACCGCGTGCAGGCCGGCCGGCTCGAAGCTGCGCACCTGCGGTCGCACCCCACCGCGGGCCAGCACCTCGTCGGCGACCTCGAGCAGCGGCGCGAAGGCGGCCGCCTGCTGCGGGTCGAGCGCCTCGAACCGGGCCGACACCTCGCTCGGCAGCAGCCGCCGGCTGTCGGCGCCGTCGTGCCGGGCCAGCCAGCGGCGCACGATCTCGCCGTCATAGGCGTAGCCGGCGTTGAGCACGGCCAGCCCCAACACCTGGGCGATCGGGGCGACCTGCCGGAAGTCCTGGACGCTGTCGGTGTAGGTGAGCACCCGGTCCAGGGCGCCGAAGTCGTCGAGGGTGAGCTCCCCGCGGGTCGTCTCCCAGGTCAGCAGCCCGGCGACCAGGTCGAGCATCTCGTCGTCCTCGGCGGCCATCGCCTTGGCGCCGAGGTGATGGACCTGCAGGAACCGGCGCATCCGGTCGGGGTCGGTGCCGGCGGTGCGCAGCAGCCAGCGGCGCAGCCCGGCGCCGAGCCGCTCGCGGGTCTCGGCCAGGGACTCGTCCTCCTGCACGGCCTCCCGCGAGGCGGTGAGCTGCAGCCGCTCGCCGTCCAGGACGGCGCGCACGAAGAGCGCCCAGTCGGGCAGCACCCCCTCGACCGCCTCGCCGACGAGCATCTGCTTGGCGTAGAGCCGGTGGTGGGCGCGCCGGCCGGCCGGCACCGGCGTGACGAAGGCGTAGCCGCGCACCCCGCTGACCGGGTCGACGAGCTCGACCTGGTCGAGCGGCTCGAAGCCGAGCAGGTCGAGGCACAGCTGCCGGGCCGCCACCCGCCGGTCGGCCGGCGCGAGGGTCTGGTCCTGCCACGGGAAGCTGCGGCCGCCGGCCCGCTGCGGGCCCGCGCCCAGGTCGACGTGCACCTCGACCGGCAGGTATGCCGCGTACAGCTCCGCGAGGTGGCCGACCGCCTCGGCGCCGAGCAGCACCTCGCCGCTGCGCGGGCGCAGCACGACCTCGGTGCCCGGCTCGGCCAGGTGCCGCTCGGCCGGGGCCGGGGCTACGGCATACGTGCCGTCCGCCCGGCCGGTCCACTCCCAGGTGCGGTCGGTGCCGACCCGGCGGGTCAGCAGCCGGATCTCGTCGCTGACCAGGAAGCAGGACAGCAGCCCGATGCCGAACTGGCCCAGGAAGCTCTCGCGGGCGAAGCCGAGCTCGTCCCGCTTGCTCGACGCGCCGATCGTGGCCAGCACCGAGCGGATGCCGTCGGCGTCCAGCCCGATGCCGGTGTCCCGCACGTGCAGGCAGCCGTCCGCGGCGACGTCGGCCGGCACGATGTCGACCCGGCGCGGCGCCCCGGGGTCGTCCAGGGTGCGCGCGGTGATGGCGTCGACCGCGTTCTGCACGACCTCGCGCAGGTAGACCCGGGGGCTGCTGTAGAGGTGGTGCGAGAGCAGGTCGACCAGGCCGCGCAGGTCGACGTGGAAGGTCTGGTCGTGGTGCTCCCCCATGGTCCACGATCCCACCACAGGTCGGCGTCCGCGGGCGCGCCGGTATTGCGGACCGAACGGGTCGGCCCACGGCGCCCAGCCGGCCGCGGTGGGTGCGCGGTCAGCCGCGGGGGCGGGTGAGGATGGCCTCGCCGGCCAGCACGTGGACGACGGGCTCCTCGTAGGGGTGGGCCTGCCACACCGCGTCGACCACGGCGGCGCGCAGCCGGCGCGGCAGCACGACCTCGACCCGCTCCTCGACGACCATCTCGAGCCGCCCGAGCTGCCCGATGACCGGCCGGGCGTCGCCGATGGGCCGGAAGCGTCCGGTGCCCCTCGTGACGTGGGCGCAGTGCTGGTACTCGCCGATCACCCCGGCCCCGGCCTCGAAGGCGGCCTGCAGCACCGCCTCGGTCGAGCCCTCGGGGACGTAGCAGACCAGCAGGTCGTGCGCCTCGTCGCCGGCCCCCGGGCCGGCCGGCCGGGCCGGGTACACCGCGTCAGCCGGGGATGCCGCGTCGGCGGGGTGCGGCGGATCGGCGGGCCGGTCGGGCGGCATACCGGTCAACGGCCCTCGAAGACGGCCCGGCCCGGGCCGTGCTCGACGAACGAGGCCATGCCGATCTCCCGGTCGCGGGTGGCGAACATCGACGTGAACAGCACCCGCTCCAGCGCCAGGCCGCCCTCGAGGGCCATCTCGGACCCGCGGTCGATGGCCTCCTTGATCGCGGCGATCGCCACCCGCGGGCCGCCGACGAAGCTGCGCATCCACTCGACCGCGGCCGAGTAGACCTCGGCGTCCGGGACCACCCGGTCGGCCAGCCCGATGCGCAGCGCCTCGTCGGCGTCGACGAACCGGCCCGAGAAGCACAGTTCCTTGGCCCGGGTCGGGCCGACCAGCCGGGCCAGCCGCTGGGAGCCGCCCATGCCGGGGATGACCCCGAGCAGCACCTCGGGCTGGCCCAGCTTGGCGCTCTGGCCGACCACCCGGAAGTCGCAGGACAGGGCCAGCTCGCAGCCGCCGCCGAGGGCGTAGCCGGTCACCGCGGCGACCGTCGGCTTGGGCAGCCGGGCCAGCGCGTCGACATAGGCGTGCAGGCCGGCGACGGCGGCGTGCATGTCCGTGAAGGACATGCCCTGCATCTCCTTGATGTCGGCACCGGCGGCGAAGACCCGCTCGCCGCCGTAGACGACCACGGCCCAGACGTCGTCGCGGTCGGCGGCCTCGGTCGCGCAGTCGAGGATCTCGCGCTGCAGTTGCAGGTTGAGGGCGTTCATCTTGGGCCGGTCCAGGCGGATGGTGCCGACCCCGTCGGCGACCTCGAGTCGAGCCAACTCGCCCACGACGCTCAGGCCTCCTCGGGCGGGGAGGTCTGGAAGGACGAGAACCAGGCGGTGACGACCTGCATGATCAGGTCGACGGTCAGCTGGAACAGGGTGGTCAGGTCGGTCTCGGGCCGCACCAGGTGATCGCAGGTCACCACCAAGTTGCCGTTGGCGATGCCGACCTTGGCCAGGTTGAGCTGCAGGGTGAAGTCGTTGCACCGCTCGAGCCGCTCGAGGTGGTCGTCGGGGGCGGGCGCGGAGATCTGCCACTGCCCGAAGACCCGCATGACCGGGAAGTCGCCGTCGTGGCAGCGGACGAACAGTTGCTGCGGTGGCTCGCCGACCGCGAAGGCGACATCGCCGTCGTCGTCGATGACCGGGTTGATCCCCAGATCCTTGATGACATCGAGCACCCGGCCACGCAACGGGTGCTCGTCGGCCGGCGGCGGGAAGTTGGGCAACGAGGTCGGATCCGTCATGGATCAACCGTAGTGCCAATAGGGTTGCCCCATGCTGCCACGGTCGTCGAGCAAGCGTGACCACCCTCCCGCACCCGGGGTGACCCTGGTCGAGGGCGGCGCGGAGGTGTGCGTGTACGCCAGCCATGCCGACTCGGTGCACCTGTGCCTGTTCGACGCCGACGACCGCACCGGGGCCAGTGAGCGACGGATCGAGCTGACCGACCGGCTCTACGGCTACTGGTTCGGCACGGTGCCCGGGCTGGAGGTCGGCCAGCACTACGGCTTCCGGGTCGACGGGCCCTGGTCGCCGCACGACGGGCTGCGCTACAACCCGCACAAGCTGCTGCTGGACCCCTATGCCCGCGGCATCGACGGCTCGCTGACCTGGGCCCCGGAGGTCTACGGCCACCGCACGCTGTCCGACCTGCGCCCCGAGGACCTCTACACGCGCGACGAGCGGGACAGCGCGGCCTACGTGCCCCGCGGGGTCGTGGTGCGGCGCGACTTCGACTGGGGCGGCGACCGGCCGCAGCTGCACAGCCTGTCCGACACGGTCATCTACGAGACCCACGTGCGCAGCCTGACCAAGCGGCTGCCGGGGGTGCCGGAGCAGCTGCGCGGCACCTATGCCGGCCTGGCCCACGAGGCCACCCTCGACTACCTGACCCGGCTCGGGATCACCGCGGTCGAGTTGCTGCCGGTGCACTACTTCGTCTCCGAGCCCGAGACCTGGCGGCGCGGGCTGACCAACTACTGGGGCTACAACACGCTGGGCTTCTTCGCCCCGCACACCCCGTATGCCGCGTGCGCGCCGCAACTGGGGGCGCAGGGTGCGCTCGACGAGTTCAAGGGCATGGTCAAGGCGCTGCACGCGGCCGGGATCGAGGTGCTGCTCGACGTCGTGTACAACCACACCGCCGAGCAGTCGACCCGGGGGGCGACGCTGTCCTGGCGCGGCCTGGACGCGCCGACCTATTACCGGCTGGACGGGCGCGGCGACGACATCGACGTGACCGGCTGCGGCAACACCCTGGACGTGCGGCACACCACGACAGTGCGGCTCATCCTGGACTCGCTGCGCTACTGGGTGCAGGAGTGCCATATCGACGGCTTCCGGTTCGACCTCGCGGTGGCCCTCGGGCGGGGCCGCAACGACGAGTTCGACCACGACCACCCGCTGCTCGTCGCGATCCGCACCGACCCGGTGCTCTCCGAGGTCAAGAACATCGCCGAGCCGTGGGACCTGGGCATCGCGGGCTGGCGCACCGGGCAGTTCCCGCCGATGTTCTCCGAGTGGAACGACCGGTTCCGCGACCGGGTGCGCTCCTTCTGGCTCACCGACCTGGCCCGCAACGTCGCCGGCCAGCCGGGGCACGGGGTGCAGGACTTCGCGACCCGGCTGTCCGGGTCGGCCGACCTGTTCCGGCACCGCGACCGCGGGCCGATCGCGTCGATCAACTTCGTCGCCGCCCACGACGGTTTCACCGTCGCCGACCTCACGGCATACAACTACAAGCACAACGAGGACAACCGCGAGGACAACCGCGACGGCACCGACAACAACACGTCGTGGAACCACGGGATCGAGGGCCAGATCGACGACGGGGTCTCGATGCTGCGGCAGCGCTCGATGCGCAACCTGCTCGGCACCCTGCTGCTGTCCACCGGGGTGCCGATGATCAACGGCGGCGACGAGTTCGGCCGCAGCCAGCACGGCAACAACAACGCCTACTGCCAGGACAACGAGGTGTCCTGGTACGACTGGGAGCTCGAGCCGTGGCGGCAGGACCTGCTGGAGACGACCCGGTTCCTCATCCGGCTGCGCCGGGACTACGAGGTGCTGCGGCAGCGGTTCTTCTTCTCCGGCGGGCCGGTGCACCTGGACGGGTCCAAGGACCTGGAGTGGTTCGCCGCCGACGGCACGCCGATGTCGGTCGAGCACTGGTCCGACCAGAGCACCCGCACCATGCAGATGCTGCTCAACGGGGCGTGGCAGGGCACCGAATCGCTGCTGGTCGTCATCCACGGCGGGGCGCACGCCGCCGACGTGGTGCTGCCGCGCGCGCCGGGCCTGGCGGGCTACGAACTGTTGTGGGACAGCGCCTGGAACCGGCCGGCCGACCCGGTGCCGGTCGACATCGGCCTGGTCCAGGTGCTGCTACCGGCCTCGCTGCGGGTCTATCGGGGCATCGACGACCCGGTGCTGCGCGGCCACCTCGCCGGGCCGGCCTAGCGTCCGGCCCGCCCGGTCAGGCGTTGGCGACCAGGCCCAGCTCGCTGGACGCGGCCAGCGCCTGGTGGGCGGGCAGGACCCGGACGCTGTAGCCGAACGACCCGGTGCGGGCCAGCGTGATGTTGCCGCTGAACTGGTGCCGGCCGCCCTCGTAGGACTCGGTGTGGGCCAGCGGCACCGTCGTCGCGTCCCGGATGATGTCGTCGCGGTCGGAGGCGGGGCCGTGCACCGCCTCGACCCGCACGTCGGCGGGCGTCAGGGCACCCAGGTCGACGAAGGCCCGCACGGTGAGCGTGTCGCCGACCTGCGGCGAGTCGGAGACCCCCGAGGACTCGACGTGCTCGACCCGCACCGACGGCCAGGCCGAGCGGGCCCGGGCCTTGAAGGTGGCCAGCGCCTTGGCGCCGGCGAACTTCGGGCCGTTGAGCGCGTGGCCGGCCGCCGAGGCCGGGCTGTAGAGCTCGGTGACGTAGTCGCGCACCATCCGGGTGGCCAGCACCTTGGGGCCGAGCGTGGACAGCGTGTGGACGACCATCTCCATCCAGCGCAGCGGCAGGTCGTTGCCGTTGCGGGTGTAGAAGGTGGCGGCGACGCTGTGCTCGATGAGGTCATAGAGCGCGGCGGCCTCGATGTCGTCGCGGCGGTCGGGGTCCTGCACACCGTCGGCCGTCGGGATGGCCCAGCCGTTCTGGCCGTCGAACCACTCGTCCCACCAGCCGTCCAGGATCGACAGGTTGAGCGCGCCGTTGAGGGCGGCCTTCATGCCCGAGGTCCCGCACGCCTCGAAGGGGCGCAGCGGGTTGTTGAGCCACACGTCGCAGCCGGGGTAGAGGACCTGCGCCATCTCGATGTCGTAGTTGGGGAGGAAGACGATGCGGTGCCGCACCCGGGCGTCGTCGGCGAACTGCACCATCTGCTGGATCAGTCGCTTGCCGGTGTCGTCGGCCGGGTGCGACTTGCCGGCGATGACCAGCTGGACCGGCCGCTTGGGGTCGAGCAGCAGCCGCTTGAGCCGGGCCGGATCGCGCAGCATGAGGGTGAGCCGCTTGTAGGTCGGCACCCGGCGCGCGAACCCGATGGTCAGCACCCCGGGGTCGAGGATCTGGTCGGTCCAGGCGAGCTCGGCCAGGCTGGCCCCCCGCTCGATCCAGGAGGCCCGCATCCGGCGGCGGACCTCGAGGACGAGCTGCTCGCGCATCTGGCGCTTGACCGCCCACATCTCGTCCCAGTTGACGTCGCGGATGCGCTCCCACAGGTGGTCGGTCTCGACGTCGGCGCTGCCGAGGTACTTCTCGGCCAGGTCGAAGATGCGTCGGTCCACCCAGGTCGGGGCATGGACCCCGTTGGTGATCGAGGTGATCGGCACCTCGACCTGGTCGAAGCCCGGCCAGAGCCCGTCGAACATCTCTCGGGACACGACCCCGTGCAGCAGTGAGACGCCGTTGGCCCGCTGGGCCAGCCGCAGGCCCATGACCGCCATGTTGAACATGCCCGGCTCGCCGCCCTCGAAGGTCTCGGCGCCCAGCGCGAGCAGCCGGTCCAGCGGCACGCCCGGCAGCGCGGCGGCCCCGCCGAAGTAGACGTGCACCTTGTCCGCCGAGAAGCGGTCGATGCCGGCCGGCACCGGCGTGTGCGTCGTGAAGACCGTCGAGGCCCGCACCGCCTCGAGCGCCTCGTCGAAGGACATCGTGTGGGCGGTGGTCAGCTCGGAGATGCGCTCGATGCCGAGGAACCCGGCGTGCCCCTCGTTGGTGTGGTAGACGTCCGGCTCGGGGGCTCCGGTCAGGCGCGACCAGATGCGCAGCGCCCGGACCCCACCGATGCCGAGCAGCAGTTCCTGCTCCAGGCGCCGGTCGCCACCCCCGCCGTAGAGCGCCTCGGTGACCACCCGGGCGGCGTCGTCGTTGCCGGGCACGTCCGAGTCCAGCAGCAGCAGCGGCACCCGGCCGACCTGCGCCCGCCAGACATAGGCCTTGAGCCGGCGCGAGCCCGGCAGGGTCAGCTCGACGGTGGCCGGGGTGCCGTCGGCCTCGCGCAGCAGCGACAGCGGTAGCCCGTCCGGGTCGAGCACCGGATAGGACTCCTGCTGCCACCCGGCCGCGTTGAGCGACTGGTTGAAGTAGCCGGTCTTGTAGAACAGCCCCACCCCGACGATCGGCACGCCGAGGTCGGACGCCGACTTGAGGTGGTCACCGGCGAGGATGCCCAAGCCGCCGGAGTACTGCGGCAACACATGGGTGATGCCGAACTCCGGGCTGAAATAGGCGATCGACGCCGGGGCGGCCCCGGCGGGCTGCGCCTCGGCCCAGGCCTGGTACCACCGCGGTCCCTCGAGGTAGTCGTCGAGGGTGGCCTTGGCGGCCTCGACGCGGGCCACGAACTCGCCGTCCCGGGCCAGGCGGGCCAGCTCGTCGGCGGACAGCGCCGCGAGCAGTCGGGTCGGGTCCTGGCGGGAGGCCGCCCAGCGCTCGGGGTCGATGCTGGCGAACAGCTCACGGGTGGTGGCGTGCCAGGACCAGTGCAGGTTGAGCGCCAGATCGCCGAGTGCGGCGATGGGCTCGGGCAGGACGGTGCGGACGTTGAAACGTCGGATGGCCTTCACGAGGGGCAACTGTACGACCCGCCGTCGGGCTGTGTCACAGTTCCCTGAAAACGTTTACGGAACCGGGTCCCACCAGGGGTGGGTCGAGCGGGACACGGGACCCTCCGAGCGAGTAGCGTCCCTGGTGTGACGCCCACAGCAGACGACCGGTCCCCGTCCACCGATCCGCCCGCGCGTCCCACGCTGCGCGCCCCGTCGTCCGGCAGGCCCCCGGCCGACGGCGCCCCGGCGACCCGCAGCGCCGCAGGTCAACAGCCCAAGACCGACTCCGGCGGGGTGCTCGACTCCGGCAAGGCGAGCGTCGACGGGGTCACCGAGCCGACCCGCCCGCAGGCCCAGCCCACCGACGAGCCGGTGGTGCCGCCGCCGGCCCCGGTCGCTCCCGGCGCCGAGACCCCGACCCGCTCCCCGGCCGGGTCCGGGCCGCCGAGCGGCCCCGCCCCGGCCCCGGCGCCGACCCAGCCGCTGCAGCCCGGCATCTCACCGATCGGACGGATCCCGGTCATCGGCGTGCGCCCCTGCGTCGACGAGGGCCGGCGGCCGGCCAAGTCGGTCGTCGACGAGGAGTTCGTCGTCAGCGCCCAGGTCTTCCGCGAGGGCCACGACGCGGTCAACGCCACCTGTGTGCTGACCGACCCCGACGGCGAGCGCACCTATCTGCCGATGACCTGCGTCAACGAGGGACTGTCCCTGTGGGAGGTGACCATCGTCGCCGACCGGCCCGGCTGGTGGTCCTATCGGGTCGAGGGCTGGAGCGACCCGTGGGCGACCTGGGTGCACGACGGGACGATCAAGATCCAGGCCGACGTCGACACCGACCTCATGCTCGAGGAGGGTGCCCGGGTCATCGACCGGCGGGCCCGGACGCTGCCCGCGCAGGCCCCCGAGCAGTTGCGCGACCTGCTCGAGCAGACCGTCGTGGCGCTGCGCGACCGGACGCGCCAACCGCACGAGCGGCTCGGGCAGGCCACCGGGGCGCAACTGCACCGGGCGTTCGCGGCCTACCCGATGCGCGACAAGGTCAGCCCGAGCCGGGACCTGCCGTGGCTGGTCGAGCGGGAGCGGGCGCTGTTCGGCGCGTGGTACGAGATCTTCCCCCGCTCCGAGGGCGCGGTGCGCGACCCGAAGACCGGGCAATGGACCTCGGGCACCTTCCGCACCGCCATGGGCCGGCTGCCCGGCATCGCCGCGATGGGCTTCGACGTCGTCTACCTCACTCCGATCCACCCGATCGGCACGACCGCGCGCAAGGGCCGTAACAACACCCTGACCGCCGAGCCGGGCGATCCCGGCAGTCCGTATGCCATCGGGTCCCCCGACGGCGGACACGACGCCATCCACCCCGACCTGGGCACCTTCGCGGACTTCGACGCGTTCGTCGCCGAGGCCGAGCGGCTGGGCCTGGAGGTCGCCATGGACATCGCCCTGCAGTGCTCCCCCGACCACCCCTACGTCACGGCGCACCCGGAGTGGTTCACCACCCGCGCCGACGGCACCATCGCCTACGCCGAGAACCCCCCGAAGAAGTACCAGGACATCTACCCGCTCAACTTCGACACCGACCCCGAGGGCGCCTACGCCGAGATGCGTCGGATGATCCAGGTGTGGATCGACCACGGCGTGCAGATCTTCCGGGTCGACAACCCGCACACCAAGCCGGTCGAGTTCTGGCAGTGGATCATCGCCGACGTCGCCCGGGACCACCCCGGGGTGATCTGGCTGTCCGAGGCCTTCACCAAGCCGGCCATGATGCACACCCTGGCCAAGGCCGGCTTCCAGCAGTCCTACACCTACTACGCCTGGCGCAACACCAAGCAGGAGCTCACCGACTACTGCACCGAGCTGGCCGGTGACGCCGCGGCATACATGCGTCCGTCGTTCTGGCCGACCACCCACGACATCCTCACCCCGTACATGAGCTCCGGCGGGCGGCGCGCCTTCGTGCTGCGCGCGATCCTCGCCGCCACGCTCGTACCGACCTGGGGCATCTACTCCGGCTACGAGCTGGTCGAGGACGTCCCCCGGCCCGGCGCGCAGGAGCAGATCGACAACGAGAAGTACGAGTACAAGCCTCGCGACTACGCCGGCGCGCTCACCCGCGGCGAGAGCCTCGAGCCGCTGCTGGGCACCCTGAACCGGATCCGGCGCGAGCACCCCGCGCTGCAGACCCTCACCACCATCCGCTTCCACGAGGCGGAC
>CAZYHR010000098.1:3559-12675 GCA_964647395.1 uncultured Intrasporangiaceae bacterium | reverse complement strand
GGCGCGCAGGAACTTCTCCCGCAGGTGCAGCCGGGCGGCCTCGGCCAGCCGGCGTGGCTCGTCGGTGAGGTCGTCGGGCGCGGGCCGGCCGACCCGGCCCATCTCGCGCCGGAAGATATCGCGGATCTCGGCCCGGTTGCGATGGATCGCGGGGACCAGGATGTGGCTCGGCCGGTCGTGGCCGAGTTGGACGATGAGCTCGGCCAGGTCGGTCTCCCAGGCGTTGATGCCGGCCGCCTCGAGGGCCTCGTTGAGCTCGATCTCCTGGGTCGCCATCGACTTGACCTTGACGACCTCGTCGGTGCCCTTGGCCCGCACCAGGTCCACGACGATCCGGTTGGCCTCCTGGGCGTCTCGGGCCCAGTGCACCTGGGCGCCGTTGCGGGTCAGGGTCTGCTCGAGTTGCTCGAGGTATGCCGCCAGGTGGGTCAGCGTCTCGACCTTGGCCTGCTCCCCCGCCTGGCGCAGTTCCTCCCACCGCGGCACCTCGGCCACCACCCGGGCCCGCTTGGCGCGGATCACCCCGGTCGCGTGGGCCAGGTTGCGTCGCTGCTGGGTGTTGACCAGCGCGGCCCGGGCGGCCTCGGGGAACTTCGGCATGCCGAGGAAGGCCGGCGTCGTCACCTGGGTCGGGTTCTGCGTCATGCCGGGTCCTCCTCGGTCGAGGCGAGCACCTGGGCCAGGTGCAGGGTGCGCACCCCCGACCGTTCGCGGCCCAGTACGCCGCCGATGTTCATCAGGCACATGTTGTCTCCGGTGACGAGCACCTCGGCACCGGTCTCGCGCACGTGCCGCGCCTTGTCGGCGGCCATCGAGATCGAGATGTCGGCGTTCTTCATCGAGAAGGTGCCGCCGAAACCGCAACACTCCTCGGCCTTGGGCAACTCGACCAGGGTGATGCCACGCACCGCAGACAGCAACCGCACCGGCCGGTCGCCGACCTTGGCCACCCGGGTGGAGTGGCAGGTCGGGTGATAGGTCACCCGGTGCGGGAAGTAGGCCCCGACGTCGACCCGACCGAGCACGTCGATGACGAACTCGGACAGGTCGTAGACCCGCGGGGTGAGTTCGTCGACCCGCTCGACCAGCACCGGGTCGTCACCGGAGGCGGCCAGGTCGTGGTGCTGGTGCCGGATCGCGCCGACGCACGACCCGGTCGGCGCGACGATCGCGTCGTAGTCCTCGAAGACCTCGACGAAGCGACGCACCAGCGGCCGGGCCTGCGCGGCATACCCGGTGTTGGTGAACATCTGCCCGCAGCAGGTCTGCTCGCGCGGGAATTCTACTGTGCAGCCGAGCCGTTCGAGCAACTTGACGGTCGCGATGGGGGTGTCCGGCCACATCGTGTCGTTGTAGCAGGCGGCGAAGAGAGCGACTCGCATGTCCAGGGTCCTCGTCGGTCAGAACTTCGGCAGCATCCAGGAGAGCACGGACGTCGACTGCAGCCCGACGAGCAGGCACATGACGACAATGAGCCCGACGCTCCACAGCACGACCTTGCGGAAGATGTCCGACTCGCGACCCACCAGCCCGACGGCGGTCGCCGCGATGGTGAGGTTCTGCGGGGAGATCATCTTGCCGACGACCCCGCCGGAGGTGTTGGCGGCCACCAGCAATGTCGGGTCGATGCCCGCGCCCTTGGCCGCGGTCTGTTGCAGGGTCGCGAACAGCGCGTTGGCGCTCGTGTCGGAGCCGGTGACCGCGGTACCGATCCAGCCCAGGATCGGCGAGAGGAAGGCGAACGCGGCTCCGGCTCCGGCGATCCAGGTGCCGACCGTGATGGTCTGGCCGGAGAGGTTCATGACATAGGCCAGCGCGAGCACCGAGGCGACGGTGAGGAAGGCGAACCGCATCTTGTAGGCCGTGGCCGCCATGACCCGGGCCCACCGGCTCATCGCGACGCCGTAGACCAGGGCGGTGACGATCGAGCAGATGAGCAGGCTGGTGCCGGGACCGGACAGCCACGGCAGGGTGTAGACGGTCGAGGTGTTCTTGGTGCCCGCGACGGTGAGCACGTTGCCGTCCAGTCCCGGCCACGGGATCTTGACGTCGGTCGAGGCCAGCCAGGTCTTGACCGGCCCGACCAGCTTGGCGACCGAGAACACGACGATGACCAGCAGGTAGGGGAACAGGGCCATGAAGATCCGGCCACCGGTCAGGGCCCGGGCTCGCGACTCGAGGTCGTGCTCGTCGACCGCGTACTGGTCGGCGACGCTGCCGGCGGCGGCCTGGGCCGGCTGACCGGCGCCCCCGCCGACCAGCGCCAGGTCGCGCTCGCGCTCCTGCGCGAGGGCCCGGTGCGCGTCCTCCTTGCCGACCGGCTGCCAGAACCGCATGAAGACGACGGCGGCGGCCAGGCCGACCAGCGAGGCGATGATGTCGGTCAGTTCGACCGAGACATACGTCGCGGCGATCCACTGAGCGACGGCGAAGGCGATGCCGACCACGAGCGCGACCGGCCAGGTCTGGCGCACCCCGCGTCGACCGTCGGCCATGAGGACGAGCAGCATCGGCACGCAGAGCGCGATGACCGGGGTCTGGTGCCCCACGTAGGCACCGATCTGCGTGTAGGGGATGCCGGTCAGGGTGCCCGCGGTGATGATCGGAGTGCCGATGGCGCCGAACGCCACCGGCGCCGTGTTGGCCAGCAGCACGACCGCGGCGGCGCGCAGCGGCGAGAAGCCCAGCGCCATGAGCATGACCCCGGTGATCGCCACCGGCGCCCCGAAGCCGGCCAGCGCCTCGAGCAGGCCGCCGAAGCAGAAGGCGATGATGATCGCCTGCACCCGGGGGTCGTCGGAGATCAGGTGGAAGGTGGCCCGCAGGTCCTCGAAGCGGCCGGACACGACGGTGACCTCGTAGAGCACGATCGCGGTGTAGACGATCCACATGATCGGGAACAGGCCGAAGACCGCGCCCTCGGTGCCGGCCAGCACCGCGAGGTTGACCGGCATCTTGTAGAACAGCACCGCGACGAGGATCGAGACCGCGACGGCGGTCAGGCCGGCCCAGTGCGCCTTCCAGCGCAGCCAGCCGAGGGTGACGAAGACCGTCACCAGCGGCAGCAGCGCGATGAGCGCCGAGGCGAGCAGGCTGCCACCGACCGGGGCGAGGTCGGGTTTGAACGGGTCGGCCGGCAGCACGAGCGCGCCGGTGGTTGCCGAGAGGGCGGGGAGAGGGCTCATGGGACGCTCCTGGGATCGGCCGTCGTGGCGTCGGGTCACCCGCGGGCCTGACCGTCTCCTGAATGGTCAGACCATTAGGTTGAGAGGAGGCTATGCGCTCACCGCTGATAGGGTCAAGGGTCTTTGGCCCGGGATGACGGCACACGGGTTGGCCTGTGAACGGGAGGACTGCGGTGTCGACGGTCGAGGACCGCGGGGGTCGACGGGCCTACGAGGTCGTGCTCGACTGGGTCGAGACGGGCATCCTCGACGAGGCCCTGCGGGTCGGCGACCAGCTGCCGCCGGAGCGTGAGTTGGCCCGGCAGCTCGACGTCAGCCGAGCCGCGGTCCGCGAGGCGATGCGCACCCTGCAGGCCCAGGGGGTGGTCACCTCCGCGGTCGGCGCTGGGGCCACCGGCGGCACGACGATCTCGGCCGTCCCGGCCCACGCGCTGATGCGCCTGCTGCGGCTGCACGTCGCGCTCGCGCACTTCCCCTACCCCGACGTCATCGAGGCACGGATCGCCCTGGAGCGGCTCAGTGCCCGGTTGGCGGCGACCCACGCGGCCGAGGCGCAGCTGCGGGCGATGCGCGCGGCCGTCGCGACCATGACGACCGAGGGGGTGGATCGGGAGACCTACAACGACGCCGACACGGCCTTCCACGTGGCGCTGGCCGAGGCCGCCGGCAACCGCCTGGTCGCCGACATGACGGTCGGCATCCGCGAGGCCGTGCGGCTGCCGCTGCTGGAGGCCTTCCGGCGGGTCGGCGACTGGGAGCGGTTCGTCGTATCGCTCAACCGCGATCACCGGGCGATCCTGGCCGCCGTCGAGTCCGGCGACAGCGACCGGGCCGAGGACCTCGTCGAACGGCACATCCGCTCGGCCTGGCGGGAGCTGCCGTCGAGCAGCTGACCGGTCCGGCGGGGGGCGTGACGATCAGCCGGTGCGACCGCTGACCCGACGGTAGGCCGCGCCCTGTGGGGGCCGCACGTCGGTCGCCCCGAGGCGCGGCCACATCGACATGGCGCGCTCGGCCTGGGCGGTGATGGTCAGCGCCGGGTTGACCCCGAGGTTGGCCGAGATCGTCGAGCCGTCGACGACGTGCAGGCCCGGGTAGCCCCAGACCCGGTGGTAGGGGTCGACGACACCGCGGCTGGGTGCGTCGGCGATGACGCAGCCGCCGAGGAAGTGCGCGGTCAGCGGCATCCCGACGACGGCCGACACGTTGCCGCTCGCGACCGTGCCGACGCCGGTCCAGCCGCTCAGCTGCCGGCTCAGCTCCCGCGCCGCCGCACTCGCCTGCGGGAACCAGGTCGGGTTGGGCCGGCCGTGTCCCGGCCGGGACGTCAGCCGCACCCCGCGTCCGAGGATGCGCCGACGGCCTTGCACGACAAGGGAGTTGTCGATCGACTGCATGACCAGCGCGATGATGGTCCGCTCCGACCAGCGGCGCGGCCAGAGCGTGCGGGCGGCCCCGGCCGGGTGCCGCAGCACCTGCCCCGCCCAGCGCACCGGCCGCGGCGCCCGACCCTCGTCGGGCACCAGCAGGGTGGCGAGCAGGCCCATGAGGTTGCTGCCCTTGCCGTAGCGGCAGTTCTCGACGTGGGTCGAGTCGTCGACGTGGAACGACCGGGTGATCGCGATGCCCCGGGCGAGTTCGGCGTCCGGAACCCGCAGGGCCACCGCCCCGCCGAGCGCCTCGGAGTTGGTCCGGGTCAGCCGGCCCAGGGCCGGCGAGAGCCGCGGCAGGGTGGTGCGGCGCAGGTCGTGCAGCAGCCGCTGGGTGCCCCAGGTGCCCGCCGCGAGGACCACCTGACCGGCCGTCACGGTATGCCGCTCGCGCCGCACCCAGCGGCCCGTCGCCTCCGTGGTCACCGCGAAACCCGTTGTGCCGCTTGTGGACAGCGCCTCGATGCCGACGACCGTGCGCAGCGGCTCGATGCGCGCGCCGCGTCGCTCGGCCAGCCAGAGGTAGTTCTTGACCAGAGTGTTCTTGGCCCCGTCCCGGCAGCCGACCATGCAGTTGCCGCACTCGGTGCAGCCGGTCCGCTCGGGCCCTTCGCCGTCGAAGTACGGATCGGCCACGGTGCGCCCCGGCTCGCCGAAGTAGACGCCGACCGGGGTGCGCCGCAACGTGTCCCGCACGCCGAGCTCGAGGGCGGCCCGGGCCATGACCCGCTCGGCGACGCCGTCGCACTCGTTCTCGACGACCCCGAGCATCCTGCTCGCCGTCGCGTAGTGCGGGGCGAGTTCGTCCTGCCAGTCGGTGATCGCGGCCCACTGCGGGTCCTCGAAGAACGGCCGCGGTGGCAGGTAGAGCGTGTTGCCGTAGTTGAGCGAGCCGCCGCCCACGCCGGCCCCGGCCAGGATCATGACGTTGCGCAGCAGGTGGACCCGCTGCACGCCGAAGCAGCGCAGCCGCGGCGCCCACAGGTAGCGCCGCAGGTCCCAGGAGGTCCGGGCGAAGTCGGCGTCGGCGAAGCGGCGACCCGACTCGTAGACGAGCACCGAGTAGCCCTTCTGCACGAGCCGCAGCGCTGCCACCGCTCCCCCGAAGCCGGACCCGACGACGATGACGTCGTGGTCCCAGCCTCCCTGTGCCGCAGGGTTGTTCATCGGATCCGAGTCGCCTTGAGCGCTCGGAACAGGCCGGTGAGCGTGCCGGCCCACTGCCGGTCGGACAACCCGAAGGGCGGGCCGAAGCCGAGCAGGTGCTGGGCGGTGACGTTCTGGCTCTCGGTGTATCTGAGGATGCCCTCAGCGCCGTGCCGTCGTCCGGTGCCGGACTGGCCCCGTCCACCCATGGGGGCCGCGACGCTGCCCCAGGCGGCGGCATACCCCTCGTTGATGTTGACCGTGCCGGCCCGGATCCGCCTGGCCAGGGCCCGGCCGGCCCGCACGTCCCTGGTCCAGATGCTCGCGTTGAGTCCGAACGGCGTGTCGTTGGCGCGGGCGACCGCCGCGGCGTCGTCGGCCACCCGATGGACCGCGACGACCGGGCCGAAGGTCTCCTCGTCGTGGCAGGCCATCTGAGCGGTCACCCCGGTCAGCAGGGTGGGCTCGTGCACGAACGGCCCCACCTCCGGCCGCGCTCGTCCGCCGGCCAACAACCGGGCGCCTCGGTGCAACGCGTCGGCGACGTGCTGCCGGGTCCGCTCCAACTGCGTCTCGTTGAGCAACGAGCCCATCTCGTAGCCGTATTCGAGCGTGGTGCCCAACCGCATCGCCCGCACCGCCGCCTCGAGCCGGGCCAGGAACTCGTCGGCCACCGCGTCGTGTACGACCACCCGTTCGGCGTGCATGCACAGTTGCCCCGCGGACGAGAAGCACGCCCGGGTGGCCCCCTCGACGGCGCGCCCGAGGTCGGCGTCGGCCCGCACGTAGAGGGTGTTCTTGCCGCCGAGCTCGAGCGAGGAGCCGATCAACCGCTCCCCGGCGGCGCGGGCGACGGCGCGCCCGGTCCGCGTCGAGCCGGTGAAGCAGACGTAGTCCGCCCGGTCGACGACCGCCTGGCCGACGGTCGGCCCGTCGCCGGTGACCACCTGCAGCACGCCCTCGGGCAGGCCGGCCTCGCGCAGCAGGCCGACGGCGTGCAGGGCGGTCAGGGTGGTCTGCGGATCGGGCCGCAGGACAACGGCGTTGCCGGCCACCAGGGCCGGCAGCGAGTCGGTGATCGGCAGCGAGAGCGGATAGTTCCACGGCGAGACGACCCCGACGACACCGACCGGGTGGCGGATCACCTCGGCCCGGGTCAGCAGCGGGAAGATGCCCGGGAGCCGGGCCGAGCGCAGGTATGCCGCGGCGTGCCGACCGTAGTAGAGCGAGCTCACCGCGGTGTCGACGACCTCCTCGAAGGCGGGCAGCCGGGCCTTGCCCGACTCGAGTTGGATGAGGTCGAGCAGGGCCACCTGGTCGCGTAGCACCGCGTCGTGGAAGCGGACCAGGATCTCGGCGCGGCTGGTCACCGAGCGCCGCGCCCAGTGCGGCTGCACCTGCCGGGCGTGCTCGACGGCTCGGGCGACATCAGCCGGGGTGGACAGCGGCAGTTGGGCGACCACCTGCGCCGTCATCGGGGTGACCACCGGCCGGAGCTGCGCGGTGGGTCCGGCGACGACGTGCCGGGTCAGCTGTCGCTGGTCGGCCTCCGGCAGCGCCGTCGCGACGGTCATCAGGAGTGGGCGGTCGGTGCGACGACCACCTCGACCCGCTGGAACTCCTTGACGTCGGAGTAGCCCGTGGTCGCCATGGCGCGGCGCAGGGCCCCGATGATGTTCGTCGTGCCGTCGGCGGAGCGGCCCGGTCCGAACAGGATCTCCTCGAGCGTGCCGCGGACGCCGACCTCGACCCGCTCACCGCGCGGCAACGAGGCATGCCGGGCCTCGGCACCCCAGTGGTGACCCGCGCCGGGCGCGTCCTTGGCCCGGGCCAGGGCCGCCCCGAGCATCACCGCGTCGGAGCCGCAGGCGATCGCCTTGACGATGTCGCCCGAGGTGCCCACCCCGCCGTCGGCGATGACATGGACGTAGCGGCCGCCGGACTCGTCGAGGTAGTCGCGCCGGGCGGCGGCGACGTCGGCGATGGCGCTGGCCATCGGCGCGTGGATGCCGAGGGTGCGCCGGGTGGTGTGCGCCGCGCCGCCGCCGAAGCCGACCAGCACCCCCGCGGCACCGGTGCGCATGAGGTGCAGGGCCGCCGTGTAGGTCGCCGCACCGCCGACGACGACCGGCACGTCGAGCTCGTAGATGAAGCGCTTGAGGTTGAGCGGCTCGGCCCGGCTGCCGACGTGCTCGGCCGAGACGGTGGTGCCGCGGATGACGAACAGGTCGACGCCCGCGTCGACGACGGTGCGCCAGTGGGTCTGGGTGTGCTTGGGGGACAACGCCCCCGCCACCGTCACCCCGGCGGTGCGCAGCTCGCGCAGCCGCTCGGCGATGAGCTCGGGACGGATCGGCTCGGAGTAGATCTGCTGCATGCGCCGGGTCGCCTTGGCCGGGTCGATCGCCGCGATCTCCTCGAGGATCGGCTCGGGGTCGTCATACCGCGTCCAGACACCTTCGAGGTCCAGGACGCCGAGACCGCCGAGCCGGCCCAGGGCGACCGCCGAGGCCGGGGACATGACCGAGTCCATCGGGGCGCCGAGGACCGGGATCTCGAAGTGGTAGGCGTCGATCTGCCAGGACACCGACACGTCCTGCGGGTCGCGGGTCCGGCGCGACGGCACGACGGCGATGTCGTCGAAGGAGTAGGCCCGGCGGCCGCGCTTGCCGCGGCCGATCTCGATCTCGGTCACCGCGCCAGGCTATCGGTCGGCCCGAGCCGGCAGCTCGGCCGTCAGGCCCGAGCTGCGTAGTTGGGCGCCTCGACGGTCATCTGCACGTCGTGCGGGTGGCTCTCCTTGAGCCCGGCGGCGGTGATGCGCACGAACCGCCCCCGCTCGTGCAGCTCGGGGACGGTACTGGAGCCGACGTAGAACATCGACTG
Source organism: uncultured Intrasporangiaceae bacterium (assembly GCA_964647395.1). Classification (GTDB taxonomy): domain Bacteria; phylum Actinomycetota; class Actinomycetes; order Actinomycetales; family Dermatophilaceae; genus Phosphoribacter. The sequence goes on along the minus strand of CAZYHR010000098.1, from coordinate 4,028 downwards.
GTGCAGCCCGCCGACCAACTGGTGCACCACCGAGGACACCGGGCCCCGATAGAGCACCTGGCCCTCGATCCCCTCGGGGATGATCTTGTCGTCGCTGATCACGTCGGCCTGGAAGTACCGGTCCTTGGAGTAGGACTTCTTGCCGCGGCCGGACATCGCGCCCAGCGAGCCCATCCCGCGATAGGACTTGTACTGCTTGCCGTTGACGAAGATCAGCTCCCCGGGGCTCTCCTCGCAGCCGGCCAGCAGCGAGCCGACCATGACGGTGCTCGCGCCGGCGACCAGGGCCTTGGCGATGTCCCCGGAGTACTGCAGCCCCCCGTCGGCGATGACCGGTATGCCGGCCGGCCCGGTCGCGCGTGCCGCCTCGTGGATCGCGGTGATCTGCGGGGCACCTACCCCCGCGGCGATGCGCGTGGTGCAGATCGCGCCGGTGCCTACCCCGACCTCGACGTCGTCGGAGCCGGAG